>JASEIA010000159.1 GCA_030018575.1 Nanobdellota archaeon | reverse complement strand
CTTCGCTATGGCACCACTCTTTATTATTTTTACAGGAAAAGGGATATGTTATCTCCCTGTCTCTTGACTCTTCCATGCAAAGATAAACAGTTTTTTTGCATACATCTCCGTCATCAATCCCTGTTTCGGGATCAGAATCATACCCCCCGCTGCCGTCAGAGCAGTCATCGTCAATGCCATTGCATACCTCGGCTGCGCCGGGATTTATCATTGAGTTTGTGCCGTCGCAGTCAGGCACTATCGGTCTCCCCGATCCACGTATCAAATTGTCTAGCCATCCTGCATCCCTAACTTCAAAATATCCGTCAAAGTCCTTGTCAACCATCTGGCACTTGCAGGAAGGGGTGCAAACTTCCCCTGCCGGGCAGTTGCCCCGGTCGCCGGGGAAGATATGGTTGCAGCGCATGTCAAAGGAAGGGCCAGTGTAACGGGAAGGGTCACCGTAATGGGAACATTCCATTGCGCATCTTCCTTTCTCAAGCGGACCGCCGCCAAGAATATTGTCCTCTTCACACCTAACCTCACTTGCGCACCCTGTAATATAAACTGAAAGAAGCATAATGCCTGCAAGAACAATTATGCGCAACATTAATCCGCGTTTCATCCGCAGTCCCCCGGGCTGTTTGTTCTGTCTTCAAAGGTATACATCTCTGCATATTTGCGGTATTCCTCAATATACCTGTTATAGATTTCCGCGTCTTCGCCTTCAAGCCCCTCTTCTTGTATCTGCCGTGTCTGGTCGTTAATCAGGCGCTCATATTTTCTTCTGAATTTGTCATACTGGTCTGCGTAAGAGAACCTGTCACGCGTATCGCATATTCCGTCGCCGCGCCTTATGCAGCATGCTGCCTGCATGTCCATTTCCCCGTTCTTATTATATCTTGGGCATCTTGTTGCAGAACAGTCAGGGTCAACGCCAAACATGCAGTCCTTGTCGCATATGCCGTCGCAAAGAGGGAAACAGCAGTTGCCTGATGTGCCGTCTGCAGGAATCCCGTGCACTGCGCAGCAGTCAGGGTCAACAAAAGAGCTTACTATTGTGCTGCCAGCAAGATGCGTGCGGTTTCCGCAGTCAGAGTCGCATACACCGTCCTTTTCAGGCAGGCAGCAGTCACCTCCACTTGATGTGCAAACTCCTTCTTGGTTTTTACATGCAAAATCAGAATTGTTTGTACATTGTCTGTCACATATATCAGTCCTCTCCTCATCAACATCATATCTTGCCCACCTGCATCCAGGATTTGCTTTAAAATCCATGCAGTCAGGGTCAACATAATCAGTTGTTCCTGGCCCGCCAGGAAACGGTTTTGGCCAGCAGTCTGAATCGCAGATGCCATCCTCTGCTATGTAACAGCAGTCTCCTGCAGCTGATGTGCAGGTTTGGCTTTCATCTGATTTAAAGGGGCAAAAAGGAGTCCACTTGCCAGGGCTTAAGTCGCACCCTTTAACAATGCCGCAGAATGAAAACGTGATTGTATCCCCTAAATTAGGCTTGGAAGGGTTCATTGCAAAAGAGCCAAGCACTCCGCAGCTTGCAATCTCAATGCAGTAGTTCTGAGAAGAAACATCTGATGCGCTCACAATGTCATCTGTTCTCTTAACAATGGCGTAAATTCCTTCTTCTGAGATTTCAGCGCCAACCCTGTATCCAATCACCCTATTGCTGCTGTCACGCACATCCTCCTCATAAGATGTGCTTAAAATCCGCCACTCGCCGTCAACAAACTTTGCAAGCGCTATCTGCCTTGGGTCAGTACAGGCTATTTCCTTCCTGTTAAGCATTGTCTTTGCATCTGAATAAGGAAACATAAGCCCTACAGGCCTTGCCTCTTCATCAGGCTGCAGTGTAATGTGATATGATTCATATGCAGTTCCAACCACCATGTCCCATTTATCACACTGCTCAACAGGGATTAAATCCTCCTCAAGCAGGCATGAGACAATCGGGCGTATATTGAACGATGCGGTTGAAGCATCATCGCTGAGAACAGCAGCCATAAGCAGCGGGATGCATATTGCTGAAAAAACCGCAATTGCTATTATTTTTTTATTCATTTTCATCTTGCCTCATATGCAGGCACTTTCAGCTGCACTGTTGATGTAAATTCTGACAATGAAGCTGCATTCTCGCCTCTTGTTATGCTTACCCTCATGTTGGCATCTGCTGTTGCAAACGTCTTCCTGTAATCAACTTCAACCTTAAGAGGGGTGCTGCGTATAATTGTCAATTCTTCATCTTCAAACTGCG
>JASEIA010000158.1 GCA_030018575.1 Nanobdellota archaeon | reverse complement strand
AAGAAAAAAGTGAAGTTTATGCCGTTATGGAAATGGCTGCTGAGAGGGAAAAAGCTCATTCCGAAATGACGCAGATATCTGACTCTATCCATTTGTGAAGCAGAAATCTAATTCTTCCATTCGGCTTTTTAAGCGGTTTTTGGCTCAAAGGCAGGCAAAAGCTTTTAAATTCCAGTTTCTGTTATTATAACAGAAAAAGATGAAAAAGCAGCTATTTTATGTTATCGTAACAGAACATGGGAAACTTTGAAAAACACATTGAAATTGCAAAGGAAAAGCTTCGGGCAGAAATATCCGCATATCAAAATAATCAGCATACTGTGGTGGGGGACCTTGCTGTAAAGATTGTGGAGCAGCTTGTAGAGGCTGACGCATCAACGCAGGGCAAGCATTTTGGCGAGCACTCTTCAAGGCACGAATTCTCAAACCAGAATTATCCAAAAGAGATAAACAATGCAATGCGGAAGGTATGGTTTGCGTACGGAGATTTAGGGTATGATGGGGCAAACGGAAAGAGGGCAAAAGCAGTAATGGAAAACCTAAAGGCAATAGTCTTGTTTTTTGAAAAAAGGATTGGCGTGAAAATATGGGCGGAGTAAAGAACTTGCTTAAGAAGATAGCTTCGGGCATCTCAGAAATAAAAGAAGTGAAAGCAATTCTCCTGTACGGAAGCTTTGCAAGGGGCGATTTCACCCCGCGCTCTGACATAGACTTATTCATAATCACTTCAAAGGATGCAAGGGATAAAATAGAAAGCAGGGTTATAACAATTGAGAATTTGGTGCAAAGAAGCATCCAGCCGACAATACGGACAGAAAACCAACTTAAGACAACTGATTCAGGGCTGCTGCAAAATATATTCCGCGAAGGCAAGATATTGTTTTTGCGGGAGTATTTTGAGTTTCCTGTTCCTTTTTTGCTCGGGCAGAAGCCGTTTATAATTTATAAGTTTGACATTGCAAATCTAAGGCAGAAAAGCAAGGCAAGGTTTAACAGGGAGCTTTATGGGTACAAGGATGGAAAATACGCCTATGAAGGCTTGATACACAGAGCCAACGGGAATAAGCTGTCCGCAGGGTGTATTATTGTCCCTTTCAGCAGCAAAAGGATGGTTGAGCAGTTTTTCAGGAAGAAAAAAGTCAAAACTGAAGGGATAAGCGTCTGGAAAGAAAGCTGAAGGATATTGTCTGAGACATCTGACTCTTTTAGTCAGTTTTTTGGATAATTCTTGCTTTGACAACGGGAAAGTTAATGAGATGCATTAAGACAGCGAGTAAGACATCTGACTTATTAAAAAAGATGACATAGACGGCGGGGGGTTTATAAGGCAATTTTTGCTATTTTTTAACTAGTTTAATGGGAAAAAGAGGGGTGTGCGGACAATGGACTTTTATTAAGGATTGCATAGGCTGTGCGCTCTTGGGTGATTTATGCTGAAAGTCATGCTGGACACCAGCGTGTACGGCGAAATAATTAATGACAATGGAATAGAAGAAATCAAACATCTTTGTAAATCTTCTGGTGGGAGGTCACATTGACAAACCTTTTTGCAGCTTTCACAAAATCAGGGTCTTTGTTAGCTTCCCTTAATTTCCTCATGAATACATTCCATGGCATTCGCTTTTTCATGCCAATAAAGTATGCAAGAGGCTATTTAAATGTTTCGCCATAACAGCAATACAAAGAGGAATTTTGGGGAAGATAACTTATTTAAAGCAGACACTTCGCTATTGTCAAACGCCGAACAAATCAGGCTCTTAAAACAAAAAATTCTTGAAGCTGATGAAAGGCAAAACCAGCTTCTTTTCAAGGTAAAAGAGTTCAAGGGATATCTTGCGTCTGAACGCATAACTTACGCTGAGTACGAATGGCTCCTCTCCCATTATTTGCGCGGAAAATCCCTTAACGAATGGCTTTTTTACTACGAGAATTACAAGCTGCAGGCAAGGACTGCAATTGCAGAGCTTGAAGATATTTGCAGCGAAAGAAGGCCTGTTGAATCCCAAATCCAAAAGCCCCTTTGGAAGCCAAGCCCTGCCCTGCTTGAAAGGAAAGTGAAAGAGGGGATAAATACAGCTTACCTCATCCCCTTGTTTGTTGTTTTCGCATTGCTGGGCACATACTTCCTCGGCAATGCAATAACCGGCTTTGTGGCTGTTGAATTTCCATTGAATGAGAGCTGGGACATTGGAAGCTCTTTTGTGAGGGTTTCAATGCTTGAGTATTCAGAGGACAAGGCGCTTGCCGAGTTTGTGAACAGAA
>JASEIA010000157.1 GCA_030018575.1 Nanobdellota archaeon | reverse complement strand
AGGGCACTATGTAATACACCCAAGGGAATTATCAGACCTGCTCTACCATGGGCATCTTGCAAAGGCATGGTTTAAACAGAAATGGAAGCCTATTTATGCTTACTATACAGATGTCTGCGACAACCTCCCGCAGATGCTTGTTACATCGCCTCCTGAAAAGGCGGGAAGCATCAAGGAACTGTACAAAGCAATGCACAGGCTTTCGGAAAGAGGCAATTTTGTTTCACGGCGCGTTGGGCAAAAGCTGACGCCTGAAGACATAAAGGCGCTTACTGCTGTTTCCCGCCTGCTTACTGCCTTTTACCAGAAGCAGACATGCGAGGACTTTGGGGTAAAGCTTGAGCCTGAGCTCGAAGAAAGGATGCAGAAGCTGATGGCAATTGACTTTACCAATAGAAAGGATGAAGCTGCAAAGCTGCAGTACTTTGGCGAGGTAATAAAAGACCTGATTGCCAGCCCGCCCAAATCAAAAGGAAGAAAAGGTAAAGGAAGCTCAGGCGGCAATGATGGTTTCAGTGATGATGATGACTCTGAAGCAGGAAACGGCCCCATACTTGGAGATATTTCACCTGATGATTTCTCAGACGACCAGATTGAGGAAGCATTAGACAAGATAATCAGGAAGTATGGCCGAGCAAGGTATGATAAAATAAGGGAGTTTGCAGAAGAAGAGCTCGGAAAGCAGTTTGACAAGAGAACTAATAAAAACTCGGGGAAGATGGCAGGCATAGGCTCTGTCAGCCAAATAGAGAGAAACGACGACTCAATACCTTACTATGACAGGCTTTCAAGAAGCTCAGGCATCTATATAGTGAAAAAGCCTGTAATAGTAAATGCAAAGGACAATTACCCTGCTGAGAATGTGGAGTTTTCCCCTTCAGACCCCTTGCACAGGCTGAACAAGTTCTCAACAGGCGGGAGGATAATGCCTGGAATCACGAAAAGGTTCAGGGAAGGCATCGGGCGAAGGCGCGACAGGACATACAGGGTTCCTGACTGCTTCCTCTGCCTTGACACGTCCGGCTCCATGCCGCACCCTGACAGCAAGTCGCCTGCTGTGCACTGCGGCTTTACATTGGCAAAAAACTACCATGCAAACGGCGCAAAGGTCGGGGTATTAAACTTTTCTGCAGACTCTTTCATGCTTTTTCCCACAAGGGAGCTTGACGAAGTGTTCAGGGCTTTATGCGCATACTGGGGCGGGGGCACTGTTTTGGACACTAATAAACTGCACGAATACATACAGCATTACAGGCTGTTTGAAATAGGCAAGCTCAAGCCGAAAGACCTGGAGATTAGCACAGAAGAAGATTATAAAAGATTAATTGAAAGGCTGAGCCCCTCTGAAAGAAAGCAGTTTGAGAAGAAAGCAGGAATCAATGTCAGGCTGAATGAAACAAAAGAAGCATACGGAAAGCTTGACACGCACATAATCACTGACGGCGAGATTTTTAATATGCCTGAGGTAATCGGCTATTTCAATTCGCTTGCAGGAACAGCCAGGAACGCTGTTTATGTCGTCGGCAACCCTGTACAGTACAATCGGTGGGAATCTCTTGAACTTCCAAATACACAGGTGCTTAATGTTGAGAAGCCGGAAGACCTGCACGGATTTGTGATTGGCAGGATTAAAAAGATTAATCCTGAGCCTGTACGGAAAAACCTGTTCGGGCGGGGATAGTATGGAAGGAATAACTCATTTGCAGAGGACGGTGGATGACATTGTAGGCGAGTACAGGGATTTGGATATTCCTGAAGAGAGGAGAGGACAGAAAGTGGAAGGGAGCCTTTTCTTTGAAGGGCTTGATGAGCTTTTGAAGCAGTATGAGAAAGTATTCAGAAAAAAAGGGACCAAGCATTGCGACAAGAAGTATGCGCAGCTTGGCAAAATGGGTTTGCCAGCCCTGTTGCCAGAGCATATTAATGCATTTCTGCAGGCAACTATTGGATACGAATCGCATGATACTTATGGTTGGGATACTGGGCTGTTCCTTACAAGGCTGGTTCAGAACAGCTATGATACAGGCAATAACAAATTCAGGATTTGCACAAGGGGCTTGGCATTGCTGGGCCACCTTGGGCGGCACCTTGAGGGCAGGAAAAGAAGGCCGATTGAAGTTATTATTGATGGGGATGTGGGAGAAGAGTGCGGACGGCGTGCAAAATACTCTTCCTTCAGCATAAGCGGGAATATAGGACGTTTCTGCGGAAGTGGGGCGGAAAAGTCAACGTTCAGCATAAGCGGGCATGTAGGAAGCTGGTGCGGAGAAAATT
>JASEIA010000156.1 GCA_030018575.1 Nanobdellota archaeon | reverse complement strand
GGTGGGTTGGTGGGTTGGTGGGTTGGTGGGTTGGTGGGTTGGTGGGTTGGTGGCTACAGCCATACTGCGCTACTTCCCCACTCTGCTACCAAGCCACAAAGCTACAGCGCTACTTGATTTTCTTCAAAAAGCCGCAGAGAGCATAAGCCTCACGCCTGGTAAGCATTGCCTTGCCCAGCATTCTGCGCCATACAAGCCTCTGGGTTTCCTTTTTCTCAGGAGTTGAGAATTCCATTTTTCCTAATGCTTTATCTACAAGATTCATCAGGACATTCTTTTCCTTTCTTGTTGCCAATGGAAAGCCGCCTATTTTCTTCTCATCTGAATGCCTTGACAGCTCATAAAGCAATATGGCTGCTGCGTGGCTGACATTCATTGTTGGATATTTTCTTGAAGTGGGGATTGTGACAACAAAATCGCACTTTTCTATTTCCTGGTTTGACATTCCCTCCCCTTCCCTTCCGATGATTATTGCTGTCTTTCCCTTTATTTTTTTCCAAAGCTCTTCAGGATAAAGCGGGCTTCTTGCAATATTGTAGTCAGTGCCTAGGACTGCCGTTGTTGCAATCAGTGTGTCGTATTTCTTCAATGCTTCCCTGAATGAGGGGATTGTTTTTGCCTTCTCAAGCAGCGCTTTTGCGTGCTTTGAATGCATTATTGCTTCCTTTCCCCTGAAGTCGCATTTCGGATTAAGGAAAGCAAGCTTTTCAAAGCCGAAGTTTGCCATAGCCCTTGCCAATGAGCCGCAGTTCTTTTCCCATTTGAATTCCTGCGCAATTACCGTAATGTCAAGCATTCTTATCCGGATATACAAACTTATTTAAATAACCATTGCATAATTATATCATATGGATAACAAAGGGCAGGCGGAAATAAGAACATTTGTAGGTTTAGCCCTGCTTATGATAGGCGTATTGTCAGCAACATTTATTGGAATGGGCTTTATTTTCAACCAATCCGTGCTTGTCTGGGTTGGCTCAATTATGCTCGGCATTATATCTGTCACAGCAGCAATACTTGAGAAGGTGCTTCTAAGATGAAAATAGTGCAAATAGCCCTTTTGGTGGCAATAATCTCAAACCTGCTCTTTATCAGCTTTCTGGCTTATGCAGGGAAAAAGAACCTGCTTCTTCCATTTGCAATACTTGAGGCCGCGCTTGCACTAATATTGGCTTTAACATACAGCAGCCAGTAAGCTTATAAGAAAAAGAAGCATAACAATTCTATGCTAGCTGATGTTCACTGCCACCTGGACTTTCCTGATTTTGAAAAGGATTTGGATTCTGTTATTGAAAGGGCAAAGAAAGCAGGCGTTGTTGCAATAATCACTGCTGGATTGAATCCTGAAACCAACAGGAAGGCGCTGGAGATTGCCGGGAGATTTCCAATAGTGAAGGCAGCTCTTGGAATTTATCCGCAGTATGCTGCTGAGATGAGTGAAGAAGCAGTTGAAAAGGAGATTGCATTCATAAAAAAGCAAAAGCCATTTGCAATCTCAGAAATAGGGCTTGATGGAACTTATCCTGATATGGAAAAGCAGAAAGAAGTGTTCAGGCAGATGATTGCTTTGGCAAAAGAGCTTAAGATTCCTTTGGTTGTGCATTCAAGAAAGGCGGAAAAAGAGGTTTTTGAGGTTTTGGTTTCAATGAATGCAGGGAAAGTTGTTGTGCATTGCTTTAACGGCAAATTATCTCTTGCAAAGGAAATGCAGGCAGCGGGGTTTTTCTTTTCAATACCAGCCATTGTTTCCCATGCAACGCAGTTTAAAGAGCTTGTTAAGGCAATTAATTCCACTCATCTTCTTACGGAAACAGACGCGCCTTTCCTGTCCGCTGTGAAGGGCGAGAAGAACGAGCCCGCGTCTGTGAAGCAGACAGCTGCTGAAATTGCTTCTATAAAGGGCGTTTCTGCCGAGGAAATGGAAAAGATGATATTCTCGAATTACCAGAAGCTTTTCATGAAGTGATGGAAAACAAAGGCAGATATAGGATAACTTCCCTGGAAAAGCAGGCATAACTGCCCTAAAACCCACTTTTATTTATAGAGGGGTTTGGAAAACCCCTTCCATAAAGTATAAATATCAGGAATGCTTAGATTTCTATTATGAATAATTTGAAAATCAAAGAGGTGAAACAAGTGGATTTCGAACAAATGATGATAGCCAAAGCTTACAAAAAAGTGCATGGCTTGGGGGACAGACTGGATTTGATGAAACAACAAATAAATTGGGAAAAATTCAGACCAATAATAGCAGGGATGTACTATGATAACAAAGAAGCAGGCGGGAGACCCCATACTGATGAG
>JASEIA010000155.1 GCA_030018575.1 Nanobdellota archaeon | reverse complement strand
CACGGCGAGTATTCTGCATTAAGCTATCCGTCTGCTGAAAAAAAAGCCCTGAAGAAGGCAGGCATTGACACAAAAGGCTACCTCAGGCAGATACAGGAATTCTCGCCTGACATTGGGGCAAACCCGAATGCAAAGCCCTTAAGATTAAACAGCAAGAACCTTACCCCCACTGAGCTTGTGCAGATGCTTCCTGCAAAATTGTCAAGCTCGCAATTAGGCGTATTGTATTCCGCATTAAAGAATTTGGGCGGAAATGCAAACTTCAATGAGCTGGTATTTGAGCTTGAAGTGACTGAGGAAAGCAGCTCAAAATGGACATTAATCCACATGCTTGAATACATAAAGAAGCTGAACCTCCTTTCTGAAAACCCGACTCTTCCTTCTGAGCTTGTGCAGAAAGACAAGTGCTCTGTAATTAATCTCCGGGGCATTCCTCCAGAAGTGCAGGAAGTGATTGTCTACAAGATTGTGCATGACTTGTTTGATGAGAGAAAGAAAAACAACATCCCCCCGTTTTTCCTTGTTCTTGAGGAGGCGCAGAACTACTGTCCCGAGAGAAGCTTTGGCGAGGCAAAAAGCAGCCCTGTGATAAGGCAGGCTGCTGCAGAAGGCAGGAAGTTCGGAATGGGAATGTGCATTATTTCGCAAAGGCCGAGCAGGGTTGACAAGTCCGTAATATCGCAGGTTTCCACGCAGATTATAATGAAAGTGACGAATCCGCATGACGTGAAAGCAATAGGAAATTCAATTGAAGGCATCACAGCAGAAACAGAGAACGAGGTAAAGGATATTCCTGTGGGCACTGCTTTGGTTACAGGAGTCATTGACCTGCCTTTGTTTGTCAAGATAAGGCCTCGCAGGACAAAGCACGGCGGGGAAGCTGTGGATATCCTGTCAATGCCTTCAAAAGACGAGCCTGTTTCTGACATGCTTCTTTTGGTTCAGCCGAAGATTTCAGCAAAAGACATTGAGCTGATGGAAGGCATTAAGGTAGAATCAATGATTTCTCCCTGCCTGATGCTGCTTTGTTCACAAGGGAAGGATGAATTCAATATGCTTGTTGACATGAATTCAGGCAAATTAGTCACGAATGTTGAAACAGGAGAAGGCGCTTCTTTTTTGAATTTGTCTTTGGAAGAGCTTTCACCCCAGCAGGGGCGGATTTTCAGCAATGCATTGTCATTGGGCAGGTTCAAGCCTGCTGAATTGTTTGCAAAGTCAGGAGTGCAGTTCTCTGACTTGTACGATTTAATCATGGTTCTTGTGGAGAAAGGCTATCTTGGCAAGGAAGGCGACACATACAGGGTTTCCGAGTCCATCAAGGGCTTTTCAGAGCTGAAGAAGCTTGCTTTTTACGGCAAGCCTTCATTTGCAAGGGCGGATTTCAGCGCAAGGCTTGATTCCAAGTACAAGCCAGAGCAGGTGAAGGATATTATCTCCAGATTTGCGGAGATTAAGTCATTGAAAGAGTGCTGGCTTGTGAAATATACGAAATAAAAAATAAATAGAGACACCCTCACTATTCTGGTTAACAATTTAAACAGGAACATAAAAAAGAGGCTTTCTGTTTATTATGTTAAACAGAAGAAAATGGATAAAAATATACATGTTTTGGTTGGAAAGGCGCATCTTGGCATTGCAGAAGGCAAGCAATAAAATGAACAACGAGGAAATGGCGTTAAATGCTTTTGTTAACGAAATGCCTGCATTTAAGGATATTGCATCTGTTTTCCTTTACGGCAGCTTTGCAAGAGGCGATTACAGCAAGGGGCATTCTGATATTGATATCCTTGTTTTCTCGCGCGCAAAAAAGGCGCCTGCCTTGCTAAGGGACAAGGTTGAAAGGATTGCATCAAAGATTAATGCAGAGCACAAAGTAAGGATTCATCCGGAATATCAGGGAATGCAGGCTGCCGATGAAGACAAGTCCCTGCTCAGGAAATTGCTTGAGGAGGGAAAGCTCATTTACTCTTCAGGGATGCTTGCTTTTGGGAATAAAGAATTGGGGCTGAGGGCGTTCTATTTGCTAGAATTCCATGTTGGCATAAGGCTTATGCAGATTAAGGTTTCGCAGATACTGCATGGCAGGAAAAGCTGGTACTTCTACAAGGGGAAAAAGATTGTGAAGTCATATCCAGGGCTGATAGACAACAAGGAAATAATCAGCATGGGCAACGGGCGCATACTGGTAAGCATGGACAAGAGGAAAGACATCGAAAGGATATTCGGCAATCTCGGCGTTGAGTACGAGATAAAGAAGATTGTTTATTCTGTATGAAGAATTAAGAAAAAAAGAAAAGTGTCAAGGGGACAGTTAAAAGATAAATGGTCTTGAA
>JASEIA010000154.1 GCA_030018575.1 Nanobdellota archaeon | reverse complement strand
TCCTGTCACAGAAAACAAGGTAAACGCTGATATGCCGAAGATTAAACAGAATCTCGGAAAATCCCTGTCCTCCTGTTCAAGAATCTGTTTAGCTTTTCCTTCTGAAATAATAGAAATAATGTCATTATAATCCTTAACCCCTAACTTATCCATAGCAACCCTCATAAGAATAGCGGAGTGCACAGCTGTCAGGGCGTTATACAGCACTCTGCTATTTGGCAAACAGGGATTTGCCATAAGATTCAGCTTAAGAACAGAAGTTATCCTCCTAATGGGAAATATCCTTGTTTAGGGCATTGGAAGGGCTTGGAGGCTAAGTGAGCTGTCCCCAATTTGGGTACATCTGCTTTCCCATGGCTTTGTCAAGTGGTTCCCTGCATTATTCAGCATCCAATAAGACCCTCTCTGAGGAAAGGCTTTGAAAGATTTTCACAAAAGCTGAAAATACGCATTATCCAGCCGAAAAATCAGAGCCATCTGCCACTCGCCAAGCGCACGCGCACGGCTTATATATGCTTTTGCTTTCAAGCAAATAAAGAGGTGAGAGAATGAAAGAAGGAGAAATGCAGGTGATAACTTTTGATGAATTCATAGATGAAATAACTGAAGGAAGAGGCGAGGAAATAAAGAGGCAGATAAGGGAGATTGAACTAAATGAGAGGAAACACAAAAAGAAAAGAAAAAGAGCAAAATGATAATTAGCGTCAATCGAAACATTAATATACTATAATTATCATAATTGATAATTATGGTAAATAGAATACACCTGCTAAAGGAGCTTGAAAAATACCCCGTCTTCACAAGCAAGACAATAGCAGACATAACAGGAAAAGGAAAGAAATATGCAAACCTTATACTTTTCAGGCTGAAAAAAACAGGGGAAATAACAATGCTTGAAAGGGACAAATACACAATGCACAGGGATCCGATGATTATAGCGGCGCATATGTCATGGCCGTCATATATTTCAGGATGGGCGGCGCTGCAATACCACCACCTTACAGAGCAGCTTCCGTTCTGTATTGAAGTAATAACAACAAGGGTGAGAAAAAGAAGGAACCTGGAATTTAATTTTGGAAGGATAAGGTTCATAAAAACATCTTCAAAAAACATGTTCGGCTACGTAAAAGAGCAGGTGCAGGGATTTGATATCTTCATGGCTGAAAAGGAGAAAGCAATAGCTGACTGCTATGCTTTCAATTTAGTCTCGGAAAGCGAGCTCAAAGAAATCATTTCAAGGCACAGGAATGAACTGAATGTAAAATTAATAAAAACATACATAATACAAATAATAAGGCGCACTTTAATGAAAAGAGCAGAAGATTTTGGAAGGAGGATAGAAAATGCTTAGCAGGAATGAACTGGAGCCAATAGCGCAATTGAAAAGGCTCAGCCCCATGCATCTTGAGAAAGATTACTTGCAAAATACAATTCTCTATGCCTTGTATTCATCTGCAGGAAAGGAGATGGTTTTCAAGGGAGGCACGTGCCTGTACAAGCTATACGGCTTAAACAGGTTCAGCGAGGACCTGGATTTCTCAGTGTCAAAGCCTGTTGATTTCAAAAAACTGCTTGAAAAAATAATGCATCTCATTGGGCAAAACGGGATTCACGGCAGGATAAAAATATTTGAAGAATACAAAAACAGGGTTAATGCCACACTTGAAATCAAGGGCCCGCTTTACAACGGCAGCCTGAAAAGCCTGTGCATCATAGGGATGGATGTCAATGTGCGGGAGCCAACGCTTCTTCCGCCGGAAAGGTTTATTTTGCACCATCCTTACAGGGATATTCCCGGCTTTGATGTTTTTGCAATGAGCATGAGTGAAATACTGCTTGAAAAAATAGAGGCTGTTTTTAACAGGAATAAGGCAAGGGATGTTTATGACTTGTGGTTCCTGCTGAAATACAAGGAAGTTAAGGCGGATTACAATCTGCTTAACAAAAAGCTCAAAAGAATAAATGCAGTTTTCTCAAAAAACAAGCTCATTGAAAAGCTGCAGGAAAAGTCATCAACATGGAAAAGCGATGTGGCGCCTTTATTGGCAGGCTCATTGCCGCAATTTGCGCTGATTAAGGAAGAAATATTAAGAATGATGGAATAGCGCAGGGTTGTTAAGGGCAGAGCCCTTAATGGCTTTCTTTACGTTTGCTTTCTTTACTTTCTATTCAGAACGTCACCAAATCACCTTCAACCCGTACTTCCACAATCTCGGCTCACTCTTTATTAACTTAAATATAAACTTACTCGGAAAATCCCTATCCTCTTCCTCAAGCACTCTCTTAGCCTTGCCCTCAGATATAATCCTAATAATGTCATTATAATCCTTAACACTAAGCTTGTCCATTGCCAGCCTCATAAGAAGATTCAGCCTAAGCTCCTTCCGCAC
>JASEIA010000153.1 GCA_030018575.1 Nanobdellota archaeon | reverse complement strand
GTGCGGAAGGAGCTTAGGCTGAATCTTCTTATGAGGCTGGCAATGGACAAGCTTAATGCTGCTGAGTATAATGACATTATCAGCATTATATCCGAAGGGAAGGCTAAGCAAGTTCTTGAACAGGAGGACAGGGATTTCCCTTCTAAGTTTATATTCAAGCTGATAAAGAGTGAGCCGAGGCTTTGGAAGTACGGGATTAAGGTAGTTTGGTAAAGAGTTGAGAAAGCAGATGTGCGCAGTGCGCACATGTTCTGATGGCAAAGCCCGCAGGCTTTGCAAGTGCACGAAAGCCCGTGGCTTTTGTGCGAGAACTATATAGAATTAATCTTTAAATTCATTTATCTTTGCTATCAGTTCAAAAACTAAACTTAAAGGATTACTTTCACGGCTTATTAATTCTATTCCCTTTCGTATGCACTCGTCTTTTATCCTTTTTGCATTTGCAGAAGCTAATTGGATATTATCCTTTGTCTTATCATAAATAGCCGGGTCTTTTTTAGTATATCCTTGCATCTTCTCTTCTATCTTTTGCATTACTTCTGCAGGTTCATAGCTTGCCGGATAGTATCCCAAATGGCAAAGAATCCAATATTCAAAGCAAGGGTTAGAGAATATAATGCCTATATCATTATCCTTTGCAAGCTTCTTTGCCTGTTCTAATTGTACATTTGTATTTCTATCCCTGTCAAAAATGCAATAAACTATGTCACCATCTTCAAAATCCCTGCTTTTTTTCATAAAAGCAAGGGCATGCTCAACAACACCTTTTGCGTCTGTATTGTCAGAATTTACGACTTTCAGGGTTATTCTGCGTATTCTTTCCTGTGCCCTTAGTTTTGAAAAATAATTCTTCTCTGTTTTTTCTCCTTCACAGAATATCCATAGTGCTTTTGTTGGATATTTGCCTTCTATTCTTGCCATCTTACTCCAGAATTGATTCGTCAATAAAGGGGATTCCGCCCACTCTTCCGTTAATATATGCCTTTTCAAAGTCAGAAGTTTCCCTCAAGTCATAGTCCAAGTAAGATTTTACAAGAGTATTGCTATTCGGCTCTTTAGAGCAGATATATATCTGATCCCGCCTGAATATTTCATTAGATAACAGGGAGGTATCGTGTGTAGTAAATATTAATTGTGCCCCTTTATTCATTTTGCTATAAAATAGCTTTACAATCAATTTTGTAATTTCCCTGTGCAAATTAAGCTCTAATTCGTCTATAAATGCTGTTTTTCCTGATTCCAATATATCAAATATGGGGCCAAGCATAGAAAGTGTTTTTTCAGTGCCATTTGATTCTTCAGACATGCTAAAATATGCAGGTTTGCCATTTTTAATTTTATGCTGGAATTGAATATCATATATATCCTCTTCTTTCTCTTTAATAGGCACAAAAGTAGTTTCTCCTTTATCAATTTTAAACTCAAATCCCTGCACTTTTCCCTTTTTCTTTATTACTTCTAAATCAGATATGCCCCCAAAATCAGCTTTTTTTAAGATATCAATAATTTTATCTTTTAATTTTGGGTCTTCATGCAATTTTTTGATTGTAAAATCAGCCCAGCTAGGTCCGTAATTTATAGCCACATTTTTTACAATAAATTCGTATGCCTCTTTTGTCTTATCATATCCTAATTGTGTTGCCCTAGAAAGATAAAGCACATTATCATTCATTTGGGATTTAATTAAGTCCTGCTGTTTTTTGTCTATTGTAAAATCAAATTCTTTGGTTTTAGTCCTATTAAATATCTGAGATTCCCTCCCTTTAGGCCAATAAAATAAATATTCGTCTATAATCTTATCATCATTGCATGAAAATCCGTATTTATAGTTTATATCCTTATAGATAAACAAGATTTCAAACCTGCTTGGCTTGTTTAATGAATCTTCATCAAGCTTAAATGGTAATCTTAAAGGAATCTTCATATCTATATTAAACATATGCGAATTTTTCACTAAGTTATATATAAAAAATACTCCTTTTATAAGATTAGACTTTCCAGAAGCGTTTGCGCCATAAATTACAGCTGTTTTCAGAAGCTTATTTGGCTCTAGCAGGTTTTGTAGCAGTTTCTTGCTTGCGCTGCTTTCCATACTAATAGTTACTTTGTCCTTTATTGAAAGATAGTTTTCAATTGATATTTCAATTATCATACCTTTTGGAGAATCTTTAGAGTTTATAAATTTATCGGTAATTTATGCAGTTTTTTGGTAATTTTAACGTTTAAAACTATGATTTACCGGTTTTATGTAGTTTTTCCGCTTTTTCCGTAAATCATTCAGATACTTGAAGATGTACCCAAATTGGGGACAACTCACTTAGCCTTCAAGCCCTTCTAACGCCTGCAAGCGGACTTATTCCGATTTACAACCCTTCGCAGAAGCTTGTGAAAGGGAATGTTGCGCTTG
>JASEIA010000152.1 GCA_030018575.1 Nanobdellota archaeon | reverse complement strand
CGTAGCTTGCAATGCCTGCTGCCACCAATAGAACGACTATAGCAATTAAAGCATACTCTTAAGATTTCTTTGCCAGCATAAAAGCTGCAAGCTGTTTTCCAGTAGTCATGCTTGACTTATAGCGGAGTGGCTTAAATGCTTCTGAATAATGTAATATTTCCCAATTGGCATATACCTGTTGTATTTCACCGGGCAAGAGGAAGCCCGTCTGATGCCCATAGTAGCCGTGACCAAGCAAAACTTTTACTATATTGAGCCCACTTTTAGCGGTATTCTCTCTGATGTTAGCTAAAAATCCTCTTGCATCATCTTTTAAGTAATGCAAAACAAAACTGCAATTGATTAAATCAAATCTTCCTTCGAATTCATAATTACGAATGTCGCAGCATACCACTTCAATATTTGGATGATTATATGCTTTTATTCTATTACAATGCTCCGAAGAAATATCAACTGCTGTCACATTAAATCCGCTTTCTGCCATGAATAGGGAATCGATGCCGCCGCCTGCCCCTAAATCAAGAGCGGTTCTGCCTTCGCATGCTTTGATGGCGTCCAATAGGATTTGCCTTGCCATCTTAAGTCTTCCTAAACACCGCAAAGGCCGCCATCTGCTTTTTTACAGTTCCGTCAGGATTTCTCTCGCGTGTAGGCACAAATGTTTCATAATAATCTACTATATCCCAGCCCTCATACAATTTTTTTAATTCATTTTGTTCTAAAAATCCACTATGCATTATCTCAAAACCGCCTTTATTAAGGAAGGCAGCCAGCACATTAACGCCATTTTCTTTTGTGTTTTCCTGCATTTTTTTAATAAATTCCCTTGCCTTCTCTTTAATAAAATGCAGCACAAAGCCGCAATTAATAAGCTCATATTTATCATCAAACTTGAAATCGTTTATATCCTGATTAATTACCCTTATAGTTGGAATACCCATTGCTTCAATTTCTTTGCAATTCTCCGCAGAGATATCAATGGCAGTGACATTAAATCCTTTGCATATTAAATATAAAGCTTCAAGGCCTTTTTCAGCTCCAAGATCCAGTGCTTTTCCTCCTTTTACTATTTCCAGCGCTTTTATGAGTATTTGTTTTACCATTATTGCCTCTCTTCCATAAGTTTATAGAAGCATTGGGGGTCTTTTGCAAAGGGATTGCCAGTTGAAGCATAAGCGACAGCCCTGCACCCTCTGCAGATAGTCACTTTATCGCATTCTTTGCACTCGTAGTTTTTAATATCCCGAAATTTATTCAATAGTTCATTATTTATGAATATATTTGCAAAGCCTTCTCTTATATTCCCTAATGGTATTGGAAGCCTTCTACAAGGATATACAGTACCGTCGCTTAAAACACTGATTCCGGACATACCTATGCTACAACCACCTGCAAGAATCCCTCGCTCTTTAGCCATATTGCTGTATGCGGTGTCCTCATTGAATAGGCACCAAAGGCTTTCTGAACGGAGTATTTCAATTTTGCCAGCATATTTTTGGCTTAATTCATTTAAGAGCATATATGTTCTAAAAAGTTCCTCTTTGCTTAGCATTTCTAAATCTTTACCGCTGCCTTCTGGAACCAATTGTGAAAAGCCAATTCTTGCAGCACCAGCCTCATATGCTTGCTGTATTATGTGCTCCAATTGCATAGAATTTGTTTTTGTGAGAGTAGTAGCGGCTGTCGGCTCTATGCCTTGCTCACTAAGATTTCCAATACCTCTTATAGCTCTTTCATAAGCATCAGGCGCATTTCTCAGGTGATTATGAGTTTGTCTATCTCCATCTATTGACACTTGGATTATATTAAATCCTATATCCTTAAGTTTTCTTGCAATATCTTTTGTAATTAGTGTTCCATTAGATAACATTCTTAATTTTAAAGAGCGATTAGATGCATATTCTGCGAGATCAAATATGCTCCTCCTCGTCAATGGCTCTCCGCCGGAAAAATGTATTCCTCCTTGAAAGCCCCACCTATCAAGGGTTTTGCTGAAATCATCAAGCATTGCCTTTGCTTCTTCATCTGTTAGGACATATCTATTGTCTCTTTCTTCTTTTGTATGGTAGCAATGTAAACAATTTAAATTGCAACGGGATGTTGCGTCCCATTGCATAAAGAAATATGGCTTTTTCATTTGCCCTTAATTGTTGCTGCACATATCGCAAACAGCGCATCCGCCATCTGAACAGCCAGTGCAACTTCTGCAGTCGTTGCATGCCTTATATTCTGCGCCTTTGCTGTTGCCAAAGTATAGCGCTGTTGGCAGTATGTTGCCAAAGACAGTTGCCTCATCTTCTGTTAGCTGATAATTTCTTGGCAGTTCATCTGGTTTTACCTTGCCCTCAACTTTATTTTCTAATGCCATTTTTTGCCTCCATGGCTCGTTTTGAGCCTTTTGTGTTTGCTGTAAACTTCAAGCAGTATATAAACCTTTCTGTTTTTGCCACTCTTGTGTGCTAACCTAATGAAGAATT
>JASEIA010000151.1 GCA_030018575.1 Nanobdellota archaeon | reverse complement strand
AGGGGATGAGGGGCAGGATAGTAACCTGCCTTTCATCAGAATTCTCATAAGTGCCAAGCACGCGCAGGGCTTATAAAGGCGGAAGGCATTCTGTTTGTCGGGTGAGGCATATGGAAAAAGATATTGTCA
Source organism: Nanobdellota archaeon (assembly GCA_030018575.1). GTDB lineage: Archaea > Nanobdellota > Nanobdellia > SCGC-AAA011-G17 > GW2011-AR17 > UBA9640. The sequence goes on along the minus strand of JASEIA010000151.1, from coordinate 2,376 downwards.
CAAGGCTAACAAAAACATTTGAAGATTATGCGCAAAACGCTGATGGATTGGAATTCTGGTTTGCGAGGGACTTGCAGATACTTTTGGATTATGATGAATGGAGAAATTTTTTAAAAGTAATTGACAAGGCTAAAATTGCCTGTGAAAATTCAAGGCAGCAGATTAAAGACCATTTTGTTGGCGCCAACAAAATGGTCAAGATTGGTTCTGAAACTGAACGTAAGATTGAAGATATTATGCTTACTCGTTATGCCTGCTACCTCATTGCGCAAAACGGCGACCCGAGAAAAGAGCAAATTGCATTTGCGCAGAGCTATTTTGCTGTGCAGACAAGGAAGCAGGAGCTTATTGAGGAAAGGATTGCATTGATTGAGAGAATGAATGCGCGGCAAAAGCTGGCTGCATCTGAAACTGAATTGTCCAAGCTGATTTACGAAAGGGGCGTTGATGATGAGGGCTTTGCAAGAATCAGGAGCAAGGGGGATGAAGCATTGTTCGGCGGGCATTCGACTGTTGCAATGAAGAACAAGCTTAAGATTCCGCAAAGCAGGCCAATGGCTGATTTCCTGCCAACTGTCACAATCACTGCAAAGAATCTTGCAACTGAAATCACCAATTTCAATGTCTGCAAGGATAATCTCAACGGCGAAACGCCTATCACAAAAGAGCACGTGAGGAATAACAGCGATGTCAGAAAGCTGCTGGTAAAAAGAGGCATAAAGCCGGAAGAGCTGCCTCCTGAGCAGGACATTAAGAAGCTTGAAAGGAAAGTAAAGGCTGATGAGAAGCGGATTACCGGCTCAGGCAGGAAGAAGATAGGAAAAGCGTGATTATTCCAAAGCCGCTTTTTCTATAACCAACCTTCCAACGCAGCTGCTTTCCATCTCTATTCTGGATTTTTCAATAACTATTCTCTTCTTGAAGAATGGAGCATTTAATACTAAGCTTTCAAACTCTCCGCCCTCTCCTGCGATATTTAAGCTGGTTTTCTTGTTAAGTTCCACTAATTTATCAACGTCTTTCTCTGTTATTGTTTTTCCGAGCCAGCTCTTGTCTAATCCGTCAGCCGCGACCGCCGTCAGAATGAACTCAAAGCCTTCTCTTATTAATTCTCTTAGCTCTTCTTCCTGACTCTTGTGCCACAGGGGCGAGAATGCCTTTAACTCTAATTTGCCTGCAATCTTCTGGATTCTTTCGCTCTGGTATTCAGAATACATTGCGCCTGTGATAATGCCTTCTATCAGGTATTTCTCTTTTGCCGCTCTTATTGCATCTTCCAGGTCATTTAGCTCCAATTCCTTTTCACCCTCTGTCTCGCGGAACATGATTGGAATTTCCATTGCCTCTGCCTGCAGTTCCGCCATTTCAATAGCGGAAGTATGGAACATGAACGAGTCCTTGTTTTTGCTTTTTATTGTAATCAGGCAGCTGATTTCATAGCCCTGCTTTTTCATCAGGTACAATGCGTATGAGCTGTCCTTGCCTGAGCTGAACAATGCGCCAAGCTTTATTTTCTTTTTTAATAATGAGCTTAGGTATTCTGTTTTTGAAGAGCCCCTGGCTAATTTTTCAATTGCCTTGTCTGCATTGCTTCCGTACTGCGCTGCTTTCTTTGCCCTCAGGGCTATTTCTTCAGGCACTCCCATGCTTATTGCTATTTGCCTCAGGATAAGCTTATTGCGCTCCCCTATCTTCTTTTCATGAGGCAGGGACAATGCTAGTTTTGCCAGGTCTTGGTCCATGAAAGGCGATATTGCTGTTAATCCGTTTGCTTCTGCGATTTTTGCATCCCTCAAGCAGTCTTTGGCTTGTATATCTATGAAGTCTTTCCTGCAGTCCTTGTTGAGTGTTTTTGTTTTTTTGTATCTTGCATAGCCTGCAAATAGCTCGTCAGCGCCTGTGCCGTTTAATACAATTTTTACATCTTCTTTTGCCATCTCGCAGGCAGCGTACAATGGCATTGCAACGCCGATTTGTATTGGGTTTGGGTTGTTTAGGATTGAGATTACTTTCTTTAGGGTTGCTTCTGCATCTGCTATTTTTGTTTTTAGCTTGAAATTTAATGCTTTTGCAGCATATTCTGCTTTCTTTATGTCTTCTGCTTCCTTATTGAATCCAATTGTGTAGCATATGAAGTCCGCCTTGAGCTCCCTGCAGATTCTTGCTATTAATACTGAGTCCAGTCCGCCTGAGAACAGGATGCCGAATTTCTCTTTAGGGATTCTTGTTTTTACTGCTTTTGTTAGCGCTTGCTTTACTTGTTCCAGTGAATTATCCATGGGAAGAAAGAGGAAAGAGGGGGTTTATAAAGATGCAGGAAACTAAACTTTTGCGTTTTTAACTACCACCTCTCTGTTCAGAATTGCCTTAAACTCC
>JASEIA010000150.1 GCA_030018575.1 Nanobdellota archaeon | reverse complement strand
TAACTATTAGTATCATATGAAAACACTAAATATCAAGGAAAAGCTTAAGCAGTATTTCTTTGCAAACCCTACCGCAAGGATGAGGGTAAGGCAGATTGAAAGGGAGCTGAACCTGCCGCTTCCTTCTGTAATCCGCTACACAAAAGAGCTTGAGAAGGAAGACCTGCTGAAAAGCGCAGATATAGCCGGAATAAGGCTGTACTCAGCAGATAGGGCGTCAAGGCAGTTTATTATTGAAAAGATGCTGTTTAACATATATTCGCTGCATGAGTCCGGGCTTGTAAGCTATATAATAGAAGAGCTTCATAATCCCGCAATAATCCTGTTCGGCTCTTATGCAAAAGGGGAAGATACTGAAGGCAGCGACATTGACATATTCATTGAAAGCGCTGTAAAAAAGCTTGAACTTGGAACATTTGAAAAAAAGCTCAAAAGAAACATACAGGTATTTCTGCATAAAAGCATAAAGGATATAAAGAACAAAGAGCTTGCCAACAACATGATAAACGGCATAAGGCTGAATGGCTTTGTAGAGGCTTTTTGAATGAAGGAAAGCTCATGGGATGATTGCATCTTTGGAAACAAGGCTGTGAAAGTATCGCCTGATACGCAAAAAGCCAAATCCTTGCTTGAAACAGCGAGAGAAAGGATAGAGTTTGCAAAGGCCATTGCTATTACAGAAAGGAATGCAAGATTTGTATTTGAGGATTATTATACCTCACTTATAGAAGTTGTTCATGCCCTTGCCATTCTGGATGGGTTTAAAATAGAAAATCATGTATGCCTCGGATTTTATATTAAAGAAATTCAGAAAAGTGAGAAATTGTTCCTGCTTTTTGATAGCTGCAGGTATGCAAGGAATTCTGTTGTTTATTACGGCAAGTCTATGGAAATGGAGGCGGCAAAGATAAATATTGGCAAGGCGATTGTAATAATTAATGAACTGGGGAAGATAGTTGATTTAAGGCTGAAGAAATAAGAAAGCCGTTATATTTATATACCATACCCTATTACATATACCCAAATGGCAGAGAATAAATATCCTATAGAAACCATCAGGCACTCAGCAGCGCACCTATTGGCGCAGGCTGTGAAGGAGCTTTTTCCGGAAGCTAAATTAGGCATTGGCCCTAATGTGGAGAACGGCTTTTACTATGACTTCGACAGGGAAACAGCATTTACTCCTGAAGACTTAAAGAAGCTTGAAGACAGGATGAGAAGGCACATAAAGGCGGCTGAGAAGTTTGAAAAGATAGAATATTCAGAGAAAGAGGCAAGGCAGCTGCTCAAGGACGAGCCTTACAAGATTGAATTGATGAATGACTTAATCAAGGAAGGCGAAAAGCCCACATTCTACAAGCACGGCAGCTTCATTGACCTGTGCAGGGGCCCCCATGTGAATTCAACAGCAGACATCAAGGCATTCTCTTTGACAAAGATAGCGGCAGCTTACTGGAAAGGGAATCAAGAAAACAAGCAGCTGCAGAGAATCTACGGGCTTGCATTCCAGACAAAGGAAGAGCTTGAAGCTTATGTAAAGAGAATAGAGGAAGCAGAGAAGAGGGACCATAATAAAATTGGGAAACAACTTGATTTGTTCATTATTAGCGAATTGGTGGGAAAAGGATTGCCACTTCTGCCCCCTAAAGGCGCTACTATAAAAAGAATTCTCAGGAGATTCATAGAAGATGAAGAATTAAAACGAGGATACTTGTTCACAGAAACTCCTGTTTTAGCCCGAAGTGAGTTATATAAAATATCCGGCCATTTAGACCACTATAAGGATAGCATGTTTGTATTTGAAAGTAATGGGGAAGAGTTTGTATTAAGGCCGATGACATGCCCCCATCAATTTATGATATATAAGTCGAAACTAAGGAGCTATCGCGAATTGCCTATTAGATATGCTGAAGTTTCTACTTTATTTAGAAATGAGCAGTCCGGAGAGTTGCATGGGCTTATAAGAATAAGGCAATTCACACTTGCTGATGCACATATTATCTGCAGGCCAGACCAATTGGAAGAAGAGTTTAAAGGTGTTGTAAATCTAATACAATATGTCATGGGTGTTCTTGGTTTTACCGATTTTTGGTACCGTTTTTCGAGATGGGATCCTTCAAAAAAGGGCAAGTATATAGATAATCCTGAAGCATGGAAAAAGTCAGAAAATATTATGAAAAAGATACTTGATGAGATGAAAATTAACTATGCGGAAGCTGCAGGGGAAGCGGCATTCTATGGACCAAAGCTCGATATACAAATGAGGAATGCCTTTGGAAAAGAAGATACAATGTTTACAGTTCAGATAGATTTTGCACTGCCAGAAAGGTTTAAAATGGTATACACCGGTGAAGATGGAAAAGAACATACACCCCTAGTGATACATCGTGCTTCAATAGGATGCCTAGAGAGAACCATGGCATTGCTTATTGAAAAATATGAAGGAAGGTTCCCGCTGTGGCTTTCTCCCATTCAAGTTAAAATAATGACACTAAATGATAATTGTATACCTT
>JASEIA010000014.1 GCA_030018575.1 Nanobdellota archaeon | reverse complement strand
AAACCGCAAAAATCGTTTAAGAAAGGCACCATCTGCCGATGTTTGAACAATATCCTGCCTACACACTACCGCCTACGTCAGGCACTTTCCAAACGCCTTTATGTCCTTTGTTGCGCCTATAAGTATAAGTATGTCCCCGCTGGTAATTTTCTCGTCAGCAGAAGGCAGGACATGAACATTGTTCTTTCTTCTCAAAGCAATGATAACTATATTATATTTCTCCCTCAGCTTTATGTCCTTGATGCTTTTTCCAACCATGTCTTCGCAGGCCTTCACCTCTTCAAGCGAATAGTCAGGGGATAATTCAATGAACTCAAGCACATCAGAAGAGACAAGCTGGTTCGCAATCCTCGCGCCCATGTCCCTCTCAGGATAGATTACTCTCTCAACACCTAATTTCTCAATCACTTTTCCATGGAGGTCATTCTTTGCCTTTACAATAACCCTTTGTATTCCAAGCTCTTTCACAACCAATGTCGCAAGAACGCTTGACTCAATGTCCTCGCCTATTGCTATGACAACAGCATCGCAGTTTGCAATGCCAGCTTCGCGAAGAGCCTCTGCATCAATCGCGTCAACCTGCTTTGCGGCAGTCACCTTGTCCTTTATTGCATTAACCTTGTTCCTGTCCCTGTCAATCGCAAGGACGGAATTGCCCAGCAGTTCAAGCGTTTCCGCAACGCTGGTTCCAAACCTTCCAAGCCCTATAACTCCGAATTGTTTTTTCATAAAGGTAATTATGTATAATTTAGTATAAAAACATATGCTTCCTTTGGCGCCATCGCCTTACGGATGGCGTTCGGCAGGCTTTATGCCTGCCACGGGTTGATAAGGTGCTAAACCCTTATTTAGCCTACCTGCACGTCCTCGTCCGGCAGGGAAACCCTGCCTGTGCTTTTCTTTGTTGCAAAGAATAATATCAAAGTCAGGGTCCCCACCCTGCCTGCAAACATCATGAACGCTATTATGCATTTTGCCGCGTCTGTCAGCGAAGGCGTGATTCCTGTACTCAATCCAACTGTGCCGAACGCAGAAACAACCTCAAACAGGATATTCACAGGGTCGTGCGGGTCAACCATTGACACAACCATTGTCACTACGAAAACAGCAGCAAGCGAAAGAAAGAATATGGCAATCGCCTTTGTCACAATCCCCCTCGAAACTCTCCTGTTGAGCATCTCAACCTCATCCTTGTCCCTTACTGCAGATGCAATGCTGGCAGTAAGTATTGAAAATGTGGTTGTCTTTATTCCTCCGCCTGTCCCTCCGGGAGAAGCTCCGATGAACATCAGTATCATCAGCAGGAACAATGCGGCTTTTGAAACCAAGCCTATATCAACTGTGTTAAACCCCGCTGTTCTTGCAGACACTGACTGAAAAACAGATGCAAGAATCTTCCCCTTTAGGCTCAAAGGCGCAAGCGTTGCAGGATTTGACGATTCAATAACGCCAAAGAACAATGCGCCGAAAAGAATAAGCATTATTGACATTATGACTGCAATTTTTGAATGCAATGACAACCTCTGCCTGTGCCTTATCCTGTCATAAAGCTCGCCAAGAACTATGAAGCCTATTCCGCCCAATATTATCAGCATTGAAATCGTGAAATTAACCCCGAAGTCATTAACATAAGGAGTAAGGCTCCTGAAGTTCCCCATCAGGTCAAGCCCTGCGTTATTGAAAGCTGAAATTGAATGGAATATCCCCATTTTTATGGAGCGCCAAGCTCCGAATTCGGTAAGCCACAGGCAGGAAAGTATTGCAGCTCCGATAACTTCAATTGCAACAATATTAAGGAATACGTACCTTGCAAAGCCGATTATATGGGCAAGCGATGGCCTGTTCACTGTCTCGCTGAACATCATCCTGTGCCTTAATGTAATCTTCCTTCCCAATAAGACAAGGAAGAATGTTGCCAGTGTCATATACCCAAGCCCGCCAAGCTGGATAAGGATAAGGATTACTGTTTTCCCGAAAAATGAAAACTGGCTTGAAATATCAACAACAACCAGCCCTGTCACGTCAACAGCAGAAGCAGCTGTGAACAATGCATCAACATACCTTATTGAATTCCCGGGCTGCTGCGATATTGGCAAATAAAGCAGCAGAGAGCCGATAAGTATTGCGCTTATGAAGAATATAACAACTATCTGTATTGGGTTCATGCCCCTTCTGGGCAGCTTTTTTATTGCCTCAAAGGCATTTTCCATCTTAATTCAGTGATTTTCCTTTCTTTTAAGGCTTTCAGTATGCCTAAAATAAGAAATAAGGCAGTGTATTCTATCATGACATATGTCACTATACAATACATAAGAAATAAGGCAGATACTCTTAAATACCCCTTATTCATACTATATGGCAATGGAAGGCGTTAAGGAAAGCTATGAGAGGCTTACGAAAAGCGACGAGTTCAGGGGGAGAGAGGAGGGCTGTTTTCTCTCGTCAGTGTCCCTGATGTCTGACTATAACAAGCTTGACAAGGCAGCGTGGCAGATGGATTTCTTTAATCCGGCAACCAAAAAAATACTTTCGTTTGTAATGAAGGAGAATATACAGATTAAGGCAGATCAGGACATGTTTCAGGCATTCAGCGTGCAGGAGCTTGATGTTTCTCTTGTGAAAGTCGAGTTTGATGACGCCATGAAAGCATCTGAGACAATACTCAAGGGCGAGTTCAATGACATGCCCGGCAGCGTGATAGCAGTGCTTCAAAAAAGGAATAATTTGCTCTGGATAATCACGTTTGTGACTGTCTCAATGAATGTTGCGTGCATTGAAATCAATGCAGAGACAGGCGAAATAACAAGCAAGAAATGCGGCTCTGTGATGGGTCAGAGAATTTGAACAAGTTTCTCTTTGCTTGTAAAGCCTGAAATTATCCTTGCTTCTTTCCTGAAATGCTTTTTCATCAGCTTCAAAACCTCAATATTAGCCTTGCCCTGCTCAGGGACTGCCTTTACATTAACCCTGTAAGCCTGTTTTGCCTCATCAAAGCCAATAACCTCGCTTTTGCCTGATTTTGTCTTTACAATGACTTTTATCGCATTCATTCCAGAACCCTGACTCCTGTTCTTCCCCTTTCATTAAGAATCCCTTCAACTGCATTTACAGCTTCATTTGCCTCTTCAGGAGCCATTCCAAACACTCTTGCAAAAGCTTTCAATTCTTCAGGAGCCCTCATTTCCCACTTGTTCCTTGCAAAAGACGCAAAGCACATCCTTGTCCCGTGCTTCCTGCAAAGCCTTATTGCCTGCATTATTCTTCCCATTACAAGCGCCCTGTCCCTTGCATTAAGTATTGATGAGAATGAGAATGCAAATGCAATTCCTTTCTTGTTTGCAAGCCTGCAGATTACTTCATCAAAGCCGACTCTTCGAAAATGGAGAGAATCTTTCGGATTCCTGTCAGAAACTAAAATAATATCTGCTTTTTTCCCTTCAACAGCCTGCCTTATGTTTGATTCATTGCACTCAAGTATCTTGACAGCATTCCTTGCATTCATGCTGATAACTTGGCTGAATCCAAGGCTATGCTTGTCCCCTTCAAACATTACAATATCTGACGCCATAACACCATTAAAGAAACACGCATTAATAAACCTTAGTAGTAAAGCTCTTCAGCAGGATGCCCTTTTTTCTCGTCTTCCTCAAGAAGCCCCTGCTCAAGCGGGTCTTTCAGCACTTCAGATTTCACAGAATGTTTCTCTTCGGGAATTTCAGCAGGCTCCCCTTTAACAGGCTGCGCCTTATGCTCAGGCACTACGGGCTTTGCATCAAGAGCCTCCTCAACTTCATCCTTGCGCTCCTGCCTTATCGCCCTTACCAAGGGCTCAAAATGCTTTGGAACAGGCATTTCTTTTCTTTCTTCAGGCGCCTTTTCCTCCCTTGCAGAAGGCAAAAGCTCAACCATGCCAGGAGTTACTGACTTGAATCCCTTGTTTATTGCATACCTGCAGAGCATTTCGCAGTTTTTCAGAAGAATCCTTATATTATATCCTGAGTTCCAGAATACCTGCTTTATTACTTCATCTGACATAATCCCTGAAGTGCCGACTCTTTTCCTTACAATTGCAACAGCGTCAGAGTCAGAAACAGAGTCAAGCATGTGCACTGCAACAGCCCTCTGCATTCTCTCTGGCATGAAATTGTTAATGGGCTCTTTTGCGACAAACAGCACTGATTTCAAGTTGCCTGAGTCATAATAGCGCAATATGTTGTTGAAATCCTCTTTTGAAAGATACTGCGCTTCATCAAGCAAAAGAATCATGTTCTTCGGCTTTAAGTCAAGTACTTTTCCAACAAAGCCGTATCTTCCGTTCAGTATTCTTTTCACGTCAAGCCTGTCTTCCATCCTGTTGCAGCTGAAGTATGCAAGCCTGCCCTGCCCCCCAAACTTCCTGAGCAGGTATTTGAGCATTGTGCTTTTTCCGTTTCCGTAATTGCCCCTTACAAACTGTATTTTTCCTGCAGAAACGCCTTTTGCAACCTCTGCAATCACATTAGGATAGCCGTAAACGCTGTCAGAATATATTCCTGGCTTTATGCTGAACGGGTTTTCCGCAAATCCAAGTTTCCTGTACCAAAGCTCTGTTTCCTTCATTTTTCCATTGAAAGCAGCTTTTCAACTTCCTCTTCTGTAATCTCCTTTTTTCCGTGCGCTATTTCAGTCATCACAGCCCTGCAGTTCTGCAATAATTTTCCTGTGTTCCTTCCTGACATGCTGTATATTGTCTTGATTACCCTGTCAGTAAGGTACTTGTCGCCTATCCTGTCCCTTATTATCCTTACAGCCTCATAATCAGAAAGAGGGTCTATCTTCAGCACCTTGCTTATTCTCTGCACAATGCTCTGCCCCATTCCCTCAACAGGAAACCCCTTTCCCGTGAATATGACTGACTGCAGGTAATTCTGGTCAAAGTAATATTTTATCCTTTCTGCGTTTTTTGTTGACACGGATTCAATCTCGTCTAGCAGGAGAATCATCTTGTTCGGCTTTTTGCCAAGAAGCCTTCCCAATAACCCTAAGCTTTTCTGCAGAAGCTTTTCAACATTCACGCTTTTTTGCATGTGCCTGCAGTTCACGTAGATTATTTTCTTTTTTCCTCCGAATCTCTTGATTATCTCCTGAAGTATTTTTGTCTTTCCGCTTCCGCTTTCACCCACAATGAAAACCATATTGCCTGAGTGTATTGCATAGAAGACTTCATCCACCAGGGCATCGTGCCCCTCGAATCCCGCGTCCCTTGAGAACGGGTCCCCGTCGAAACCTATTTTTGTATACCACTCTGACATGCCAAACACCCTTGTTTTTGCATAAAAACGGCTTTTTTAAGCCACAAGAAGTATGAACTCATCATTTATAAACTTTTTCGGGAAGGCGGCTAGAACTTCACGAACGGCAAAAGCTCTTCTATCCACATGCCAAGCCTTACGTACCAGGGTATATCCACAACTTCAATATTAAATCTCTCTTCAGAAGAATACTCCTTTCCAACCTCGCCGTAATAAGTTAATTTCACGTCAACAAACCCGCGCCTTGCTGTTTTTGAATTAAAAGGAATTATCATCTCCCTGACGCCTGAAAAAGAGCTTATCGAGGAATACCCGACATTCTTCACATCCATTGTTATGTTCCTTGCCTCTGCGCTACTTTTCAGGAAAAAGCTCAGGTTTGTATCTATCCCATACTTAACGGCCAATGGCCTAAAATCAGACATTTCAACAACAGGCTCTTCAATAATCTTTAATTTAGGGTAAGCATATTTTACCATGTTAAAGCTTTCAACTGAAATCATGAAATCGCTCGCCCTTATGTCAGCAAGCCCTATGCTCCAGCTTACTTCCTTCTTCTCTCCAATGAGCATGTCAGCATCCTTGCACTGCGCCTCAAAGCAGACTTTCAAGGGCTTGAAATTGGTGTTTCCCTTGTTTTCAAGGGCGCATTTTACTTCAGCTGTCTCGCTCCTGTAATAATAGTCTTTCAATGAAGAGCATGAGATATCTATGTCAGGCAGGAATTCTTTTTCCTCGTGAGGCAAAAGCCTTTCCACAGTGCCAAGAGCCCATTCCTTTGAAAAGTATTTATTGCTCTCTGCAAACGAGATATTAGCTCCTGCAGAGCCTGCAAAAACAGCTTTTGCCTCAATCATCGTGGTGTAAACATAATGCGAAACCGCCTTTTCAGGCAACTTGGCAATCCAGAACAGGGATTTCTCCTCATGTGGTGCAAGAAGCGCCGGCCTTGAATTGTCTTCCAGCAAGTCAGGCGCTTTTGTTATCGTGACCAAAAGAGGAAGGTAATAATCCTCAAGGTTTTTCACAGTAACCCTGAAAGGCACATAGCTTCCGTTTGCAACAGCCGTCCTCAAAGGCTCAACAGATATCTCTGCATGCTTTTCAGGAAAGCCTGATGCAGAAACAGCCCTTGCATTTATCGTAAGCGGATTGATATTGATTTTCGTGCTGTCTGTCTTCCAGCTGTAGCTTACAGAAGGCTCAGAAGGGTCAGCCTCAACAGACAATTTCAGATGCGAAGGGTCAACCCAGCCGAACTGCCTGAACGTCACGTCAAAAGGCACCCAGCCGTAGCCAGGGAAATAAACCTCTGCCCATCCATGGTTGCCGAAAGCTTCTTCCTTGTCAGAATAAACCTGGCCCGCGGCAAACCTTACAGGAATGTTTGCAGCCCTGAGCAATGCCATGAACAATGCTGTTATCTCATCGCAAACCCCGTACCTGTTTTCAAGAACCCAGCTTGCCTTTTGCACAGCCTCCTCAGTCATTGTGTCGAGGGTGTAATTCACATTTTCATTAACCCACTCAGCCGCCTTGAAAGCAGCCCTGTAATAGTCTGTCTCTCCCTCAAGAATTTCAGCTGATTTTGCCCTTATTTCCGGTGTAATGTCAATGAATTCAGAAGCTTTTGTGTACTGGTCAATGTCCCTGTCAAAAGGCCCTGCCCTGTAAGGCTCCGGATGCGGAAACTGAACCTTGGCAGGCACGCGGATAATGCTGTTGACAACCCTCGCCCTTGCATTGATTGTAAACTTCAGCATGACTTCACTGGGATGCACCCATTTCACAAAAAGCCTGTCTCCAACATATTCGACATCTGTATAAGGACTCGTATCAACTGTTCTTTCAACTATTAACTGATTGACAAATTCCTTTGGAAAAAGCGAAATATTTGCCTGAAGATATTTAATGTTCACAAAGCCCCTTTCAGGCGTGGCTATTGCGCTTGCAGACTCCTCAACCAAAATCTCAACAACAGCCTTGTCGCTGAACTTATTTGCAGCTGCAAAAGGCATTAAAAGCAAAAGCAGCAAAAGCACCTTTTTTATCATGAATAAGAATAATACGAGCGGGTATTTAATTCTTGTGCCTGCTTAAAATAGCAAATTTATCTATTTAATCTTTTTTTGAGAATATCCCCCCATAATCTCATATGTTCTTCTTTAATCTCTGAAGAAGCTTTAAACTCAGCTTCCAAATTTCGTGTATATGTCCAAACAAATAAGCCAGGTTGAGGTATCAATCTAAGGTAATATTTTAACGAATGTATAAGCCCATTTACAATGACTTCACAACCATGTTCTTGTTTTATCTGTTCTATTATTTCCTTTACTTCTTTCTCACTCCCACTTTTAATATTTGGTTCAGCAGTTGTCAGGATATAATATCTTTCAATAGGCCTCTTCTTAAATTTTTCAAAAGCATCCCTTACCATATCAGCATCAACAGGAATTCCATGCTTAACTTCTATTGCTTCGAAGTATTGCCCTTTTTTGGTAAGGAGTTCTATGTCACCTACTCCTTTTGCTTTTGAATCAGCAGAGATATGACTTTTTAAAGGCGATAATTTTTTGTCTTTGAAACGAGGCAAGTCCAATGTTAAAACCTGATAAATAGAATATAGAGCTATAACAGGCAATTTTGAAGCACCAGATACATTATACCTGGAAAAGAAATGTTCTTTTAAACATTCAATCAGAACATTTATTGTCACATCTTCTTTTGTAGGAGAAGAGATAATTGTTAATTCTTTTGATTCATGTTCTAACTTTTGAATCAACAAAAGAAATAATCCTTGCATTAATTTATCTGGTTTGACATTGCCTTTTTCTACCTCGTCTAATAAGTATAAGAATGCACTTTTTACCGAAATATTTCTTATTTTGCCCGGAAAACCCAAAGTAAATGCATGTGCTTGTTCAAGTGACCTTGTCAACCACCCGCTCTCTTTCATGGCATATCTGCGAAATCTTTTTTTAAAAAAGGGAGTCACATACTCTGTGTCTAATGTTCGTCCAGAATAGCCCCCAGTTAATACCTTTTTATGTAATCGAATATCTTGTTGGGGGTTTTCTATCTTTTTAAGAAGACAAGTGGTAAGAACAGCAGCCACTGCCTTAAATGATTCAATATTATCTGTTATAGACTTAAGTGAAACAACGTGTTTGTCATTTAATCCTTTCAAGAATGTAATGCCCTTGTCTTTTTTATAATCCTCACATGCAGAACTATAAACTAAATCTAATATTTCTGTAAAACTGATATGTTTTAAAGCAACCATTCTCTTAAATCCTCCTCTCCATTAATACCTTTAAGTCTTTCTTCTGCTCTTTTACAATAATCCGGATTAATATCAAACCCAATATAGTTTCTGCCCAAACGTTTACAAGAGACTGCTGTAGTCCCAGAGCCTAAAAAAGGGTCTAAAACAACATCTCCTTTTTTCGTTAAAAGCAGTAACAATTCCTGTATTACATACTGGGGATATACTGCTGGATGATTTATGCCTTTTATAGTTTCAACAGGACTCTCGATAACATCACGTTTTATCTTATTCCCATATAGTTTGATAATTGTAAAGCCATTATTCAAGATTTGCGTTTTTCTCCCTCCTTCTTGTCCACCAAAAGGCATTGAATGCAAACCACGAATTTTCATACGAAAACTTTCTATTTTACCATCCCTCATTTCCTCAATTGTTTTAGTTAAAGCCTCTTTTGCTTTATTCTTTTCACAATCTGATAGATTAGAATTATTAATCATTTCAAAATATTTTTTTCCAGTTGCATTAGTTACATTTTGTTTTTTGGATTTTATTTGAGAGGAGGTATTTAAGAATCCATTAATATTATAATAATAGCTATCGTTCTTTACAAAATGAAAAAAAGGTTCTGTGCTACTTACAAGGCGCCTATTAAACTGCCGAGGAGTGGGATTTAATTTAACCCAAGTTATAGAATTTACCAATTTAACGGGTGTTGTTTGCATTACTGATAACGCAAAACGAAATGGAACTAAAAGAAGATTGCCTTTATCATATTTATCGCCCATATTAAAAACTATACTTCCGTCGTCTTTCAATACTCTTACACATTCATGGAATAATTGAGAGAGATTTAAGATATATTTGTCTACCTCATTTTCTCCGCCTATTTCTTTTTGAAATCCCCCGTAACTTCTTTGTTGAAAATATGGGGGTGAAGTTATAATAAGATTTATTGATTTATCTGGAATAGTTTGTATAAGGTCTATACAATCTCCACACCTAATTTTATTATATTGTATCATATTAGCCCTGACTAGGTATGTATTTGCCCTTTTTTAACTTTACTTACAATTTTTTGAAAAGTTTTCAACAAAACCGAAAATTTAATCCTTATGCCCTGCCAGCTTCCTCAGCCTGCCAGCCATGACAGGGAAATCCCTCAATGAAACAGAGCCTCCGCACGCATGCTCATGCCCGCCCCCATATCCGTCAAGCCCTTCAAGAGCCTCTTTCAAAAGAGGCGGGATTATGTGGCTTGCGCTTCTTATGCTGAACGCGACAGAATCCTTCTTAACCCTGCCTATTATTATGAAATTGCCGGGAAGCCTGTAAAGAAGCTCGTTCGCAAGCTCGCCTGAAAGGCTTATCTTTGTCATTGGATAAGTGAAGACTATGAAACTGTCATCAGCAGGCTCCTTTAGCGCTTTCTGCAAAAGCTTGTCATACACCTTGTTTATTTTTTTATGGTACTTCATCAGATATTTTCCCGCGGGAGTTTTTTCCTCAAGTATCTCCTCTGGCTCCCTTATTTTCTCAAGCGCTGAAATGCAGCGGTAAACATCGGTTGTTGCGCCCTTAAGCAGGGATGAGATTATTCTTGCAAGCTTCCCGATGCCTGTGTCAAACAGCATAAAGCCGGGCTCCCCAACCCTTGGCAGCAAGTCAGGGTATTGTTTTGAAAACTCGGATGCAAAATCAGGAACAAACCAGTCAGCAACGCAGCCGGCCATTGCAACCCACAGGCTGCCCTCGCTTATCCTGTATGCCCAGTATGAAGTGGGGCTGTTGTCATTTGTCTTGTCAAGCAATGGGTTGAAATAATGCACTCCGTTGACATTTGAAGGCGGATGGTGGTCAAGCCATACAACCTGCACGCCTGCCTCGTCAACAAAATCCTGCTCGATTCCCGGCTTGTCAAGCACGAAAATCCTGTCAGGCCTTATTTCCCTGACTTTATGAAGAAATTGGGTGTTCAAGATTGGGGTTGACTTGACAACAACGCCCCTTCCCTTGCCTGCAAACCTTTTCAGCAGCAGGAAAGCGCAAAGCCCGTCGGGGTCGTCATCAAAAAAGAACAATGGGCGCTCGGAGCTTTCAAGCAGCTTCCTGAATTCAAGTATCTGCTCGTTGCTTATCATGGGGGTAATAAAGCTGAAGAAGTATATAAAAATGTATGCATCATTGCTTTCTGATAAACTTGGGAGCTTTTAAGAATTCCAGCGCAATCTGCGTCTCGCTCCAGCCCGACTCTTTCATCTTCATCCTTATCCTTTCGTCATTCCATCCCTTTTCCCGCATCTGCCTTATGAACTTCTGAGGCATTGTCTCTCCCGGATGCTCGTCAATTGCCTGAGACATTTCCTGAAACCCCTGCCCATTGTCTGTTTCCTTCTGCTCAGCTGCTCTTTCAGGCATTGAAGAAGACCGCGCCATTCCCGGAGGCAGCTGAATCTTCGCATTTGCAACAGGGCTTGGCTGTACAGGCTGTTGGCTTGTAGCCGAAGGCTGCGCCAAAGGAGGCTGCTGCGCTTGCCCTAAAGGTTTTTGCCCTTGAAGCGCCGCAGGCGCCTGTTGGGGCATTTGCCTTGGCAGCTGCACCGGTTCCTCTTTCTCCCTCGAAAATCCGCCAGATTTTTGGGGCCCAGAAAAACTTTGTTTTTCTCGGGTTTTCATAAGCCTTTTTGCAAAAAAGAATAACCCCAAAAGCACGAAGATTCCAATTCCCACTATTATATATGTTCTAAAGTTTATTATTGTGTCGCATTTGCCTGTCTCATGGTTGCATTGCTGCCCGCTTAGGCACTTTACATCCCTTGCGCAGGAAAAGCAGTTCTCTCCGGCATCAACCTTCCCATTGCCGCAGTCCGGAATATTCTGCTGTGAATGGTTTCTCGGAACCGCAGGCGGAATAAGAGGCGGCGCTGCCGGATGAACAGCCATGGTTGCGTTTCCTGCATTGCTTGCATTAGTTGCATTCCCTGCAGAAGGCAATGTTGCATTTGCAGGCGCTGTCATGTTTGCAGCAGGCGCTGTCATATTCGTATCATTCTGCGCAAAAGTGATTAATGAGAACAGGAAAAAAATGCAAACAGATATTACAAATATCTTTTTCATCTTAATGCTTCAGCGCCTGCCTTATCAGCGCATCATTCCAGCCTTTTTCTTTCAATGCTTTGTGTATGTCTGCGTCAGACACTCCCTTTTCCCGCATTGAATGGACATATTTCTTAAGGGGATTTTCAACAGGCCGCGGTATTGAATCAGTGTCAGGCTTAGGGGACTCCTTCTCGTAAATGTCATGCAAATCAATAGGCGGAAGCTCTTTCTCAACCTGCGACAGCATCCTTCTGTCCCTTACCCTTGTTTCCATCTTTCTTCTTGTCGTCAGTTTGTAAGCTGCAAACCCTCCGCCTAGTATTATAACTATTATAATCCCAATCCAGATTAGCACTTTGAAAGAGCTTGTCTTTGGGACGCACATTTTGTTGCTGCATACTTCGCCGGAGGCGCAGACAACATCAGAAGGGCAGTTGGCGCAGTTTTCTCCTTCCTGTATGTCGCTGTCGCCGCACCTTGCAACCTTTTCTGTCTGGCCAGCTATGATTGATGCGAGATCAGGAGCCTCTGAAGTGTAGTTTAAGTCCGCTGCTGAAGTCACATTTATTGCCCAGAAGCATTCCTTTTCCTCCTTGCCATCAGAGACAATTGCTTTCAAAGTGTAATAGCCTGACTCGTCTTTTGAAAATGAATAAGAGTCTCCTGTTTCCCCGCTTATCACATCATCCCCTATTTTCCACGTGACTGTAAGCATGTCTCCGTCAGGGTCTGACTTTGTTATTGTGAATGTTTTTGACTCTCCGGCCAGAATATTTTTCCATCCCGTGGGGCATCCCAGTGAAGGCGCCCTGTTTGTTGTATTTGTTGAAGTCCCGTTTACGCGCAGTGTGACTGAATTGCTGTTTGTTGTCGCGTCTCCGTCAGACGCTGAGAACACAATTGTTGTTGTCCCTGTCCAGTTCGGCTCGGGCGCTAATGTGACTGTTGCTCCGCTGATTGTGTAATTCATGTGCGAGGGGGCTGTTGAGACATTATATGTCAGTGAAGTTCCCTCCACATCGCCGAAATAAGAGCTTAATGTTATTGTCTTGTTTGTATTCTTAGTCATGTTCTGGGCTGGAATTGTTGTGTAGTATGGCGCGTCGTTTACTGCAGTTACAGACACATTGATGTAATTGCTTGTGTTTGTCAGGGAGCCGTCGCTTGCAGTGAACCTGATTAGCTCAGAGCCTGACCAGTTATTTGTTGATGAAAACGTAACCTGCCCGTTTGTTGCGATTGAAACAGTAATTTGCGTGTTGCCTGAAGCAGTGTAAGTAAGCGCACTTGAATCTGTAAAGTAAGTATCCAAATCAAATGCATTTGAAAGCGTAGTATCCTCATCGAATGTCTGGTTTTCTATTGGGCCTGAGAAGCTTGGCGCTGTGTTTGAAACAACATTCACTGTAAGGCTGCTGTTGGAAGAAGCAAAAGCCCCTGCGCCAAGGTTATTAGTTGCATTGCAGTTCCATTCAAAAACGCCATTTGGTATACCTTCAACAGCAACCGAAAGCTGGCTTCCTTGGGCGGTCTTATTCTTATGCCATGTTTCTGCTGTGCCCATATATAAATCCACACTGGCTATTCCATGAGTGTCGTCAGTTGCAGAGCATACAAAGCTCACAGTGCTTGAAGATGAAGTGTGAGGGCTTGCTGGCGTTGTAAGCGTGACGCTTATTGCTGCGAACGCGCAAGGCATCAACAACAGCGCGGCTATTATCAGCAATAAATACCTCTTTCCCATAAGGGAATAGAATTATATTTGGAATATAAAAGGTTATTGCTTTATTATTGACTCAGCCAAAACCTCTGTTTTGCCGTTATAGGCGCTGATTTTGCCCTCTGCTGCTATTGAATCCCCTTTTTCAAGGAAAGGCGGCAATGCCTCTTTCTTCACAAGCCCTGCATCATCATTGAAGGCAACCAAAGTAACTGCCCCTGTCGCATCCTGCAAATCAACAAAGGCGGCTTTTTGTGTTTGCCTTATGTTTGTCACATTGCCTGCTATCTTCACATAATCCCCCTCATTCATTTCAGCCAAAGACGCGATGCTTGCGGTTTCAGGCTCTATATATAATGAGGCGATGATTACAGCTATTAATCCTGTTATTGAGCAGGCAATTGCAGCCCTGAAGAGGCGCTTTTCGTTCATATTGCAGGGTATGCCCCCCTTATTTAAGAAGTTTGCTGGTGAAAAAGCGGAAGATTTCCGGAAAAAGCGGAAAACCTGTTTTGCAAAATTATATAAGCAAAAAGCAACACTTAGTTTTATGCGCGAGGCAATCAAAAAGGGGTTCAGCTTCGGCCTGACTTCAGGCGTTATAACAACATTGGGATTGATGGTCGGATTGGAAGCGTCAACAGAGTCAAAGCTTGCCGTATTGGGCGGAATAATAGCAATTGCGGTTGCAGATGCCTTCTCTGATTCGCTTGGAATCCATGTGTCAGAGGAAGCTGAGATGAAGCACTCCTCAAAAGAGGTTTGGCAGTCAACAATAGCAACATTCTTCACGAAATTCCTGATTGCAATGACATTTGCAGTGCCTATATTGCTTTTCAGCCTGTTCACGGCAGTTGCTGTTAATGTTGCGTGGGGGCTTTTGTTAATCACATTGTACAGCATAAAGCTTGCATGGGAAGCGAAGATTCCGGCATACAAGGTGATTTTTGAGCACGTTGGAATAGCTGTCATTGTGATTATTGCAACGCACTATCTGGGGCATTTCATAAAAGTGTATTTGGGGTAAAGATTATAAATACCAGTATTCTTGCTATTAACTGCAATGGACGCGGAAGATAGGTTTTCGCTTATAAGGGAAGTTGGCGAAGAGATCATTACAGAAGAAGACTTGAAAAAGCTTCTTGAGGGAAAAAAGCACCCTGTCGCATATGATGGGTTTGAACCTTCAGGCAAGCTCCATATCGGGCAAGGGCTTTTGAGAGTAATAAACATCAACAAAATGATTAAGGCGAGATGCAAGTTTAAGATATGGGTTGCTGACTGGTTTGCATGGATGAACAACAAGTATGGCGGTGATATGGAAAAAATCCAGATCGCCGGCAATTATTTCATTGAGGTATGGAAGGCCTGCGGCCTGGACATGGAAAATGTTGAGTTGTTATGGGCAAAAGAGGCAATGAAAAATGAGGAATACTGGAGAACTGTCGTGAATATTGCAAGAAACTCAACATTAGCAAGAGTGGAAAGATGCACGCAGATAATGGGAAGGGAATCATCCGAATCAATGCCTGCCGCATTCGTGTTTTACCCGTGCATGCAGTGCGCTGATATCTTCCATCTCAAGGTTGATATTGCACAATTAGGAATGGATCAGAGAAAAGTCAACATGCTTGCAAGGGAAGTCGGCCCAAAACTCGGCTTTTGGAAGCCTGTCGCAGTGCACCACCACATGCTGATGGGATTGCAGCAGCCGCCTGCATCTGATTTGGACTCAATCGAAAAGAAGATTGCAATGAAGATGTCAAAATCGAAGCCTGAAACAGCGATATTCATGGCAGACAGCGAAGAGGATGTAAAGAGAAAGATAGGGAATGCATACTGCCCTGCAAAGCAGACTGAGGAAAACCCTATTCTTGAATATGCAAAATATATTATTTTCGAGCGTTATAAGTCAATAGATATAAAGAGGCCTATAAAGTTTGGCGGAGATGTCACATTCAACAGCTATAATGAGATTGAATTAGCATTTGCAGAAGGCAAGCTTCACCCGATGGATCTGAAAAACAGCGTTTCATTTTACATTAACGAGCTTCTTAACCCCGTCAGGAAACATTTTGAAAAAGGCAAAGCGGCAAAACTCCTTGAAGAAGTAAAAAGTTTTGAAGTAACCAGATAGCTTCATTCTGCCGCTTACAGCAAAGATTGTACACCGAGCGGGGGTTCATATAAAAATATTTTCTGAAATTAATGCTCAATTTTTATCAGCGGGAAATTTTTGCCTTCTGAGAGAACTTTCCAGATACGGAGAGATACTATCTGTTGTGAGGTGATTTAGGGTTTAACCCAAAATAAAATGCCATAGTTTATAAACTCAGGGGTTCTATATTATTTGATGGAAAAAGAGGATACAGATAAGCTTTGGTTAATGATTCTTTCAGAATGCAACGAAGTTCTGCGTAGAAGGTTGGCAGGTTTAAGAGTTATTGAAATCGGAAGAGGTGGACTTCTACATGTTTGCAGATTAACGGGAATGTCGCATCATACAGTTATAAAAGGGATGAAAGAAGTTAGGGATACAAAAAGAGAGAATACTACTCGAATTAGAAAAGAGGGGGGCGGGAGGAAAAAGATAATAGATAAAAATCCCTACGTAAAAAAAGAGATAGAAAACATTTTGGAAGAAAACACTGCTGGAGATCCCATGAGTAAACTAAAGTGGACTAATAAGTCCACTTATACAATTGCGGATGAATTAAAAAATAAAAACCAGAATGTTTCCGAGGTTACTGTTGGAAGAATAATAAAGCAATTGGGATATAGTCTCCAAGCAAATATAAAATCTAAAGGAAGTGGAAGTTCAGAAGAAAGAGATTCACAATTTCAGTATATCAATAAAATAGTAAAACAATTTGAAGATAATAAATTACCTGTTATTTCTGTTGACACAAAAAAGAAGGAGCTCGTCGGTAATTTTAAAAATAATGGAAGAAAATGGATGAAAAAAGGAGAGGCGGAAATTGTAAACATTTATGATTTTGCGTATCTTTCAAAGGGAAAAGCTATCCCTTATGGG
This sequence comes from Nanobdellota archaeon, assembly GCA_030018575.1. GTDB lineage: Archaea > Nanobdellota > Nanobdellia > SCGC-AAA011-G17 > GW2011-AR17 > UBA9640. Next base: position 4,095 of record JASEIA010000014.1, on the reverse strand, counting down.
GTTTTGGATGTTTTCAAAAATAATGGCTTTGTTAATGTTGGCATAAGCCATGATACTTCTGAATTTGCTGCGGAAAGTATAAACAAATGGTGGGGAAATATTGGGAAGAATAATTATCAAAATGCTAAAGAAATCTTAATCTGTGCTGATGGTGGTGGAAGCAATGGTAGCCGCAGTAAATTATGGAAATTTTATTTGCAGAAATTTGCAAATAAAACAGGATTACGAGTTACTGTCTGCCATTATCCACCAGGTACTAGCAAATGGAATAAAATTGAACACAAAATGTTCTCTTTCATAAGTATGAATTGGAAAGGGAAGCCATTAACAGATTATGAGATAATAATAAATTTGATAGAAGGCACAACAACTAAAAAAGGATTAAAAATAAAAGCAAAAATGGATAAAAAGATGTATAAAATAGGAAAGAAGATTTCTGAAAAAGAGATTGAAAAGATTAATATTTCAATTCATAAAATTAACCCGCAATGGAATTATACAATCGGTTAAAACTGGCAATTTATTTTATAGCAACCCCTAAGCGCATGGAATACTTTCTGCATTGGAATAGAGGCGGATAATGTTGTTTTAGACTGCAACGGGTATAACATAACATACGGGGGAAATGATAGCGATTATAAAGCAATCGCAAACTATGACGGTTATGACAATATCACTATCAAAAACTGCATAATCTCTCAAAATGGAACAATGCCTGCCCAGCATGCCATTGTGTTTGAAGGCTCTGAAAATGCGGTAATATTCAATAATACAATAACTACCTTTGGGGGGCTTAATTCCATTAACAATGGCTCATTTGGTATCAAGCTAGATATGAATTCAACAAATGCGAACATAACATCCAATATAATAAATACTTCCGGAGCCTATAGCATTGGAATTTTCTTGGGCGATTCAGGCAATTCCACTATCAATAACAACATTATAATAACTTCCGGAAACTACGCAAAGGGGTTGTTTATTGACGATTCACTGAATAACAGCATGGCTTCAAATCAAATTACAACTTCCGGGGAAAATGCAGCAGGGATACATAATTTAATGGATTGCAGCTTTTCGGTAATATATAATAATACAATCATAACTTCAGGAAATAATAATTCGCATGGAATCTATCTGGATGAGTATTCGCAAAATATGAATGTCACCTCAAATACAATCACAACTTTCGGAGGCACAGGCTATGGGATTAAGGCAGAGTCAATGAATGATACTTTCATGTCAAATACGATTATAACTTCCGGAAATGAGTCATTAGGAATCTATCTACGGCATTCAAATTTAACCAATGCCCGCAGCAACACAATAACAACCACGGGCCAAGTAGCGGACGGAATTTATATTAATTTCGGCGCCGGCATCAACTTAACGAACAATATTATTAATACAACAAAAGGGCTTGCAATCTGGGTAGCAGGAGCAGTTGCACAGGATTATAACCATACGATAAATAATAACACTGAACAGGGAGATAGGATCTATTATCTTTTTAATAATAATTCGGGAATCATAGAAAACGTAAATGCCGGCCAGATTTTCGCAGCCAGTTCAAATAATCTGACATTCGATAACTTAACCCTTAATAAAGATGGGATTACGTTTATTCTTACGAGCAATTCCACCATCAAGAATTCTAACATTACGCTCTCCGGAGCAGGAATCAGCCATGATGATTTTAGAACAGCCTACTATGCAATAGGATTTAGCGGCAGCCATTATAATAACATTACAAACAATACGATTAGCGCGTTCGGGGCAGCGGTTGACGGGATATACATGGAACAGGCGAATCATTCCATATTCACAAAAAATAGGATTCATGTGGAAGGGCTTGTTGCATTTGTTATTTACATCTACTCATCTGCGTGTGTAAACAACACATTTTACAATAATTTTTTCAATGCTTCGATAATAAATTCATTAAGCCAAACCGGGGTAGGATATGAGGAGAGCGTCCCAACTCTTACTTGGAATACGACAAAAACAGCTGGAACAAACATAATCGGGAAAAGTTATATAGGCGGAAATTACTGGGGAAACAATAACGGCACTGGCTACAGCGATACTTGCCTTGATGCTGATGGCGATTATATCTGTGATGCTGCTGTCAGCATTATGGATAATAATATAGATTACTTGCCCCTTGCCGCATATACTACTCAAATAGATGAGTGCAGGGATATTACATTACCAAATACAGCCCATAGATTGAATCAAAGCCTAAGCGCGGCAGGAACATGCATCCAAATCAAAGCAAACAGCATAATATTAGATTTCAACGGATATAACATAACAGGGAATCTTACCGGATACGGGGTTAACATCAGCAGTTATAACGGTACAACAATTAAAAATGGATTTGTCTATAATTTCTCAAAGGGCATCTTTTTGGAAAATAGCGGAAACAATAACATTACAAATATGACTGCAAATAATAATGGGGCCAATGGAGTCTATCTCTTAAATTCAAGCGATAATGATTTGTCAGACATAACTGCAAATAACAATGGAGTGGACGGGATTCGCTTTAACAGCTCAAACAACAGACTAACAAGAGCCACGGCAAACAGCAACGGCGACGACGGGATAAAAACAAAATTAGGGGAAGCAAATAATACCCTTATGCACATAACCGCGAACAACAATGTAGGCAGCGGGATTTATTCTGCCAATAACAGCCGGCTGATGAACATTACAGCAAATAATAATAATGTTGGTATCTCAATTGCCACAAGCAACAATGTTCTAACAAACCTGACTGCAAATAATAATAGCCACTCAGGAATATGGCTTGGATACACCAGCGCAAATAATACGCTCACTGATTTTAATATCAATAATTCAAGGGGGGATGCAATCCATTTAACCGGGGCAACTTCATCTAACCGCCTCACAAATATGGTTGTTAGAAATACCAACTCTTCTTATTATGACCTTAAATTTAATACTGCAGGCATAAATGGAACATGGATTATTGACAGCAATTTTGCTAATTACACTTTTACCGGAGCAGGGGGGCTGGTCAATTTCAAGGATACTTCTTACGGGATAATAAGCTTCTTGGAGCCTATAAACGGCTCAGGGACTAACCTTAGCGGCGATATCAAGATTAGGAGCAACTCAATAGTTGTTGCCTCTTCCAATAATCCGGGGCTGAATAGAAGCGCAAACATAACCCTTTATAGCATAACTCATACAGACCCAAAACCGCAATACAGCTCTGACGGGATTACATTTACAGATTGCACTTCAACTAGCAATCCTTCTTGCAGTGAGTTAAGTTTCAGCGGGAATACATTCGTATTCAATACAAGCCACTTTACTTATTTCAGGGCTGCTGAAGCATATAGCGCCCCCGGCAGTACGCCTTCTTCGGACTCTTCCGGCGGCGGAGGAGGAGTAGCATCTTTTTGGCTGGCAACATATACAATTACTGAAGAGCAGTTTAAAAAAGGGTATACAAAAGAGCTTATTGCAAAAAGCAGGATTAACCTAAAGATAGGCGATATTGACCATTACATTGGTGTCATAGAATTGACAAACACAACAGCAAAGATAAATGTATCTTCCGCCCCCCAACAGGCAATATTATCAATTGGAGATAAACAGAGCTTTGACGTTACAGAAGATGGTTATTTTGACTTTGTTGTTGCTTTGAATGGGATTGCAGATAACAAAGCAAATATTACTATAATTGCAATTTCAGAACAAGTAAGTGAAAAAACAGAAGAGGAAGAGCTGGCCGAGGAAAAGGCGGAGGCAGGGGAAGAAGAAGGGTTGGCGCCATGGGAAGAACCTACAGCAGAACCGCCTGCCAAGAAGAGCCTTGCGTGGCTGTATGCGCTTCTTGCATTGGTTGCAATAGGCTTAGTAATTGCAATAGCTGTTAAAAAGAAGAAGAAAAACAGGTAAAAAAAGCTGAGAACAAAACTGTTGCGCCTGAATTGCCTCCCGCAGTATGCTGCAAAAAGAAAATTTTACAGCGGCTTTCTATGCGGAAGGATTATTTTCTATATTTATGCAACACCGCAGTTGCTATAAGATACTATCTCTTTATCGTGATATGCTTTCTCC
>JASEIA010000149.1 GCA_030018575.1 Nanobdellota archaeon | reverse complement strand
CTCCTGAGAGAATCAGGCAGGCGTACAGCGATGGGCTTACCCAGCAGAATGCGGCTGAATACACTAATGATGAATTTGACAACCTGCTGAAAGGGATTCTTCCGTCAGGAGAAAGCATTGATTTGTATACAGTTGATGATGTGAAGAAAGGCATCCCAGAGCCGTTCGGAAGATACGCTGTATGGATGCCTGCGGAAGCAGCAAAAGCAACTGCTTCAGGATATCACAATAAAAAAGTTTTCATGGAAAACCCGCTTGTTATTGCAAGGGCGGGAACTCTTGAGCATCTTGATGATTATTTTGAAAAGGCAAAGAAAAGTGACAGCACTGTCGGCAACTGGCACAGGCTTGGGGAAATAGATTTCCAGCAGCCGCAGGGCCGCCTGCTCTTCATCGACAGTGCCCTTAACGGCCTCTACGGCGACAACTATCTCTATAATAGTGGCCGTTTCATCGGGGTAGCGCCGGAGGCGCACGGCGCGCGAAAAATTGGGGGGAAGAGAAGATGAAAAGCATGCATTTGCTGCTGGACGAGGCAGAACGCGCATGGCGTGAAGATGTCAGGAGGGATTTCCCTTTGCGCAGCGACACCCCCGTCATTAAAAAGGATTCTGCAAATGGAAGAGACTGGACATTCTCAACTGATTTAAGAAAAATATTTGCTGATATTTCAGGCGATGAGAGACTGAAAAAGAAGTTTGAAACAATAGTCTCCAAGTATTGGGATGGCAGCCCTGAAGAGCTGGCAAGGGAAACGCTTCATTACCTATTGCACCATGAGCTGTACCATCCGCTTGAAGCCCCATTCAGCGTTGCAGGAAAGGATAATGACAAAAAGCGCATACACCAGGCTATAAGGCGCGGGATTTTGCAGGCAGAGCCCAAGCTTAGCCCGCTGGAAGTGCTTGCCAAGGTGCAGGCTTCCCAGAACATAGTAAAAGATTTTATTCTTGACAATCGTTTTGCTATTGACAACAAAGCAGCAAATTATGTAAGGGAAGGCGTTATTCCTATATGGGATTTGTTGGAACTGCAGGATGCCCCTGAAGCGGCTAACCTCTACACTGTTACAAGATTCCTTTACGGAGCCTTGTACGGCCCAAAAAGCACGCACGGATTCTTTGAGGAAAAGGCTGGAAAAGAAGGCGCTGCTGTAGCTGAGAAAGCTTTGGCTGCGCTTATTGGAAAGGCTGTGCTATTGCCAAAGAAAAAAGGATTAGCTGCCAAAGCAAAATCTTTTCTTGTTGGCAGTTCTGAGCAAGAATCGTATGATCGTTTGCAGGAATATGTTGCTGCCGCCAGAAGCGTATTTTCCGGGGATGACAGGTACGGGGGCATTAAGCGGCTTATGGCAGTGCTTGCCCCTTATGTAAAGAAGGATATGCCTAAAGGCAGGCCTGATATGCAGGGCGAAGGCAGCTCTCCGCAGGATATTTTGCAAGATTTGCTTGATGACATGAGCCCCCAAGAGCAAGACCAATTCATTCAGGGCTTGGCTCAGGAAAAGCCATGCGCATTGGAGCAGGCTGCGTCTCATATGGCAGAAACGCCTGACAGCGCCAAGCCATGGCAGTCAAGCGCAGATGAAATGAAAAACCTTGATATGCTGGCGGCGCATGAGTTTTACAAGCGGAACCATCCCTCACTCAGAATCATTGGCGGAAATAAAGTTGGCGAAAATATGGTTATTGGCAAGCAGGAGTATTGGGATTTGAAGAAAAGCAGCGTGCTCACAGAAGAGCAGCTTGCCAGAATAAATCTTAAGAGGATTGAAACATTGCAGAGAAAAACAAGGCTGCCGTGGCTGATTGATTTAGGCAATGGCACTTTCAGGCTTAATGAGTATGAACTGAAAGAGAGGGAAATCAAGGATATTGTTTATGTAGATGCCCACATTGATGTTCCGGATGTAGTGGAATTTTACTTGGATAGCTCAGGCTCTATGTTTGGAGAAAACACTCATGGGCTGAATGACGGCAGCAGATGGGATATGCTGAGCCATGTCATGTATGGGTTTGTCGATGCCCTGCAGCAAGGCGGAAAGCTGGTTGGCAAGCAGGCTAAAATGAGAATCCATAACTTTGCAGACAAGCAGGTGGATTCAAAGCTTATTCCAGTAGAACAATTCTGGAGTGGGGATACAGCCGCATTAAAGGTATTGTTTAAGCCTGAAAATGGCTATAGTGTCGAAGATATCAGCATTGCTCATTATAATGACAGCAGGAAAAGGGCATATGTTATTGTTACTGACGGGCAGCTTGTCATACAGGGAAGAACTGAAAGAGAAGCAGGCAAGATGAAAGCTATTGCTCAAAATCGCAATAATCATGTTGTATTATTTGAAATTGGAGGCACATACGACTTAGGAAATGCTGTGCGAAACAATCCAAGCATAGTGTACCATCAAGTGCACGACAAAGGCAAAATGCTTCAGGCAGGGCTGGAGGTACTGTTGTCAAAATGACAAAAATCATCCCTCCTGAGCTAATCAGGCACCTTGAGTGGGTGCCAGGGCAGGAAGTGCCACAGATGCCTGCTCCAGGCGCTGCCAAGCCTGTGCAGCAGATTGTGTTAAGCATTG
>JASEIA010000148.1 GCA_030018575.1 Nanobdellota archaeon | reverse complement strand
ACAAACGAGCCCAATAAGAAGCAGATGGAAGTTTCTATTAAGGCGTTGAAAAAAGTAATAAAATAAAAAATAACAGCTTTAGCCTTCATCTAGGTAATCCGCCGCCGAAAGCGCCGCCTCCAAGCATGCCGGCTCCAACATCAGGCATAATCTGCCTTCTTATCAAAAGCGACTGCGTGCTGCTTAGGCCTGTTGCAATATCTTCCATAATGCCTGCATAGCCTCCGCTTGTTATAACGCTTGTTAGAGGGGCTATTTGCTTTGCAGTCTCTATCCAGCTCAATGTTTCGTTCAGCAGCAAAGCCCACTGGTTTCTGTTTTCAAAAGCAGTTGTCACCTGAGCAATTGTGGCTTTTGGCTCTGCAACACAGGCATTTGCACTGCAATATTGCCCTGCAGGGCACCTTTTCAGCGCCCATGCAGTAGGCGTCGCGCCTGCGCATGCAGTGCCTTGTCTTATGTTAAACGTGTTTAGCGGGTCGCACTGGAGGCATACTGGCGCGGGGGCAGCTCCTGAAACGCATCTGCCTTCGCTGCAGTGCTTTCCTTCACCGCACGGTATCTCTTCATATGCAAACCCGTTTGACAAGTAACGCCTGTTTGCCTCTTCATCTTTTGTTCCGGCAATGCAAGTATACTCAATAACAGTGCTGGAGTCCTTGCATGAGTCTGTTTTGGCAAAATACTGGCTCGAGGCATTGACTCCCCTTATCGTGCCTCTTACTGTTGGATACGCCCCGCCGTCAGAGTCATAGCAGAACGGGGGAGTTTCACACTTTCCGTCCGAGCACCCTCTAGGGCATATCACTTCGCGGAATAGGCCGCGCTTGGTGCCTCCTGGAGTGCAGTAATACTCTATCAGCGTCTTGCTGTCCCTGCAGTAATCGCTCCAGACGCCGAATTCCCTGCCGATATCTACTGTTTCACCTGCAACCACGGCGGTCCTTATTGTTGCAGCATAAGAGCCCATCATAATGCCTTTTGTGCCTGTAGAGTATATAAGCGAAGGTGAGTCGTCTCTTGCCAAAGTGTCTGTTTTTTCACAAAATCTTGCAGAAACCTCTGTGTCTCTCCTGCAAGCGCCTTCTCCTGTCGGGCATAACATGTTTACAGGGCAGGCAACCTGCATCACTTTTGCAGTGCCATCATCGCATACTGCTTCGTACAGCCACGTAACATCGCCGCTTACAGCGCAGTAATCTGCCACCACTGTTTGTGCGCCTTCTCTTGTTGTTACAGTAACGTAAGACGGCACCTGGTTAGGATGCGCATCATTCTTGTCGGCATCAACGCAGCCTTCTCTTGCTCCTGTAGGCGCCTCTCCGCTAACACCGGCTATTTCAGCAGCCCTTTCTCCTGCATCACTAAAATCAGTGCCTGCTGCTCTGTTGAACACAACTGTTGCAGGCAGTCTTTCTGTTCTTTCTGTTGAGCCAACAAGAATCTTTACATTCCTTCCATCGTTAGGCAGGATAATCGTGTTTGATGCATGTCTTCCTATCATCAGGCTTCCTCTCTGTGTGCTTGAAATCCTGTATGAGTTTGCTCCGCGCGCTATTGCATACTCCACGTCGTTCAATGTGAAAGAATTGCCGTCATATTCTTCTATTCCGTCTGCGCCTTTGAAATAAACACCTGCAAATCCGCTCCTGCTTACAAATAAGAGTTTGTCTGTTGTTTCCCTGTCTTCAAGGATGAATGCAGGCACTGAACCTGCGCCAGAAGCAGTTGAAACAGCGGTTAGGTCAACATTGCCGTGGCTTAATCCCGCCCTGATCTCGCCTTCTGCAAATGCCTGCTGAACAGCCAATACTGCCATGGCTATTGCAACAAGGATAATGCCTGATTTAAGCGTTCTTCTCATATGCACACCCCTGAAACAGTTGCACCAGCGGCTGTGAATCTGCATGTTCCGCTTTTGCAGTGGTTTGCGATTCCGCATGGTTGCCCATTGCCAAACTTGCATACACCGTTTTCGCATTTGTTTCCAATGGCGCATTGGCCATCTATAGAGCACGCATTGCATTTAGAAGCTGCACAGTACCCGCTTCTGCAGTCAGTCGACATTAGGCAAGCCATATTATTTGTTTGAGGCGTTAAGACGCAGAACCCATCTGAGCAGAACCTTCCTCCTGGGCACTGGGAATTTGCAACACAAGCAGCACAATGTTTTTCTGTGGCCGAGGTGGATTTGCAGTACCAGCTTACACAATCCCTGTTTACATTGCACGCAAGGGCATCAGCCCCGCCTGTTGTTTCGTCTCTGCCTTCTGCTGCGCCGGAGCTTGCAGGGGTTAATTCGCCAAACACCCCAACAGGGCATACGTCCTTCTTGTCAACCTCGCACCTGCCGTTGACGCATTTTGCAGCTCCGCCTAAGCCGCACTGAAAGGCTGATAGAACAAAGCCTGAACTTGGCTCATCAGAGCATGAAGGAAGCATTAGCCTGTTAAGCATGGCTATTGGAAGCTTTGAGCATATGGTTGTTTCAAGCGCAGTAAGCTGGCTATACTGCATATTGAGGTCAAGCAAATCGCTGGCAGGAGTTCTTGGAACTTCTCTTAAATCGCTGGCAAGAGTTCTT
>JASEIA010000147.1 GCA_030018575.1 Nanobdellota archaeon | reverse complement strand
CTTTGAAAGAATTGAATGAGAACCTGAAGAAATCTTCTTTTGATGAAGTAGAGGAATGGTTTGAGCAGGATTATGGGCGGACTATGAAAGAATATTTTGGAAATAAGGTTGATAAATATGCGGGTGGAGCAGAGATGAGGCCTGTGAATTTTATTTCAGATAAGAAGATTAGAAAATCATTAGATGATTTGTTTCAGGGCTACATTAGATGGGGAAAATATCATCCTTTGAAAAAAATCTAAAATGAAAACAAAAATCGCGCAGGGCGCCGAAGCCATTATTTGGCTTGACGGAGACAAGATTATCAAGGAGCGAATTAAGAAGCTATACCGCCATCCTGACATTGACAGGAGAATAAGGCAAAGAACAACAAGGCAGGAGACTAAATTGCTTGAGAAGGCTGCAAAGGAAGTGCCTGTGCCCAAGCTTTTGAAATCTTGTGATAAAGCCATGGTTATTGAGATGGAATTCATTGAGGGAAAGAAATTAAGGGATTTGGTTGACTCAATGGCAAAAGAGGAACAGAAGGATGTTTTCAAAAGAGTCGGGAAGAAGGTTGCAAAACTGCACAACATTGACGTGATTCACGGCGATTTGACAACATCCAACATGATTGTAAGGGAGAAAATATATTTCATTGATTTTGGATTGGGGTTTGTATCTTCAAAAATTGAGGATAAGGCTGTTGATTTGCATTTATTGAAGCAGGCTCTTGCAAGCAAGCACCACAGGCAGTTTGAGGAATGCTTTTCAGCTGTGATGGAAGGTTATAAGGCGGAGATTAAGGATTTCAAGGCGATTGAAAAAAGGATGAAAAAGGTTGAAGAGAGGGGGAGGTACAAAGAGAAATCATAGCGTTAATGTTATATAGTCCTAATGCTTTTAAGAACAGATATGAAAAGAATATTGTGCGCATTGCCGCTGCTTGGTCTTGCAGGATGCGTTACTTATGCATATATCTCGCTTCCTGCTGTAGAGGGGCCTGTGCTTATTGAAGAATCAGAAACCATGCAGACTTACACGCTTGTTGAAAGAAGCAGGGATGTCCTGAGACTTTCTGTTTACACTCTTGACAGGGATGTGGAAATCTTCCACAGGAAATGGGAAAGGCGTGAAGCCCCGGATGATGAAGCCCCCGATGGCTTTAGATGCCTTCAGGAGAAAGCGTATTACATGAATGATGAAGAAGGAATGGAGGTTGTGCTTACTGATGATGACTGCAATAGAACTGTTGACTCTGTTTATTTCCCTTTCCAGGGAGAGTTTGGCAGGGGTCTGATGAGTGACTCGCAAAGGCAGCAGGCTGACGAAGGGATGCAGCAAATAATCACTGATTTGGGAGAAGTTTTTGATTTTACTGCCGAGGTTGATGAGTGGCATAAATGGAAACAGGAGGCTGAGTGAATGATTGACATTTACCGCTTCGGCGAGATTGTGATTGACGGCAAAAGCTACCATCAAGATGTGATATTGGCCTTGAACAAGGTTATAACAAACTGGAAAAGGGAAGAGGGGCATCTGCTAAAGGCGAATGACCTAAAAGCTGCTTTAAAGGAAAAGCCTAAAGTTCTTATTGTCGGCACAGGATATGAAGGATGCATGAAAGTTGATTCTTCTGTTGCTTACTTGTGCGAAAGGCAGGGCATTAAGCTTATTGCGCAGAAGACAAAAGAAGCTGTCAATACATTCAATTCAATGGTCAGGGAAGGTGTTATTGCTGCACTTCATCTGACGTGCTGAACCTTTCAAGATATTCTATTGCTTTTGCTTCGTCCACAGGAACGTCTTTGAGAATCATTACCAGTTCTCCCATGTCTGGGTGCGCCTCATAAACACTGTATGCATAGGGGAAGAGCCATGTGTAAGGCAGGTCTCTCATAAGCAGTGCATTGTTAACCTCTGCATCCTTTCCTGTTATTTGTTTCCATTCCTGCTTTGCCCTATCCTGAATCTCTTGTTTCAGCCTTGCTTTTTCATCTTCCGGGATATCTCTTGCATAAAGCGCTGAAAGCTCTTCATAATACCCATTTGTAAATTCCACTCTCTGACGCCACTTTTCAAAGGCAGTGACGGCCTTTTCATAAGTATCAAAACCAATCCCATACTCCCCGGATGCGAAATCAACAGCCCCTGCAAGACCGACAAGCGCTGCCACCGGCTCTTCTATCCGCCTGATATAGATGTGCCCCCATGTATACCGCCTGTTATGGTGAAAATCCTCATGTATTCCGTTTTCGATGATCCTTTCAGGGGATTCTTTCATAAGAGAGTCTGTTATGCTGCAGCCGGGCCTTGTTGCATTCCCTGAGTTGAAATCAACAACCACTCTTCTTATAACATCAAAGCCCTGCGCTTTGAAGTATGCTTCCTCGTCTAACAAGTCATCCTGGTGCGAGTCCAGCAGCGTAGGCTTTTCTATCTCCCCGCGGTATTCCACTGCTGTTGGAATGTATTTCCTTGCCTGATGCTCAACAGCAATCGTGAACTTCGGAACAACATACAGCATGTAATAAGCAGAGCCTTCTTCAGTAAGCTCTTGGGTGTTACCTCTCCTGTATTCCCTGTAATTCCTTGTTTCTGAATATCCCAAT
>JASEIA010000146.1 GCA_030018575.1 Nanobdellota archaeon | reverse complement strand
CTCTTCCCTTGCAAGCATTGCAGCATATTCGACACAAGCCCTGATATCCTCTTCTGTTATATCAGGATAGTCGTCAAGAATCTCTTTTATTGTTGAACCTCCTGCCAAGAGGTCAAGAATCAGATAAACCGGTATCCGTGTCCCTTTTATGCATGGTTTACCGTGCATTATATTCCTGTCAATTGATATGCGGTCAATCATATTGCCCTCCTACAAATATAAACAATTATATCATATTCGATTCACAAGAGGAGAAGAAAAAGTTTTCGGACGACTGCAAGAGACCGATAACATGCATTGGCGTCTCAAGTTTCCGAATTACTGTTCGATAAGTTCTTTGGCTTTCGAGTCAGATAATGGTAAAACACTACCTGCTGGTGATAAAATTAAATTAATCCAAGCTATCTCAATTCACCACCCAATGCCTTAATCTCCTTCTCCACCGACTCAAAGAACTTCTTGTAGAATTCTGCGTCTTCAACCGTTGCATCTTCTTTCTTTACTTTCTTGCTTCACTGCCGAGAGGTATCAATAGTCACCCTCAAAGAGATTTTTCAATCTGCTCATAAAGCCATAGCTCAAGGCTGTTTGCAGACTGTTGCTGGTTGTAGGTTACATCTTCATACGGTCTGAGTTGTTCCATTGCCTCTCTTGCGCTGCCTCCTTTCAAAAATTCCTTTGCCTCAAGTTTGCAAGTTATTTCAACTCGCGTTTGTGAAGGATTAATTTTCTCAAAAGTAATCTGATACTTATATCTATATGTCGTTCTTGAAATGGCTGCAATGTCTTTTTCCCACCCGGGTATATAGTCGGTTTGAATAATACTGTTTTCTTTGCTCGTTTGGGACAGCATAATCCTTTCTTTCCTTAATACTGACATCACTTTATCCCACATCTGTTCATAGCCAATATTGTAGACTTTCTTGGGGACAAAACCCCGGGTTGTTTGTAACTTCGTAGCCGGACCTGTTGTCACAGTAGCACACGCAAGGATAAATCCTGCGGTTGCAATAAATCCAGCCAGAATCAAAATCTTTGCTGTCCTTTCCTGAATACGAATTCCTTTGCTCATGGCTGTTCCTCCTTATAAATGAGTTTTTTTCTTATAGAAATGTCCCAGAAGATGTTAAACATACCTAAGATAAGAATAGTGAACAAACTCAGAAATCCAAAAACAGACAAGGTTTCAAGAACAGTATAGACGGCAAAGGTATCCAATGCCTTCACAAAGAATACACCTATAACAAGAATAATTAGCAGGACAAACTTATATAGGGACAATACAGAAGCGGACTTTTTGCGTTCATTGATGCGGGCAAGGATAGTAAAAGCCGGACAGAGATAGCTGCTGAATGCTGTTCCAAAAAGAAGTCCTGTTAAGTATCTTATATCGTTTGATGGTCCTCTTAAACCATATTTGATGGAGAACACATCTATAAATAATGGAAGAAATAATACCGAAATAAAGATAAGGATTGGATACGGTGGCAGTTCCTTTGCATTTCTACTTGCCACAAAATAATATAAAACCCCTATCCCAAAACCAATATAAATGCCTGAACAGCGGGCATCCCATGAGAGTGTATGCCCTGCTATCCATATTGCATTTGATGGAAGCCAATGGAAGATATAGGTGTTTAAAAATTCATATAGCACGTCCATACCGCCCCCTTTGTATTATAGCTTCCTTTTGAGGCAAAAACTTTCACTTCCTGTTGTCCTCATGCTTTTAGAAATAGTCGTCATTGTGGTGTCTGGGTCAGCGTGCCATTTGCAGTTCCCCCAGTTGACACCGTTTTATTTTGTAGCCCCTTGATTCCATTCGCCGCTCATGGTGCCTACATTAGCGCCTGTAGCATTAACTGTAACAGGGCCACTATAGCTCGGCATAGACAAAGACCCATCTGCACCACGGGAACCTCATCAGGTAATTCTGGGGACACCATACTTAATTACCTTCTTTTCTTTGCCTGAATGTTTTTAATGGGACAGCCTGACGGTTCTGTTTTTCCATTTAATTCTCCCTTTGCCCGTAATGAGCAGATAACATTTGCGGGCACTTCATAAAACTTGATACTTTTCACAAACGCTATTGACTAACTTTTACCATTTTGAAATATTCAATTGCTTTTTCAGGTTCGTTAAGTTGCAGATATGTCAACCCCATATAAAAAGGAATGTCAGGGTCATCAGGAAAGACAACAATCGCCTTTTGAAAATCCTCAAGAGCTTCTTTGTATTTGCCGTTTTTGTAATGCTCCATGCCGGAGATGAGGGGCTGGTATTGAGTGTCCTGTGCGAAAGCAAAGGATTGAATGAAAATACAGGCAATCAATTCAATTAAGAAAAGCCGCCATTTGTCGGGCATATGATGACCTCCTGTGTATATGGGACTACCTTTACTTACAGTTATTTCTTTAACGGTCAAAAATATAGCATATATAGACCTATGATGTCAATAATAAATATAAATTCGTATTAATAGTCCCTTATTATCCTCCCTGAATGCACTATATTATCAATCAAAAAGAGGTGTCTCACGATGAACTTTGGCAAGCAGTTGGGCAAGAGGATAAAGCAGATCAGGAAGGTCGCAAGGCTGA
>JASEIA010000145.1 GCA_030018575.1 Nanobdellota archaeon | reverse complement strand
CAAACAGAGGAGGTAAAAATGAAGATTAAGAGAAGAGATTTTCTAAAGGCAGGCGTGGCAGCCGGCGCAGCAGTTGCATTAACCGGGCCGTCGCTCAACGCCTTTGCAGCGGCGCCTAAGCCGCTCGCAGGAGAAAAGGCCAGCGGCAGCACAGACTCCGGCAAATGGATACCATCAACATGTCAGGGCTGCACACAGTGGTGTCCTTGCGAGTTCTTTGTTCAGAACGGCAGGGCAGTTAAGGTAAGAGGCAATCAACTCAGTAAGGTTAACCTCGGTTATGTATGTTCGAGAGGGCATCTCATGCTTCAGGAGCTTTATGACCCTGACAGGGTAAAGGTTCCAATGAAGAGGACAAACCCCAAGAAGGGAAGAAACGAAGACCCAAAATTCGTTCCCATTTCATGGGACGAGGCATTAGACACAATAGCAGATAAACTGCTTGAACTCAGGAAAAATAATGAACCCCATAAGCTCTTGCTTATTAGGGGAAGGTATTCTGAAGCGTATCCTCTGATATACGATGCGTTTCCCAAGATAATAGGTTCGCCTAATAATATTTCACACAGCGCCATCTGCGCAGAGGCTGAAAAATTCGGTCCTTACTACACAGAAGGCTTTTGGGGTTACAGGGACTATGACCTTGCAAGGACAAAATGTCTAATTGCATGGGGATGCGACCCATTAAGCTCAAACAGAAACGTCCCTAATACAATCAATAAAATCGGTGATGTTATTGACAACGGCACAGTCATTACAGTTGACCCGAGGCTCAGTTCAATAGCTGCGAAGTCCCACGAGTGGCTTCCTGTAAAGCCAGGGGAAGACGGAGCGCTCGCGACAGCTATTGCACATGTTATCCTTACGGAAGGACTATGGCACAAAGATTTCGTAGGAGATTTCAAAGACAGCAAAAATCTATTTAAGGCAGGCAAGACCGTTGACGAAGCATTGTTTGCCGAAAAACACACGCACGGTCTTATAAAGTGGTGGAATATTGAACTTAAAGACAGGACGCCTGAATGGGCTGAAAAGATTTGCGGAATACCGAAAGCCCAGATTGTCAGGGTTGCAAAGACTATGGGCAAGGCTGCGCCTGCTGTTGCAGTATGGATGGGACCGGGGCCTGTTATGAGTCCGAGAGGCGCATATCCTTCAATGGCAATTCATGCATTAGCCGGACTTCTTGGCGCTTGCGAGAGCGAGGGCGGTTCTTTGAGGAACCACGCCAAGTCCCCTTCAAATAAGTTTGCAAAATTTGATGCCTATCTTGATGACATCGCAAAGAAAGGCGGCAAAGAGAAAAAGATTGACCAGAGAGGCACAAAGGCATTCCCTGCAATAGCAAGCGGCAAAGCCGGAAGCGGCGTTATCACAAACAATGTTGCCAACGGTATGCTCAATAAAGACCCTTATGATATAAAGGTCGTTATAAGCTACTGGGCTAACTTTAACTTCTCATGCACAGGCGCAGACAGGTGGGACAGGGCAATGTCAAATACATTCTATGCCCATATTGGGACAAACCCTGCAGAAGCAGCAATGTTTGCCGATATCGTGCTTCCTGCGGCGCACCATGCAACACAAAAACTATCATGTGTTGGAAACAAAGGCAACCTGCATACGCATCTCGCCATTCAACAGCCGGTAGTCGGAAGATTATGGGAAGAGAAGGCAGATGAGACAGAGATAATGTGGCTCCTCGCTGAAAAGTTAAAAGCAAAGGGCTTTGTAAATCTCTATGATTATTACTCAAAAGAATTCAAGGACCCTGAAACAGGGACGACTCCTGCAAATGCAGAGGAGTTTGGATTAATTGCTACAAGAATTATGACTTCAGCGGTCTGGAAGCCTGAAAAGCCGCTTAAGGGTGACAAGCTGACAAGTTGGGAAGACTTTAAGGCAAAGGGCATATACAACTCCGAGGGCTATGAGTTCAAGAAACTCTGGGGTAAATTCGGTAAGGAAGTAGAAAAAGACGGCAAGAAAACGATTGAGGGCACCGTCACCTTCAAGTTTGAATTCTACAGCGAAACCCTCAAGAAGGCGCTTAAGGAGCATGCAGATAAGCATAAGACTACAATTGATGATGTTGTTGAGGCAGCAGGCTATCTTGCAAAGGGTGAACAGGCATTTGTGCCTCACTATGAGCCCCCCAAGAGATGGGGCGACCCTGTAAAATATCCATTTACCTTCATTGACTACAAGTCAAGACTCAACAGAGAAGGAAGAAGTGCGAATAATCCATGGTATCAGGAATTCAAGAAGGTAGATGTGGGCGATGAGAGCTGGGACGATGTCGTGAAGATAAACCCTGAAGACGGCAAGAAACTCGGCATCAAGGCCGGTGATATGGTGAAGCTGAGCTCTCAGACTGGCAGCATCACTGTCAAGGCAAAGCTCTGGGAAGGCGTCAGGGCAGGAACAATCGCAAAGTGCTATGGTCAGGGGCATTACGCATACGGTAAAGTTGCCGCAAAGGAATTCGGCAAGACGCCAAGAGGCGGCAATAACAACGACCTCATGCCTGATGATTATGAACGCATGACCGGAAGCACAGCAAGAAACGGCGGATTTACCGGCGTTAAAATTGAGAAAGTGTAAGGAAAGGAGGAAAATATAGATGCCTAAATACGGAATGGTAATAGATTTACAAAAG
>JASEIA010000144.1 GCA_030018575.1 Nanobdellota archaeon | reverse complement strand
CTGACAAAAAGTAAAAATGAGAAAGTATTACTGGAATTCTGTAAAGCTATTCTTGAAACTTACGAGAAATTTGGCATCAACGGACATATAGTGTGGAAACGTTAGATAAACTCCCCTCATTACCAGCATTCATACGATTCCATCGTAGTTCCGTCTTTAAGCCGCCGCCTCCTTGCCACTAACCTACTTGCCCACATCCTTACCTACCACATACTACAAACTACGTTCACACAATCAGCGGCGTCACGTACACTTCTATGATGCCTGCAAACAGTGTTACCGCAATCGCAAGAAGTATTAAATCCAGGGCGTCAAGCATCACCTTGTTGAAGATTTTCTCCCCCATCCTGTGCCTGATTATTGCAATTGAAATTAATCCTCCCGCCAATCCTCCGATGAAATACGCAAGAATCTCAAAAATTCCGTGAGTCATGTATCTTGTCATGCCTATTGCATACACGTGAGAGTATGACGCCACTCTCATAAGCCCTTCAGAAGCAGCTGCTTTTTCTACATTTGACCTTACAAAAGAGCCGATTGCGGATGCAATGACAGATGCGTTCCACGTCAATATGAATATCATTCCCGCGCCGTAGAAGAATGAGAAGAACACGCAGAAAAACAGCACCTTGAGGTTGTTTGCTATTATGCTCCACAATAATCCCAATCCCGCCGCATTTCCTGTGAGCAAATTGCCTGTAACCTGGTTGTTTATCGAGTTGATTGTGAACATCTGCGTTGCAAACAGGTCCTGCACCATTGATGCGGGCAGGGCAATGAACCATATTGAGAATGCAATTACAAAGCCAAAAAACAGGTACATGAATGATATTAATGCCTTCCTGTGCTCCCTGAGAATGCCCGCTTCCTTGTCAATCTTTATTTCCTTGTCTTCTTCTAATTTTATTATCTTGTAAACAAGCGGAATGCACGCCATCACAGTGAGGAAGACAACAATAAGGCTTGCCTGCTCCCTGAATATCCATAATGCAAGGAAAACGGCAATGGAAGCGTACAAGGCTCCCAATGGCAGCATGTGCCACGGCTTTCTTTCAGCCCCTTCAGGCGTGAGAAGGTCCTCTAATACCATGCGTAATTATTGGCTATGAGGCTTTAAATAGATTTTGATGGCGTTTTAGCGTATTTTATCAATAGCTTTATAAAATCACTGCCACAATAATAACAGATGGAAGAAGAGCAGAGGCGGGCTGTTGAAAAAATTGAAAGCATGACAAGGCATGATGCAGTGAGGCTTACTGACAGGTGCAATGCGTCAATCTTTCTAGCAATGGCAATAGCGCAGAAGCTTGGAAAAAAAGCTTCCATCTTAATTCCTGACCAGGGGGGCTGGACTTCTTTCCGCAATTACCCGAAGCTTTTCAGCCTTGATGTCATTGAGGTAAAGACAGACTATGGAGTCATTGACTTGAAGGACCTGAAGGCAAAAACAAAGTACTGCGGCGCATTGATATTCACCTCGTTTGCAGGCTATTTTGCAGAGCAGCCTGTAAAGAAGATTTCAAGCATATGCAGGGACAACAACTGCATGATGATTGAGGATGCCTCGGGCGCATTGGGATATTCAAAGCTCTGCAACGGGAAATACTCTGACATTATAGTGGGAAGCTTTTCAGATGGAAGCTCTGTGAATGTAGGCTATGGGGGCTTTATTTCAAGCTCCAAGCCTGAATACTTTGACATTGTAAAGGATGCATTTTCAATAATAAAAGTGCATCCCGCGTTATACCCGCAACTGGAAAAAAAGCTGAACTCTTCAAGGCTTAAGATGCTGATTGATTTGGCTGAAAAAGTCAAGAAAAACCTTAAAGGCTATGAAATACTGCACAGGGACAGCGAAAGCCTTAACGTGGTTGCAAAGTTCAGCCCTGAAATCATAAAGTACTGCATGGTTCACAATTATCCGTATATTCTGTGCCCGAATTATATAAGAGTCAATGAGAGGGCTGTTTCAATTGAGCTGAAGTCATTGTCAGACAAAGAGCTTATGAAAAGAAGCTAGCCATCGGGCAATTTCTAAAAATCAAGCAGAGATTTGACGATGGTAAGCCAAAAGTGCCTTTCAGGAAAGCTGAAAATATTTCATAAAAAGCTTCTAAAACCGAAACATTTTCAGTTGATGCCCTTGTATTTCCAACTTCTGTGAAAAATTTGCGCTTTTTGAGCCGAAGAGTTTATGAATAACTTGCAATAAATTCCGCTTATGGAAAAAGAGGTTCAAAAAACACGCATCTTTGGCGTAAACACCACCTATGACAGCATAAAACAAGTAATAGAAAGAGCTAGGAACGCTTCATACAGGGCTGTCAATTTCATAATGGTTGCAGCATACTGGAATATAGGCAGGATTATTGTCGAGGAGGAGCAGAAAGGCAAGAAAAGAGCGGATTATGGCACTTATCTTATTAAGGAACTTTCGTTAAAGCTTACAAAAGAATATGGCTCTGGGTTTGATGAACGGAATCTGCGGTATATACGTGAGTTTTTTATCTCATACCCGATTCGGAACGCACTGCGTTCCGAATTAAGCTGGACACATTACAGGCTATTGCTGCATGTTAAAGCTAAGCTTGCAAGGGATTTTTATACAATAGAATGCATAAACAGCAATTGGAGCACAAGGGAGCTTGACAGGCAGATTAATTCCATGCTATTTGAGCGCCTTGCATTAAGCAAGGACAAGAAGAGAGTTAT
>JASEIA010000143.1 GCA_030018575.1 Nanobdellota archaeon | reverse complement strand
AAAGGGCTGTTCTTGTAAGGAAAGAGGCAGAGGCTGTTGCAAGGGCGCCGGATTAGCCGCGCTGCAAAAGCTATATAAAGCAGAGATTTATCCTAATCAACGATGGACTACAGCAAATTTACATTAGATAACGGCACTGAGATTTATGTTTTGCAGTCCCCGTTATGGACACATACGCAGGCAAGTGTTAATTTCTATTCAAGGAATGATGCAGGCAACGGCGCAAAAGCATTGGCAGCAATGCTCCTAATGAAAGGAACCAAGAATCATCCCACAAGCCAGGCAATAAATCTTGCTGCTGAAAGGGAATACGGAGCAAGTATTGGATCAAGCGTGGATGTCATAGGTGATTTGCATTCAACCAGCTTCAGCTTTCAGGTGCTTACAAGAGACGCGCTTACATCTGGCCAAAAAACCCTTGAAAACATGGTTGCGCTTCTCTCTGAAGTTATATGCGAGCCGCTGGCAAGAGAAGGCAAATTCAACGAAGAATATTTTCAGCGGAAGAAAGAAGGGCTGCTTGTCGGAATAAGAATGCAGAAAATGGACAAGGGCAAGATGGCGAAGGAAGGGTTTATGAAAACAGCCATTGGGGAAGGCACCCCATTTACTATTCCCAAGGCAGGGGATGAGGAATATGTCCAGGCTCTTGGCAATGCAGGCTGTTTTTCTGCTTATGAGAGAATGTGTTTAGAATCTCCAAGGAAAGTATTTGCCTGCACAAGCCTTGAGCCGGAAAGGCTTGTTGGCGTTCTGGCAGAAGCGCTTGAAAGGATGTCTCCTGTATATGCTGAGGCATCAATCAGCAATCCTCCTGAGAAAAACACAGGAAGCATTGTTGAAATGAAATCCCCGTTTGACCAGTCTGTGGCTTATGCGGGCTTTGCAGTTGACATGCCTGAAGCTTTAAGGGAAAGGCAGGCACTGCAGCTTGCTAACATATACATTGGAGGCTCTGCAATGGCAAGGCTGTTTACTGAAATAAGAACAAAAAGAAACATGGCTTACTATGCATACTCAAGGCTTGACCCACTTGCCGGGATTTTATACGGATTTTCAGGCATTGACGCAAAAAACAGGGAAGCTGTATTCAGCATAATGGCAGATGAGATAACAAAAGCAAGAAACGGCAAAATATCAAAGAAAGGGTTTGAAATTGCAAAAAAGCTTGCTCTTTCATCCTGCAGAATGGCCATGCATACAAAAGAATCAAGAATAACCGCGCTTGCGAGCGCTGTATTGCTTGGCAGGATGGATGATTTAAGGGACTATGAAAACAGGTTTAAGGATGTAACATATGAGGATGTTGTAAGGGCAGGAGCATTAATCCAACCTGAGCCTATTAAATACTGCCTGCTTCAGAAGGAATAAAATGGAAATAGAAAAATCAAGGGATGAATTGCTTGGAAGGGAGATATACAGTACAAGGCTGTCTTCAGGCATGGTTGCTTACTTTTTTCCGCTTGACAGCAGCGTGGATGTTTCGCTGTGCAACCTTTTTACAAGATTTGGAAGCATTGATGCTGAGTTCAGGAATCCAAAAGGAGAAATAATTCAGGTTGAGGATGGGACTGCGCATTTCCTTGAGCACAGCGCATTCTATGATCCTGACGGAAAGAATGCGCTTGAATGGTTCCAGAAAAGGGGGCTAAGCCCTAATGCATGGACTTTTTTTGACCATACTGCATACCATTTCCAGGCTCCTGGAAGAAATATAAGAAATGCGTTGGATTATCTCTTAACTTATGTGACAACGCCTTACTTTACTGACGAGGTTGTAAAAAAAGAGCAGGGAGTTATTGAGCAGGAAATCCGCATGTACCAGGACAAGCCAATGTATGTATTGCAGGAAAACCTGTTCCGCGCGCTTTTCAAAAAGCATGCAGCAAGCCGTTCAATAGGCGGTGATGCTGAAACAATAAAGAGCATAACAAAAGAATACCTGCAGGCAGCGTATGAAACATTCTACCACCCCTCAAACCTTAACCTTGTAATATTCATGCCAAGCTCAAATTCAGCAGAGGATGCTGCAAGGCATTTTGCAATGGCTGACAAAATGTGCATGGAAAAGGGCTTTGCCCAAAAAGTGCCGCCTGAATACCTTGATGTATGTGAGCCTGTTGAAGTCGCACAAAAAAGCATTGTAATCAGCCATGAAGTGCCTGAGCCGCTTGTTGCGATTGGATTCAAAGGCAGGATGGGAATGCATGGGACAATGGAAGAGAGGCTTAAATCTGTAATAATAAACAGTCTCCTTGCAGATACTATTTTCAGTGACAGTTCTGAAGCAGTGTATGGGCTTGTTGAAAAAGGCATTATAAGGGGCGGGGCTTTTGGCGGCTTTCATCACGCAGGCAGGGGCTTTGGCGTATTTGGAGTAATGGGCTCTATCGACAATGCTGAGAAATTCCAGGAAGGCGTGCTAAGAATGATAAGAGAGCAGGTTAATGGAAAGCTTTCAAGGGATTTGTTTGAAACTGTCAAAAACAGCAAGGTAGGGGGTGCGGCAAAAAGTCTTGAGCTTGAAGACCTTAAAAATGTCGGAGCTGAAACAATATTTATGCTTGCAGCAGGCTTTAATCCTATCGAAGCAATGAGAATAAGAAAGGGAATCACATACGAAGATGTTCTTGAAACTGGAAAACGATACCTTGACACTGACAATTACGCTGTTTCAATTGTTCTGCAGCGGGAAAGCAAATAAGCGCGGCTAAAATCCAATAAACCTCTGTGGATTAAAGCATAGAAAAGCTTAAATATAATCC
>JASEIA010000142.1 GCA_030018575.1 Nanobdellota archaeon | reverse complement strand
TCTTCCAGCACCTTTTCTTCTCAACCTTTCAGATTTCACTAATCTACCCGATTTAATTTCACTAATACCTTTTCTAATAGTGTTGGGAGACATGTTAGCTAATTTGCAAACGCTTGAAATTCCCCCCCAACCCATTTGAAGGGCTTTCACGCCTGCCATTCTTCTCCTTTGCACTTCATTACATCCTTCTAGTGTAATAAGCCAAAGTCTATCCGCCTCTTCTTTTTCCATGACATTATTAAAGAATTACGCCTTTATAAATCTATCAGTTTATTTTGAGGCAACGCCTAAGCGCAGTTTGGCTCGGGAATATGAACTTGTACCAAAAGCTGAAAAAATTATCCTTTAGCTTATATCTTCCAAGCCTTTCTTTGCCAAGAATGGGGTCTTTTCTTTCAAGAAGCTCCAGCAGCTCATCCAGCCTGTTAATATACGCAGGCAGGGTGTTTGCTTCAATGCCTGTGAAGTCCTGCATCTCTTTCAGGTTTTCTTTGCCTGCCGAGGCTGCCTGCAATATGGAGTTATATTTGGCATGCACTCTTACATTTTCGTATTCCAGCAAATTCTTTGGCTCCTCAAACAATTCAGCCCCTTTTTTCAGCAGAAGCTCATAAATCTTTTTGTGTATATCTCCCTCAATTTTCTTAACTTTCTCCAGATAATAGGGGGTGCCTCCGAAAACAGCATAAGTGATAATTTTTTCCTCCTCGCTTAATTCCTTAAACATCAGCCTGAAATCAGAATACCTGAATGGCGAAATCCTGATTCTTGCCGCCCTGCCATATAAAGCGCCTGCCTTGCTGCCGGTGATTTTCTGAATCATGCCTATTGATGAGCCTACAAGAATCAGCAAAATTTTCTTCTCCTTTAATTTCCCGTCCCAGTAATTTTGCAGTTCTGTTATAAAGGCAGGGGAGATTTCCAAAAATCTCTGGAATTCATCGATTACCAGCACAAAGCCGTTATTTGACTTTTCAGAGATTAAATCCAAAAAATCGGAAAACTCCGCAAACTTTCTTGTTTCCCCCAACTGCTCCTGGACATTCTTTGATAAAGAATCCAGTATTCCCTGCTTTTCCACCAAGTCAACATAAAAATAAAGCGTCTTGCCGGGCAGCGCCCCTATAAACTGCCTTATAAGCTCTGTCTTGCCAACCCGCCTTCTTCCGTAAATGACAAGCATTTTTCCCGCCTGCAAATTAGCAAACTCGTTCTTTAACAATTTTAATTCCTCATTCCTGTCGTAAAATGCGCTGTTTTCCATATTATATTAACATGATAATGTTATAACATTATGGGCGTAATGGTATTTAAGCCTTCCGCTGTGTTATATTAACATGATAATATTATAACATTATGGGTGTAATGGTATTGCGGCTAACAAATATACTCGGAATCCTAATTATTATGGCTCTCTCATGCAGGCTTTTCGCATGCCGCAAGAGAATGCCCCAAACAGAAAAGCCCCATTAGCATATTACTATCAAGTAACAATAAAATAGAAAGCTTTAAATAGTGGTAGTATCTCTTGAATTCTAGCATTTAGGGGGTATAAAATGGATGCTATAAGGCTTCAGAACTACAGGAATGAGACAGAAATCCTTCCGGGGATTGCAATGGAGAATATTGTGGATGCCTGCCTTCGCGGCAGGCTGAATCTGTTTGTTGTAGGAGAAACAGGCGAAGGAAAAACGCAGCTTGAAAACGACATTCTCGGCTTGTTCGGCAACAAGGGATTTTTTGAGCAGGGCAGGAATGATTTGACAATAAAGGAAATGTTCACAAGGCTGAACCTTGAGAAATTAAGGACAGCAAAGACTTCTGAAGAGGTAAAGGAATTCACAAGGCATATGGGGTGCCCTGTTTATGTCATTGACGAAATGACAAGGTGCATTCCTGCTGTGCAGAACCAGTTCTTCAACCTGTTTGACGGGTTCATAACAATCGACGGAGTCAAGTATAAGCTTGGCTCGTCCGGCTACAGCATTGGCATTGCCTCAGGCAATATCGGAAATGGGAGGTACGTCGGCACTTCTGAGACAGACAGGGCGTTGAGGGACAGGATGCACTTAATCCTTGATGTTGATTATTTTCCAAAGACAGCAAACGACACTCTGGAAGTTCTTGCCGCGAAATCAGACCCAAGGGTAAGTGATGCCTCATGCGATGACAGGACTAAGGACATAATAATGTTGCATGAAAAGCTTAAGCAAAAAAGACCGACACTATTGCAGTACATTGCTGTCATGTATCTTGTGCACGGCTTGGATTGTTATTCAGACCATAACGGCAGCGGGCAAAGCAAGAGAAAAAACAAGAATGTCTGGCCAGGCTGCGTGCAGGGGCATGACAGGGGCAGTGATGCATCATTGATATTCCCGTTCAGTACTCGTGCAGCCATAAGCGCGCTTACTTTGGCCCAGGCATTTTCAGAAATAAGAAAGGAGAATGGAATGCCTTATGAAAGCAGCATAGAGCCTGTGCTTGACGCAGCATATTTAATTGGGGCGCAGTCGGGAGTATTGCACCCTTCTGCTGTTGATGCGCATTACAATTCAAACCCCTATACTGCAATGAATGCTGTTGTTGAAGGCGTAAGGGCTGAGTTTGCCGCAAAGGTGGATGCTTTGAAAGAGGCAATAAAATCAGCCAAGTCAGGCAGGCTTATCCATGCTAATAAATTTACAGGAAGGTTCTCTTATGTGAAGGATGTGCTTGAAAGAACAGCAATGCAGGCCAAGGAGAGAAAATGAGCCGCAATCCGTTTTTGGAC
>JASEIA010000141.1 GCA_030018575.1 Nanobdellota archaeon | reverse complement strand
AATGTGTTTTGGGTGCCGCCTGAGGCAAGATGGGATTATTTGCAGAAGAATGCAAAGCAGCCTAATGTTGGCGGCTTAGTTGATGATGCAATGGACGCTATTGAAAGGGACAATTCCACTTTAAAAGGCGTTCTGCCTAAGAATTATGCCCGCCCTGCATTGGACAAGCAAAGGCTGGGGGAATTGATTGACTTAATCGGCACTATTGGATTAGGGGATAAGGAAAGCCGCAGCAATGAAATAGTGCTATTTTCTCAAAAGGAAGAGGATTACATTTCATTAACTGGCATTGCAAGATATAAAAACCCAGATGAGCCTAAAGATGTGATAAAAAATTGGATGAGGAGCCGTAATACAATTGAGTTTCTTGGCTTATGGGAGACTTTAAACAACCCGGATTTCAAAGGGGTCGAATTCGACTCCTTTAAACAGCAGGCGGGCAGCCACCATTTTACCCTATCTCCCCAAAAATGGATTAATGCAACTAATGCTATCGGCTTAATTTCAAGATCTGGAAACCTCGGCGGCACATATGCTCATAAGGATATTGCCTTTGAGTTTGCTTCATGGATTTCTTCCGAGTTTAAGCTTTATTTGATAAAAGAATTCCAAAGGCTAAAGAACGAAGAGAATGAGAGAAAGCAATTAGGGTGGAGCTTAAAAAGAGATTTAGCAAAAATAAATTATAAAATACATACAGATGCTGTAAGGGAAAATTTAATACCTCCCGAGATTACAAAGCAAGAGGAAAAGATTATTTATGCTTCAGAAGCAGATGTTTTAAATAAGGCTCTTTTTGGGATGACTGCAAAAGAATGGAGAGAGGCTAACCCAGATAAAAAAGGCAACATAAGGGACTATGCAAATGTTTCTCAATTAGTAGTGCTAAGCAATCTGGAGAATTTTAATTCTGAATTTATCAAGGCTAATGCAGAGCAGGGAGAAAGGCTTGTCAGATTAAACAAGATTGCAATATCACAAATGAAATCATTGATTAATAATAAGGGCGTTAAGCAATTAGAGGATAAGAGCAAATGAGGAAAGATAGGTTGGGGCGAGGGGAATATGAGAAATCAATCCACTGATGATGTTTTTAATTCAAGGATAGGATTATATAATCTGATGAAGCAGGTTGTATTTGCAACAGGGTATGGCAATGAAGAAGATGATTATACAAAAACAATAAGCCTTAATCTCGGCGGAGGCACATTGAGCTATGACCCTTACTATGATGGGCTCTTTTATTATGGCGGGGATGAGGAATATGAAATAAATGACATTAAAATAGTAAAGCGCCTAATAAAAGAGATAAACAGGCGGTTTGGGCAATTTGAAAACAAGGTAAAAGCAGTAAGGGAAAAGGCGGCAAGCGAAGCGTTTGATAAACCTATTGATAAAACAATTCCGATGGGGCAAGATGGATAAATACAACTTTTTTTTAAACCCTTATATTGATGCTTCTTTTACTAAATGCCCGAAGTGCGAAGGCAAAACTAAGGTTAAAAAACTGCCTTTGACTATTATTATGGATAAGCATAAACGCATCCTTAATCTAAATAAAACCTGCAAATATTGCCATTACTGCAATCTGCTTATTGCGGATAAAGATGAAGTGGAGCTGTTCATTAAGCAGTTTCTTGGCGTGAATGCCATTACTGAAAAAGAATATTTCATAGCCGGGACTCTTGACAGGAAAGTTTACAGAAAAATGGCTAAAGAGGGAGGGCTTAGCGAAGGCCCCTTGCATGGCGCCAGCTTTTTTAAAAATGTCTGGGAATTTACAATGCAGCCCTCGGGGTGGCATCCGAGATGAAGGAGCATTACCAATGACAGAAATAAACTTTAAGTGCAAAAAATGCAGGAAAGAGTTTGATTGCGAAGTTGGGAAGATTACATTTGGGATGAGATTAAGCTTTGAAAAAGATGTTATCTGCCCTCATTGCGGCAAGCTGAAAACAGAAGAGCAAAGCTGTGAGTTAGAGCTGACAGAATGGGGGCAGACACAAGTAGCAGAGCTTTATTTTTCGGAGGGGGAGAATGAAGCTGCCTGAAGGAACTGAACTATTGGTATTCAGCTATGCTTACTATCGTGTAATTGAGCATGAAAAGCTGTTTTGGTTCTTTAAAACTGCTGGAAAGGGCGGATTGTTTGTAATTGACAGCTTTAAGGCTAAATCCAATGAAATGAGCGGAGCTTTTGTAAGGGATTACCCTAAAGGGCATTGGAACGCCATAATGGGTGGGAAGCAGGTGCTTGGCGGTGCTGAAATAAAGGGCGGGAAGCTTACAATAGACGCAAAATCCAGAGGCGGTTTGAAAGTGCTGAGAGAGATATTAGAAACACATATTCCAGATTGCATTGAGTTTGAGAGGGAAGAGTTTCAAGACCCGATGGAGGAGCTGTGAGAGATGCAGATAGACATTAAATGCGCTGAATGCGGGAAAATGACCAGAAAGTTTGAGCTTGGCAATGTTTGCTATTCCGTTGAAAACCCTTCTGAAACCTTTCGGGTTGTGAATAAGATTATATGCCCAAAATGCAAGAAGGATATAAGCAATGAAAAGTGCCTGATTGAGCAGAATGAGCTTTTGTTTAGTATTATGGCTGCAAATATCGGGCTTTGGGTCGGAGCGAGCGTGCCTAGGCATTTACGGGGCATTAAAATGGCATATAGGGCAGATTTAATCAAAGCAAAATCCAAGCCCCTGCTTGTAAAGAGGTTTTATAGATAATTCTGCGACTTAGATGACAAATTGGCAGAATTATCTGATGGATA
>JASEIA010000140.1 GCA_030018575.1 Nanobdellota archaeon | reverse complement strand
CATAGTGACAAAGGCGGATATTCTTAAGAACCTTATCTGAGCGAAACAAGCCTTTTTGCATCGCCTGTTTATGTAAGCCTGGGCAAAGCAGCAGGTCCGAATTTCCTTACAAAGGAAAAAGGCTATGGCTGCTATTCAGCCCCCATATCTGAATTCATACAGGTTTCAGATGACTCGCTGGAAAGGGTTTTCACGAAAGTTTTGACATTAAGCTAGGATTCACCAAAGCCGGCTCTTGTAGGTTTCTATCGTATCCCTTGTCTCTTCGTCAAATTTCTGGAAGCCGGAGCAGAAAACCTCGGGAAACATTATTGAAGAGGGCTTCTCAATGTGCTCCGCGTAAAACATGTGCGCAATCTCGTGCAAAAGCAAATCCCTTGTGCATTCAAGGGAAAAAGAGGGATTTATTCTCACAATCATATCAACAAGGTTTGAGTCGGCATCAATAATACGCCCGAAGTTATATGCCTTATGTGTAAACACAAGCTCAAAGTCGTCAGCATCTGAAATCCTGTCAGCAAGTGCCTCGCTTTCTGAAAGCTTTTCGCTGCCAGTCAATTCAGGTATTTCCATATTTCCCCTGTAATTCGGAATCAGGTTAATGCCGAATTCCTGCAAATATTCCTGTCTTGTAAATTCAAAAGCAAATATTGACTCCTGCCTTTCTTTTTCAGGTATTTCATTCCCGAAATAAATGCCTATGCACACATCCTGAATTTCATTCCTGTCAAAATCCGATATTAAATTTGATGCATTGCAGTAAATGGAATTTGTGATTATTTGATTGCCGTAACAAGAATTGTCAAAAGCGAAAACCCCGGGAACAGCCATGGCGCCGGCAAGAGCAATACAAAGCCCAAGCCTTGGTTTTTTATTAGCCATACCCCTCAACAGGCAGTTATATCTAAGGAGTATTTAAACATTTGTCAAAAAGAGGCAACGGGGCAAAGGACGAAGGCAAAAGGTATAAAAGCAAAGGAATGGCTTAAATTACCATGGCATTGATTGCAGGCATTGATGAAGCCGGGCGCGGCCCATGTATAGGCCCATTGGTAATATGCGCTTACATGATAAATGAAAAAGACATGAGCCTTCTTGCAAACATAGGGGCAAAGGATTCAAAGCTTTTGTCAGCGCCAAAAAGGCAGAAGATGTTTGCAGAGCTTCAAAAGGCTGCAAAGGGCTATGAGATTATTGAAATCTCGCCTGCTGAAATAGATGAGGCTGTTGAAAGCGAAAATACAAACCTAAACTGGCTTGAGGCGCAGAAGGCGGCAATGCTCTTGAACAGGCTGAACCCTGACATTGCAATCATTGACTGCCCGTCCCCTAACCTTAAGGCATACAGGGACTTTGTTTACAACTGCCTTAAGAAAAAGAACATGGAGCTGGTAATAGAACACAAGGCTGAAAGGCATTTGCCTGTGGCGGCAGCAAGCATCATTGCAAAGGTTACAAGGGATAAAAGAATTGAGGAGATAAAGCAGAAGATTGGCTTGGACTTCGGCTCAGGATATCCTGCTGACCCTTCTACAAAAGCATTCATTGAGAAATACTGGAGGAATTACCCGGATATAATCAGGAAGTCGTGGGCAACGTACAAGGCTGTTGTCAATAAGCAGAAGACGATTGCAGAGTTCTAGAATCTCCAGTGCGGCATCTGCTTTCTTTCCCTTGCAGGATGAAGATGATAATCCCTTGCAATTCTCCATACCTCTTCCTTCTGCTCAAGATAAGCGTAAGGAACCCTTGTTGAAAGCCTCTCATCCCTTTTCTCAATCCTTCTCATGTCATCATCATTTTCCAGAAGCATGCAGGGCAGATAAATCCCTGCTTCTTTTGCAGCCCTCCAGCGGTGGTTGCCGTTGTAAACAACATATTCCCCCAAATGCCTCAAGTCTCCAGGCGCCTCAAGCACAGGCACCAATGGAACATAGAACCAGCCCTCGCCTTTGTCGCTTCCAGGCTCTATCCTTCTTATAACCCTCATTGCATCTTCAGCATCCTTAAGCATAATTTCCAGCGGGCGCGGATTTGCCTTTTCTTCTTTTGCCCTTGCATGGAACTGATTATGCCTTACTCCGCCATCCCACGGCAATACAAGTTCCGGCTTTAGTACTAATGCTTTCATCATACCCCCAATAAGTTACTATTATGCCGTAACAAGGAATATATAAGCCTTTCTAATGCTGGAAACCGCGGCGAAATAACGCAAAAAAGGAGGCTGGAATTCAATGAATAACCTGATTTCGAAGGCAATAAAATACAGGAAATCAAGCCGCCTTTTTGTGGCATTAAGGAAAGTTATATAAGGAATAACCCTCATTTTTATACGTTAGAGCATAATATGAAAATCTTCGGAAAATCGCTTAAAGAGTATATCTGGCCGATTAGGTATTATATTATTGCCTCTGTCCTTGTTGTAATATCGCAATACTATGTGGCGCTCCCAATCACCCAAAGATATGGCTATCCTTTTGTTTTGAACATAACACAAGCCCTGTGGGCTTTGATGGTTGCCTTGTCAGTGATTAAGCTTACTGTGCGCTACAGCTTTAATTTTAAGAATGTCATTTTTCTTGGCATTTTGTATTCCATTATAATTCACGGGCTGAAGGCATTTGTCTTCAGGGTGTTCTTAGTGCCGTATTCCGACCCCACCATCTGGCAGTATTTCCTGCATATCCTCGACAGGTTTTTGTACGGAAGCTTTTTGGTAATGGCTATAGTCGTTATACTCGGTGCAATCTTTATCAGGATGAAAGATAATCCGGATGTAAAAAAGACAG
>JASEIA010000013.1 GCA_030018575.1 Nanobdellota archaeon | reverse complement strand
CAAGCTGGTAACTTTTGGCATGGATGACTGGGAATTAAGAAACAGGGCGCATATATTCGGAAGCTCAATGACGAGCAGGGCTGACATTCCTGCGTATGAGGATATTATCATCAGGCAAAGGAGCATTGCGTTTGTGCAGCACATAGAAGAATACATTGCCTTGTATGGCACAAGCAAGTTGCTTATTGTATCGGTGGGCTCGAACCACAGGGAATCCCTGGAAGCAGAGCTTGAAAGAAAAGGGCATTCTTATGTTTCTATACTACCTTTTGGAAGAAGGATGGAAGAAGAATAAAAAAAGAAAAAAATAAAATTACTTGCTGAACAGACTGCTTAAGAAAGGCTTCTTCTTCGGCACAGGAGTTTTTTTGTCATCCGCAGGCGTTTTTTTACCGTCTTCTTTTTTGCTTTCCTTTGGGGGGCCCACATCCGCCTTTACCTGCTTCATTGTCTTGGCATTGTTATTAACCCACGCCAGCAGCTTGCTCGCATCATCCTTTGTGTTTGCACCTGACACAGCAGGAACCGCCTCGAGACTTACACCCGCGCACTTCGCAATTCTTGCCTTTGCTGCGCTTATTTCCGTGAGCGCAGCTGTCAGCTTTGCCATATCCATAACGCCTGTAATCTCGGCTGTTGTTTTCAATGGAGTGCCGCACTTGTTTGCTTCTATCTTTGCAAGGGTCGTTTTTAGCTTGTTAAGCTGCGTCCTTACCCTTGCTTTGCGGTCTTCTGTTGCTGCTGCGCCAGTGCTTACGCACACACCTGCGCGGCAAACCTCTCCCTCGGCGCATTCAACAGATGCACATGCGCCGCTTCTCGGAGACGCTGGCAAAGCAACGCACCTTCCTTCAGAGCACATCTGGTCAATCGGGCAGTCAAATTCGCCGTCCACCTGAACTTCATACTTTGCCTTGTTGTTTTCGCAGTACCACTCAACAACCGCGTAAGGGACGCCTTCTGTGGGCCCTGGTCTCAATGCTGCAGAGCACATGTCAGGGAATGTTCCGATTTCCCTTGCTGTTTCATATCCTCTGCCGGTAAAATACTCATGCACGCCGTAAACCTGACCCGCTGTTGAGATGTCCTTGCCGCCGTCAGAGTCTGTGCATGGGATTGCATGCGGATAGATCGCTACTCCTTCTCTTGGAACAGAAAATGTCCTTCTGCCTAATGTCAATAACACTGAACCAGAGGGAGACGAAACCTCAACGCAGGGCAAATGCAGAGAGGGATCTATAGTGCCTTCAACTGCACAGTTACTCTTATATTCAAAAGTCACCTCTTCCGGCAAAAGCAACTTTACTTTATCATCCATCCCTTGGACAAGCGGAGAGACAATTTCAACGCCGTTGCATAATCTTAAGTTTTGCGGCAACTCAGGGCGTGGAGTATATCTGCCGATATATCCTGTAATTGGCGCCGCCGGATCGCTGGATAAGCTTAATTCACTGTCTTCAGAAACACCGGCAACGCTGCCAAGGGCAAATACCCTGCCGTCATCGCCCAAGCCATAAACCGCGCTTATTTCTGGCCTATAGTATCTCCCTGAGATATAGCACCCATCTCTTGCTGTAAGGTTGATAATGAGATGTCTGCCTAAATCTTTTATAAGTGCATCAAAAGCGCCATTAGTGCCTTCCAAACTAAGTGTGCCGTTTAGAAGATATACCAGATTAGTTCCAGCTATTTGGTCCCTTTTATATGGCGAAGTATCCCCTGTGTAATACACATCAAACTCTGCGCTTGCTATTCCAGCCACCACAAGCATTGCCATTAGCAATAATATTAGCTTTTTCATGCTCTCACCCCATTGTCAAACTGCTTCATCCAGTTCTCTGCCTGCATAAGCCTGTTCTCAACATGCACCCAGAATGCACTGTCAGGAAGCCCTGCAAGCTGGTCTGCCTTTACGCCTTTACTCCATTCAGCAGAAGACACTGTGACAGCTACCGGGCTTTTTGCTGCCGCCGGCTGCGGGCTAACCGCTTTCTTGCCAAACAGGCTCTTCAGGCTTACTGCCTTGCCTGTCAGCCAGTCAGAAAATCCTGCTGACACTATTGACGTGCACAGCAGCGCGACTATCAACACGATAAAAACGATTTTTGCTTTCAATTTACACCTCACTCCTTGCTATATCCAAAGAAAGATACCTATAAAAAGCTTTCCACCAATAGCTATAATATGCTCATAGGGCTTACAGGCAACATTGCAACAGGAAAGTCAGCCGCCGCCTCTTTTTTTAAGGCGTTAGGCGCGAAAGTGATAGATGCTGACAGGATAGTGCATGAGCTTTATGATAAGAATGCCCGGATAAAGCTTAAGATTCTTTTTGCCTTTGGATTATCATCAATTGATTTCTGTCGCCTGAGTGTGAATAGGCACAGATTAGCTAAAATTGTATTCAGCGGCAAGTCAAAGATGCAAAAGCTTGAATCCATTGTCTGGCCTTATGTGGATAAGGAAATTGCAAGGCTTGTGAAAAGCAATGGGATTACAATTGTTGAAGCCGCCCTGCTGTTTGAGTCAGGCATGGACAAGAAAATGAATAAGACAATAATGGTATGCGCTGATAAAGAAGTGCAGTTAAGAAGAATATTGCAAAGAAACAGGGAATTATCAAAAGAGGAGGCATTAAAGCGGATTAATATCCAGCTATCACAAAAAGAAAAGGCAAAAAAGGCGGAGTATGTGATAAACAATAACAGCTCTTTAAACAATCTTGAAAAAGAAGTAAAAAAAGTGTGGAAAAAGCTATCTATAGAGAGCCATTAAGTAGATTACATTCCTTTTTTCGTTGAATCCGACTGCTGCAATATCTCCTTTATTTAGCGCAAGCCTTAAGTTATGAAACCCCTCCCCCGTTCATCGCCTTTCTCATCCCTGTAAATAAAATCCTCATTGTAAGTTTCTTTTTTTAGAATGTCTATAATCCTGCCAGGTATCCCTTCCCCATGGTCTTCTACCTCTGCAACAATTCCTTTTTGCCCATGGTGCAGCCTGAGTATTACGTGCGAATCTTGAGGCGGCAAGGGTTTGCTGTTTACAGGGTATTTGTTTCCGGCCCTAACTGCATTATACACCATTTCCCATACACCAATTTCAAAGCTTTCCTCATTTTCGCATTCCATGCAGGCAAGCGGGCTGAATCCTTCAAAATCCCCGCACACATCTTTTATGCTTCCGCTGAATTCAGTTACTTTGATTGGCTCCACAGGCGAGGGTAAGTGTGTATTGGTTTATATAATTTTGGGGTAAGGGTGTCATCCAATAAATTGAGTGAAATTTATAATTTCCATGCGAAATGAAGGCTCTTCATTTTTAGCGGTTGGAGTATCTCTTCTTTCTATATGATTTCCGAGTTCATATCAGCCTTCTTTTGTGAAAATGAGAAAGCTTGCGCTATGTAAAATGATGTTCCTGAAATTCGTTGGTTAGGTAATCCCAAATGTAAGAAAGAGTGCAAAAGTTGTTTTTAGGAAGGTGGAAAACCTTCCTGATTTGAAAAAAGGGATATTATACCTTTTTAAGAGGTTGAATTTTTGCTCTTGATAGAATTCTTCTTCTGATTGCAGATTATTTTTATCAATCCAATTAAGGGTTAATGCATAATATTGTTCTGCTTTATTTTTTTGCCTCTAAAAACCTTCACTTCCGATAGAACAAAAATAGCATTATCACTTACCCTATTGGATGACACATTTTAGCCAAACATTTATATACTTATTGATATATTATTTATATCAGTTGATACTGATATGACAAAGAACAGCCTAAAAGACCATTCAAAGCACGCAAGAAGCCCTAATCTTAACACCATTATGATGGTTGAGGATATTCTGAAGCAGAGCTATCAGCCGCTTTCAATGCCTGAATTAAAAAAGAAGCTTCCAAAGCAGGTTATGCACCAGACATTAAAAGTAGTCCTGCATTATCTCTGGAAAAGCGGGAAAATAACACATACTCCAAACGGAATTCAATGGTCTCACGTTGAGCCGGAGCATACAAAACAGCCTGAATACGCGTCTTACATAGGATAGCATAGAACTAATTGTTTGCCTGCAGCTAAAACTTTATTTCTAGCCTTGCTTCTTTTGCAATGCAAGGGCAATAGTGCTTACCCTTATCTGCCTTCCTTCCTTGTTCTTGAATTCCTCGCTGTCCGTCTGTATGCTTCCCACAACAACAGTGTTGTCAAGGAATCTCTTCGCAGCAACCTCTGCAATGTCAACAGCCTTTGATATGAACTTCCCTCGTGCCTTTATCGTGACATTCTCGGCATTTTGGGTCGTGAACTGCATTACAACGCCTGTAACATAGTTCATGAAAGGCTTGCTTCCTACAAAGATTACATGCTCGTTTTCGTCCATCTGTCCTCCTATTTTTATTCCTTCTTGGCTTTTTTCATAAGCCTTGCAGCATAACCAGCCACAATGTTCCTGAGCTTTTTTGAGGATATTATGGTAACTTTTCCTATAGCCTTTTTATTGGCTGCAAAATCCCCGGAAAGCGCCTCTCCATGCTCCCTGACCAGCTTCTTTGTGTTTCTCTTTATCATTGTCGTCTTTATACGTCCCATGTTGTTACTCTCCTTATGCTCTATATAAGCTAGGTAGGTATTTAAACCTTTCTTTATAAAACCTATTGCTTTTCCCTTCTTATATAGTCGCCTTTGTCCAGCATATTGGCTATTTCAGCATTTTCAGAATCCAGCTCTTTTGAAATCTTGCCATAGCCTATGTTCTCGTCATGCTCATTCTGTATAAGCTTGAAAAACCCTTCTTTTGAGCCCCCTGTAAAGGAGGTAATGTGCCTTTTCTTTAAGCCCCTGCCGTAAAGAAAGTCTATTTCGCCGATGTAATTTACAAAAGCCTTTTCCCCTGAGACTTTTGCAAGTATTTCAAGCAAGGCAGGGCCCGGGCTGAATTTGCCGTCTTTTTCCTCGCCTAAAAAAAGGCCGATTGACTCTATCTTGCAGTTCAGCTTCTTTGAAAGCTCAACTAGCGAAGCTTCTGCAAGGAAATACTTGTTTCCTATCCTAATGTATTCTATCGCTATCCCTGCAAATTTTGATACGAATGTTTTGAAATCCATGTTTTACCTCAATGCCATTTTTGCAATGAAAAAGCCCTGGGTTCTTGTCTTGTAAGGCCACAAGCGCCTGCATTTTTCAACTTGCTTGTCCAATTCCTTTCCAAAAGGGCTGCTTATCCCCTTGTCGCCTATGCAGTCGATGTCTATTACTTTCATTCCAAGCTCTTTTATTGCCCAGTCAACAACTATTTCATCCTCTTCAGGCTCCAAAGAGCAGGTGCTGTAAACCAATTCGCCTTTGTCTTCTAAAAGATTTGCCACATTGCCTAAAATCTCTTTTTGGATTTCAGCTCTCTCAGTGAAATTCGTGATTTTTTGCTTTCCAAACCATTTATTGTCTGAAATGTAGTTTCCTGAGCAGGGCGCATTAACAAGGATTTTTGTGAATTTCATCTCAGGCTCAAATGTCCTTGCGTCTGTGTTGCAGCAAATGATGTTTTTCATGCCCATTCTTTCTATATTGTTCAGCAATGCAGGCATCCTGTTGTGCTGGCTTTCAACTGCAATTACTGCCTTTGCCTTTACAGCCAATTGCGTTGCCTTTCCGCCGGGAGCTGCGCACGCATCCAATACAATGTCTTCCTTTGAAGGGTTCAGGACTTGTGCCGGCAATTGCGAAGCAGCCTCCTGTATATAGAAATATCCGTGCAGGTATTCAGGCAGGGCTGATATTGAGTGCCTTGCCTTTTTCACAAAATACCCGTTTTCAAGGAACTTGACTTTTTCAAGCACGAACCCTTTCTTTTTTATTCTTTCAGCCAGCGCCTCTGCAGTTATCTTAAGAGGGTTTACCCTGATGCATTCCTGATACTTGAAGATTTCAGCATTTGCTCCCAATTCAATGTACCTTGCTGTAAACTCATTGTCCATGCTGTTAAAAGAGAATTAAGGGGTATATAAAGCTATAGAAAAAATAAAAAAAGAAAAGAAAGCTGATGCTGTCAGCTTACCACTTTTATGAAGAATGATGCCGTCGGCTCCCCGCCAATTGGGCATACGTCTGGTAAGTTACAGCTTAATGTTATCTTAAACTGGTAAGTGCCCAGATTGGCATTTGAAGGAACTGCTATCAATATTTTTCCTGTTTTTGCCTTTCCGCTAAGTATTGTGCTTTCTGTTTTGTCCCATGAGAGCCATTTTAATGCGTCTCCTTTGAAAGCTCCTGGTTTTGAGACAACTTCTATGCTCTTTAGACTAAACTTACCCTGGTCTTCTCCTGTATTGCGTATGCCTATATCAAGGATATCTTCATCACCTTGCCCAATTTTAGCCTGATCTCTCGGTAAGGATAACGGGTCCTCGCTTTCGCCAAACATTTCCATCATCTGCTTGTCAGCCAGATCAGCCATTTTTGCGCTTGAGCCGCCTATGTCTGAGAATATGTTCTTTACAAACATAAGCCCCAATGACAGCAGTGTAATGCCAAGAATAACCACAATGATTGTGGTCATTGACATTTCAATCGCGCCTTTCTTATTCATACTCATAGTATCACCTTCTTGTTTTTAGTAATTATTGCTGCATTATAAGTGCCTTAAAGTGTATTTAAGTATTTTGGTTTGATTATGCAACTAGCTTATCTTCTCATCAACAAGCCCTATCAGCTTTTGAACAATCTCGTCTATCTTTTTCCTGTTCAGCCGTATATAGCTGCCCTGCACAGAAAACCCCTCATAAGAAAACCTGTTTCTGTAATCCCTCATTTCCTGAAGAAATACCCTTGTGCTTTCCCCCATCTTGTATCTTTCGCAGGCATATTCTATCGTCTCATAATGGCTGCTCTCTCCCATCATCTTTACCCCTTCCATGTAAAGCAAAGCTTCCAAAAGCCCCTTTATGATGTCATAATAGTCTTTCAGCGTATTTGATGGATACTTCTCCATATCTGTTTCCTTCAGCCTGCTTAGCGTAATAATAGAAGTTTCCCCAAGTGATTTTGCCTTTGCCATGTCCGGCTTGATTATGACTTTCATTCTTAAAATGCCTCAAGGTATCCTTCAAGCACATTGCCATTCACTATGCTGTTTTTCAGCTCAGCAGGATATTTCTTAAAGTCCGCCTTAAAGTGCAATTGCACCTTTCTTTTTAACCTTTTCTCAAACCTTGAAATATCCAACTCTGCTTTTTCAGCCTCAACAAATATGTCAATATCGCTTCCTTCAATGTCCTCACCTTTCTGGTAGCTGCCGAATAAGACAATTGTTCTTGGCATCAGGCTGTCCTTAAGAAACACCGTCAGCCCTGAGCTTATCACTTCCTCAAAATTATAAACTTTCTTATAGTCTCTGAATATCCTGTCTTCCTGCTTTGCCTTATACACAGGATATTCCCTGCTTCCTTTCTTCTCAATGCGCCTGGAGATTATGCCTTCCTTCTTTAATGTAACCAAATGAATTTTTACGGAAGTGTGCGCTATCTTTGTTATTCTGCATAATTCCAGAAGCCCGTGTTCTTTTGTCGGCTCCTGAAAAAAGGCTCCTGCTACGGCCCAGATACTACATTTATGTAACATATATTACATTTATGTAACATCTCATATATAAGCTTTATGCCTGTTACATTTTCGTCTTACATATTACATTTATGTAATAGCCTAGAACTCTCCAGAAGCCCCTATCATTAAATTGCTTCCGTAAGGGTACAATCCCGGCAGTATTCCCAATCCCTCGGGAACCTCAACCTGCCTTCCGACTATTGTATTCATCAGATACCAGATTTCTTCCCATCTTAAAGCCAATTCAACTGCAGAAGCTGCCATCAATACTCCAAAAGCAGCATCCCTGCCTTCTGAAGATGAGAAGTTATTCTCCACTATGTTTGCAACATCATTTGCGCTGTTGTTCTCTATGCCTGCAAAGTGCTTTACCCCTGTAAACCAGATATATCTGTGCCTGTCAAGCATCATCATCAATGAAGTTGTCGCTGCAAAGCTTCTTGACCAGTCCGGCAGCACATCATTCTGCAATAATGAGGTTAATGAGACATTCCCAATTGTGGTAAAGCCCATGCCTGCTGCTGACATAATTGTCCTTTGGAACTGCCCGAGATTCCCTTCCCATGAAACAGAAGCAACTAGCCCTGTCTCAAAATCAGGCCCGTGCATCTGCACATTGTTCATGCCGAACAGGTTTGCCATTGCATAGTGCCCGAACTCGTGCCATGCA
The DNA here is from genome assembly GCA_030018575.1 of Nanobdellota archaeon. Classification (GTDB taxonomy): domain Archaea; phylum Nanobdellota; class Nanobdellia; order SCGC-AAA011-G17; family GW2011-AR17; genus UBA9640. Next base: position 12,533 of record JASEIA010000013.1, on the reverse strand, counting down.
ACTGTAAGCACGTAAGAGCCTGCCAGGTTTATTGGGTATTCCCACCAGCTTGTTGTGAACTGTGAATTATAATCAATGTTATTCTGCTCAAGGTAATCCTCGACAGTTATGTGCCTTGCAGGCATTCTCAAGTCTTCTGTTGGAAACAAGTCCACTTGCGGAACAAAAGGCGCCTTTAGAATACCTGTGCTTTCATTGTTTTCCAAGACTCTTGCATAAGCTTCTGAAGGGCTTTCCTGCCGGTGTGCTTCAACATAAGATGAGTTATTTACATAGGAATAATCAGGTACATTGTCAAACATGTCTGCTTTTGCAGGCGCTGAAGCGCTTAGAATAGAAGCCAGTGCCAGTCCCGCTATTGCTGTTTTTAGTTTTGCCATGTATTATCCTTTTTTATTATAATTGACTAAAATTTGCATTAAGAAAATGTATTATCCTGTCTAATGCCTTTTGTTTTTGTTCAATTTCCATAAAGCGATGCCCTGCGCCAGGCACGATAAACAAGTCTTTGCTTGAAGGAGCTGATTTGTAAAGCAGTTCTGCATCTTCTTTAGGGATTACATCATCTTTCTCCCCATGGATAACTAGTATAGGGCATGTAACTGATTTTATGTTTGCGAGAGGATCGTATTGCTTATAGTCTTCAACAAAAGATTTATCAGCCAGTGCTTCTCCAAATAGCCGGTATTTATCACCTGCTTTTTCAAGCGTTTCAATATATTTAAGATAATGCGCCCTGCCGCTGATGAGTATTAGCCCTGCCACATTTTTATTGTTTTTTGCAAATGCCAGTGCAGTGATTACTGAAAAGCTGTTGCCTATAAGAATAAGCTTGCTTATATTGACTTGCTTTATCTGCTGCAATACTGCGCTTATATCCTCAAGCTGCTTTGTGGCAGTAGCATCCTCTAATTTTCCCTGGCTTTCACCATGCCCTGAAAAGTCAAACTGGAGCGTGTTATACCCGCGGCTTGGCAGGCTTTTTGCTATAAAGCTAATTGTGCTGTTCTCTTTCTTGCCTGTAAGGGCGTGAAGTATGAGCACTAGCGGCTTGCTTGTTTCGGGCTCTGAGATATTCAATTCGCAGACTAATTTTTCACCCTGCTTGTTTTTGATTTCCTGCCTTATAGTTTCCATATTAATGCCTCCGTGTTAGTGTCCGGCTTTTTGCTGAAAGGGATAACATCGCCTATATCAGTTAGCTGCAAGTATTTTAATATTATTCTTTCCACACCGATTGCAAACCCGCCATGCACAGGCACTGTGCTATCAAACATATTTAAGTAAGGCGTATATCTGGCCGGGTCAATGTTATCTCTTTTCATTTTTCGCAATAGGCTTTCTTTTGAAATAGTTCTCACTCCTCCGCTTGTAACTTCCATTCCCTTGACTATCAAGTCAAAGCTCAAGGAAATTCCGTCACAGTCTTCATAATAAAATGCCCTCTCATTTGAGGGGTAATGGATTATAAATATGCCGTCTGCTTTGAATAGCTTGGAAATTGCAGGCTCATGCGCGTTTGTTATCTGCTCAGAATCAGACAAGCCAAGCATTTTCTTTACGTTTTTGTACTCTGCCACTTCAAATGTTTCAATGGGCTTTATGTCCATTGCTTTGGACAGCCCTTTCGTTGCAAGCCTGATTAAGTCTGATTCAAACCTGAGTATGTCCTCGAGCTTTGAAAATCTGGACGACTCAATGTCCAGGCTTGTAAATTCACTGAGATGGCGCGGAGTTACCCTTGGTTCTGCTCTGAAGACAGGCGCAACCTCAAAAACAGAGCTGATGCCATTTATCACATAGGCCTGCTTGTAAAACTGCGGCGTTTGGACCAGATAAGCTGAATTTCCAAAGTAATCTGTTTTAAACAAATGCGCATCTTGGTCAGTAGGCATAAAGCTGATTTTAGGCGTTTGAATCTCTAAAAAATCATGTGCTGCCAAAAATTTCCTTGCGCACTGCAGGAACGTATGCCTTGCCTGTATGCCTGTTTTGTAATTATTCATTTTTCACCATTCCTAACTTAGCCAGATAGCGCATCATTTTTTCTTTATGCAATTGCGGCAAGTGCGCGCTTGGAATTCGTTCTAATACGGTTTCCACGGAATCCGTGTTTAAATCGCCTATAAAATATTCAATAAATGGATACGGCTTAACCATTCCCCTGGGATCAATAAAAAATTTGGGTTCAAAGTCAGGCACTCCCCTTCTTAGCGAGGCATAATTGAATCTTAAGCTTGGGAAATCTTTTTCAATCCTTTTGCTTGCGGCGTATACTTCCTCCAGCATGTTACTCTCCATTTCAAGATATTCCCAATTTGCAGCTGCAAACCCTGAAGGCATAGACAGCCGAAGGCGCACATCGTTAAGCCCCCGCTGGCAGGCATCTGCAACCATCTCGTAAATTGTATCATAATTCATCCTGTTTACGCTGCAGGTAACCTGTATTTTAACACCCTCTTTTTTTGCATTGCCAAGATTCTCCATTGCAGTCCTGTATGCATTTTCCCCTGTCTTATTTCTCCTTATTGCATTATGCGCAGATTCAGAGCCGTCTATGCTTGCCCTTACTACAATACCCCTGATGCGTGCAAGAGATTCCGGCTCGCTCAATAAGACTGAATTTGTTTCCAGTATTGTCCTTAATCCAGTATTGCCGGAATGCCTTAAGATTTCATAAATGTCTTTTCTGATTAAAGGCTCTCCGCCGTTAAAGTGTATTTCATGGAACCCTGCGTTTTTTACCTGCTCGGTTATTGCCTGAACCTGCCCTGTAGAAAACTCCTTGGATTTTGCATGGGTCGGATTGTAACAGTGCCTGCAATTGAGATTACACAAATAAGTTAATTCAAAATCAACATTTCCAATGCGTTCCACTAAATCTTTAGATTCCATTTTATTTACCCCCGACGGCTTTTGAAAAGAGCCTTTCTAACCTTTATTTTGTTGCTATCACGTAGTAACTACTACTATATAAGCCTTTCGGCATACATTTATATAATAGTTTAGCATTCCATATGTTTAGAACGAGAAAAACTTAGGGCAACAAGCCCGCGATTTTTTCTTAGGAAAAGTATTTAAAACATACAGGAGATAAAAAACATATGACAATAGAGATTTGTGCAGTAGGCGGCTTCTCAGAGATTGGGAGGAACATGACAGCGATAAGGGTCGGCAATGAAGCAGTAATATGCGACATGGGCTTTTACCTGCCTAAGATAATAACCTACGAAGAGGAAGAAGGCGAGGGCTCGAGAAACGGGCTTACAAAAGAGGAATTAATCAAGATTGACGCAATCCCTGACGACAGGGTTATCAAGGACTGGAGGGGCAATGTCAAGGCAATAGTTTTAGGCCATTGCCATTTGGACCATATCGGGGCAGTCCCTTACATGGCAGAGCATTATTACTGCCCTGTTATCGGCACTCCTTACACATTGGAAGTCTTAAAGACAATCATGGCAGATGACAGGCTGAGAATAAAGAACCAGCTAAAGCCGTTGAATCCGGGAGCTTCAATCAAGGTTTCTGAAAATATAACAATTGAATTCATCAACATGACGCATTCAACACTGCAGACAGTGTTGATAGCAATACATACTCCGGAAGGGGTTGTAGTATATGCAAATGACTACAAGTTTGACAACCATCCTGTAATCGGCAAGAAGCCTGATTACGAAAGATTAAGGGAGCTAGGAAATTCCGGCGAAGTAAAAGCCCTGATAGTGGAATCATTGTATGCTGATGCGAGAATGAAAACCCCTTCTGAAAAAGTCGCAAAGGAGATGCTTGGCGATGTGATGCTCGGGGTGGACAACAAGGGGCATGCGGTGTTTGTCACAACATTTGCTTCGCATATTGCAAGGCTGCAGTCAATTGTTGAATTCGGGCAGAAGCTGAAAAGGAAAGTTGTGTTCCTTGGAAGGAGCATGCACAAGTATCTTTCGGCAGCCGAAAGGCTTAAGCTTATTGATTTCACAAAGAAAGCGGACATTGTCTGGCTTGCAGGCGACATAAAGAAAAAGCTTAAGGAGATTTCAGCAAACCCAGAGAAGTACCTTGTGATATGCACAGGCAACCAGGGGGAGCCGAAATCAATATTGGCAAAAATGGCAATGAAAGAGCTGCCGTTTGAATTCAGGCAGGGAGACATAATAATCTTCTCGTGCAGGACAATACCTGCTGCAATCAACATGGCAAACAGGGCAATGCTTGAAGACAAGCTGTCAAGAAAAGGAATGAGAATCTTCAAGGACATACATGTTTCCGGGCATGCATCAAGGGAAGACCACAGGGATTTGATTGACATGCTCAAGCCCAAATATCTTATACCCTCGCACGGCGATGTAAGCAAATTAACTCCGCTTGCAGACCTGGCAACAGAAATGGGGTATGTGCTTGGAAAGACAGCGCTTATTGTAAGGGACGGGCAGATTGTGGAATTAGACTAAACCATAATATTTAAATATATCTTCTGTATAAGAGAATTGATACTTTTTGGAGGTAGTGGGACTTGCGTCCTAGACCATCCCTTCAAAAATTCAGGGAGGTATGACTATGGATAACGAACCAGTAAAGGAGGAGTCGGCTGAAAAGCCGGATACGCCTCGGATAGAAGACAGGAAACGTTTGTTTCAGGGCAAAAAGAATTATGCTCTTTACGGCGTCATAGCTGTATTGGTTGTGCTTATGGGGATTGGATTCTTCACAGGCACGTTTACAGGAAAAGCAGTTTCAGAGGGAAGTGTTAAGCTTGAGTTTTACGTAATGTCTCAATGCTATTACGGGACACAGGTTGAGGACGCAATAGCGCCTGTCCTTAAAAAGCTGGGCGATTCAGTTGACTTCAGCATAGACTTTATTGGAAATGCAAACAGGGACGGAACATTTGACTCGCTGAAAGGCCAGTCCGAGGTTGACGAGAATATAAGGCAGCTGTGCGCAATGAAACTTTCTCCAAAAAAGTATATGGATTTCATAGTCTGCCAGAACAAGGACATAAGAAATGCGGCTGCTAATGCAGAGTCATGCGCAAAAGAGGCAGGCATTGATGCTGATGCATTAAAAGCCTGCTTTGAAGGCGATGAAGGAAAGCAGCTTTTGACAAAATCATTTGCAAAGGCAAATGCAGCAAGGGCGCAGGGAAGCCCGACAATTAAGCTTAATGGCGCTGACTATAATTCAGGCAGGGCAACAACTGACTTTTTGAGGGCACTTTGCCAGAATTTGAAAGGCCACCCTGAATGCTCTGAAATGCCTGAGTGCACTGCTGATGCAGAATGCACCAGCCAGCCTGACAAGGAAGGCAGATGCGTTTCAGAAAAGTGCGAATACAATGATCCTGTGCAGTTTGAGGTTGTTGTCGTGAATGACGCGAAATGCGCAACTTGCGATCCGGCAGCCGCACTGCAGACAACAAGAACATTTTTCAAGGGCGCAAACATAAGGACAGTTGACATAAGCTCTGATGAGGGAAAGAAGCTTGTTTCTGATTTAGGCCTGAAGTTCGTGCCTTCATACCTATTCAGCGAGGAAGTTACAACAACTTCAACATGGAACAATCCGCAAATGGCAAGGCTGCAGAATGCATTTGAGAAGAAAGGAGACTGGTACAAATTGCTTGATGAGGCAGTTGGCGCTTCGCACTGGATTGATGAGAAGGCAAGGAATGAACAGCTAAAATCAATGGGGATTACATTAGGGGACAACAAGCCGACATTAAACTTATTTGTAATGTCGCAATGCCCTTATGGAGTAATGGCTGAGCAGGCATTATGGCCTGTTATTGAACTGCTGGGAGATAAGCTAGACTTTCAGCTGGACTTTATTGTTAGCGAGAATGCAGGCGGAACATTCAATTCATTGCACGGGCAGCCTGAAACAGATGAAAACATAAGGCAGCTATGCGCAAGGAAGCTGGATGACGAGAAATATCTGGACTATATTGCATGCCAGAATGAGGATTACAAGAATGTAGGCACAAACTGGGAAAAGTGCGCTGTCAGGGCTGGAATTGACAAGACGACTTTGAAAACCTGTTCTGAAGGCGCAGAAGGCAAGGCGCTTTTGTCAGCATCTGCTAAAAAGGCGGCAATGTTTGGAGCGAGCGGAAGCCCCACCATTGTTATTGATGGAGAATCATATAATGGGGTTAGAACTCCTGCGGCGTTCCAGGCAGCAATTTGTTCGATGTTTGAAACAGCGCCTGCTGAATGCGGAACAGTTTTGGCAAGCGTAGCCGGAACAGCAGCACTTGCAGCAGGCGGCTGCGGCGCATAAATTTTTTCTTTTCTTTTCTTTTTTTCATCAAAAATACCCTACCACAAGCTTTATATACTATCAAGTAGTGATTTATGAGTGATTACCGGCAATGGGCGGGGGTTCAAAGCCGTGAATCGCGTTTAGGGGGATGTTTATGGCAGCAGAAGAAAACACAGATTTAGAATGGGGCATTAAGAATGCAAATTCTAAAATTGCTGCATTAAAGCTTCGCCCTTACCATATTAACCAGCTTTGGGATTACATGCTTGGAAGGGAAACTTTCGGGATGGAGATGGCAAGGAGATATAATGCAAAGTTTGCGCTTAAAACCCTTAAGACTTTTGACAGGCTGTTTAACGAGCCTGAGCTTGATGTTGAATTGGTGCCTTCATTGGACGACCTTTGCAGCAAATGCCCTTTTGTTGAAGACAGGTGCAGGTTCTTTGACCAGTCAGAGGAAAGAAACCTTATTGACCATCTCAAATTAAAGGTGGGCGGGGTCTACAAGGCAAGAGACATCACAAGGATTATTGAAAACATGCAGGACATAATAGCCGAGGCTACTGAATACTTCAGGAGGGAAGAATGAAGCAAAAATCATTCCTGTTTTTCATTTCTCTGTTTTTTGCAGGATTGTTTCTCATATCATATTCATTGAATGTTTCAGGAGAGGAAGCCACTGGTGTTTCAGCGCCTTCTGACTCAATTTCTGAATCACAGATTCAGGTTTATGAAGACAAGGTCATAATACGAATTCCGCAGGGCGCAAGGTGGGCTTCCTACACAAACACAAAGTCAATGAGCCCTGTATTGGATGAAGGCTCTAACGGAATTGAGATTGTTCCAAAATCAATAGAAGACATTCATGTTGGCGACATAGTCGCTTATGAGACAAAATTCAACAGGATTCCGATTGTGCACAGAGTTATTGCAATAAAAAAGGATTCATTGGGAACTTACTTTGTATTGAAAGGCGACAACAACATGAAGGCGGACGGAGAGAAGGTAAGGTTCGGGCAGGTTAAGTACAAGCTCGTGGCGGTGATTTATTAAAATGGCAGATGAAAAGCTGGTAGAAAAAGTAATAAGGCTCCGCCCGCACCACGTGGACAGGCTGTTTTTCAGGTGGCCTTTTATGACAGAGGAATCCCTGAGAAAAGCGCACATTGAGGATGGATATAGCTTATGCCATATAAGCAATATGCTGGATGTCTATTCAAGAACAATAGAGCAGAACCAGCTGTTCATCATTGTGCCTGCGCTGGACGACATTTGCAGGGCATGCAACAATCCGTTCAATGTTTTCTGTGAAAATCCGCTTGCCGATGACGTGGAAGTGCAAAACAGCCTGGCAATCTATTTTAAGATTCCAGCCGGAAAGCCCTGTCTCCCTTCGGATTTCATCAGGAAGATACTTGCAATGGAAAAAAATATTTGGTTCGGCTACGGCCGCCCGGAGCAATACAGGCTTATGCTTAAACTTAATCAACACAACGGGGGTAACTAAAATGAGAGAAGCAAGATGCAGGGGATGCGGGGCAAGGTACAATATAAACAGTGACAAGATGCCCAAGGCAGTGAAGTGCCTCTGCGAAAGCAGGGACTTCAAGCTGATGTAAAGAAAAGGCAAAAAAACAAAGGCAGCCTTTCTTTTATTCAGTTATATGGCTGCTTAAGGAAGAAAAATGGCAATAGACTTACCTGAATGGAAGCTGTACTCGCTGGAGATGGACAAGGGCGGAGAGGAGATAGGCGAGCATTTTGAGAGCCAAGGCTATCCTATTGAAAGGGTGAATCCCGGGGAAAAAATAGAAGGCATAGAAAGGTTTATTCCTAATGTCTATCAATCCATTGACAAGGGGATTGTGGCAAAAGCGGTTGAAGACAGCGTTAAAACAAATTCCAGGGTTTTGGCATTGTACGGGCACGGCGGATACCATTTTTTTACCTACGGGCTTGCAATGCTCGCAAACAGGCTCAGCGATGAGTTTGGCTATATCCACATTGACTACCACCATGACACTTGGTTTGACAGCCATAACCTGATAAGCTGTGGGGCATTTGTGCGCCAGATATGTTGGGACACGAATGTACAAGGTTATGCGCGCAATATGCTTTACATTGGCAATGATGTGGTGGGATGCTCTGGATTTTCCGGCGCAGGCGAGGTTGGAATACCCTGCCTTAGGGAGAATCAACTTGAGCTTGAATTTCATGAAAAAATGCCACAAGAGGTTTATGTTACCATAGACCTTGATGTAATGCATAGCGAAGAAGTGAGAACTGCATTTGAGCGTGAAAGCCTTCGGCTAAATGAGCTTAAGGATATCTTAAGAAAAATAAAGCAAAAAAAGAGAATAATCAGCGCAGACATATGCGGTTTTACAGAAACAAACAAGCCATATACAAACAGGGCATATATTCTTGAGCAAGGAGTCCCCGCCTTTAAGCAAAGCATGATGGTTTACAGGACGCTAACGGATATAATTATGGGCGGCTAAAATGGCAATAGACACAATAATCGAGGGCTATGTGTTTGAATACTGGCCGAGAAACAATAATCTGCTGTTGCAGCAGACAGATATTGCAATTTTAAAGATTTCCATAACATTTAATGAGGATGAATATAATACAATCGTCAACGGAAAAAGAAGGTACAGGCTAACCCCAAAAATAGAACAAATAGTAAGGGCGGGCACAGAACATCCTTTGGGGTATGTTGACCGGAATCTTGAAGCGGTTTATGCAAAGACAATGACCCTTATGAGAGAGCAGGGCATTCTGGAAGGCGCAATAGGGAAGGTTGTTTTTACCAGGCTTGAAAGCGCCCTGCAGCGCAGGGAATGTTTTGCAAGGGCGTGCAAGGAACTGATTAATGATTACATGGATAAAAAGAGATGCTTAAACTAAAAGCAAAACAACGCCGTAGCCCGCAAGGCACCCTGCAGATATATAAGGCATTGCAGGATAGAACTTCTTGTTGCTTGCAAAGAGAAATAATAAGAGCAATGAAACAGCTGCAAACAAAGGCACTATGAATGTCCGGAAGTCAAGCAAGCCAAAGCCAAACTGCTTCATCACAGCGCCTGCAAACAATAAAGGAAAGCCAATATCCCCTCCGCCCAATATAGCCGCGCCTGCTTTTTCTTTTGCAGGCACAGCCTCTGTTCCTGCCTTTATATTCTTGCCAATGCTTATCTGCCCTGACGGCTTTTCACCTTTGGTTTTGTAAGGCAGCAAAAGCCCTGCAAACATCTTTGACTTGCTCTGAAATTTTGCAAGCTTTACCATGTGCTTTGTTTTTCTTACGGCAATGTAGTCATAGATTGAGATGAGGAATAAAAGAACAATGACAGCAATTACATTGAGTATTGGGACAAATATGGCAGCCAATGCGCCATAAATGAAGATTTCTGTGAAGTTATGGATTATAACAGAAGGGCGGAATACCTTCAATAGCGCAAGTATTACGGCAATTCCTATTGCTATTTTCTCGGGAATGAATGCGCTGAAGCTTATTGTAAGGCATAGCCAGACGCTTAATAAGAACCAGAACTTCCACATTTTCAGCATTGAGAATTTAATAAGCAGCAATCCGAGCGCTGTTGCTATTAATATAAAGATAAATATCGGGATGAATGTATAGCTCTGCTGCTCTTTGGGCACTTCAGGCCGTTCTATATTCATGGGCAGTGCGGGCTTTTCAATGTAATGCGCTGTAACAGCCAATCCAACAACCTGCGCAAGAAGGAATATTACAACAAGAAAGGATATTGCAAAAAGATTGTGTTTCATTAATTTGCAGTTGTTTTAATGGTTTAAATGCCTTTTCTTTGCCTCTGAATGCACTTTTTTTATCAAGGCGAGGGCTTTTTTCTCCCTTATGCCGTGCTTTACCAGCATTTCCTTTATCTTGTTGTCTTCAATGCCTGAATAAATGCATCTCAGCACAAACGGTCCGACCACTTGAGAGGATGCCTTTGAAATGCGGCCGCGCGCTGCCTTTATTGCAGAAGACACGCATTTTGCAGACACTCCATTTTTCATGAAAGTTGCCTTTATCTGCTCATCCGGATAGCCGCGCATGACAGACTCTGTCACATGAGGCATAAGCTCATGCCCAGACATCCTGCAGATATTATCATATGCTTTTTTTACGGCTGCGCAGCCTGTTTCCTTTTCAATATTCTGCAAAGCCATCTTCTCCAGTATGCTTCCCTCTTCCATTCCCTGAAGGATGTTTAGTTTTGCAAATTCAACCAGCGCTTTCTCTGGCTTAGCTGCCTTTTGCGGTTGCGGCGCAGGCAGCGCCTCTTCAATCTCAGGCATGAAATACTCAAGCCTTCTGCCGTACAATACAAGAGATACAAGGCTTATAACCAGGAAAATGTCAACCATGGCTGTTATCGGTATACGCCAGCCCCACAAGTCAATCTTCCTTCTCAGGACCGGCTCTTTCCTTGGCTCAATTATCTGCTCTTCAATAGTAGGCTGTATTACGTCAATGAATTCCTTTATCTCAGGTTTTCTTGCGACAATTGCATATGTGCTGAATTCCTTTGTTTCAGAGCAGTACTCTGTTTTTTCAGGCTCTATTTTGACAATTTCAGTAGGCAGGTATTCCCAATCCTCCTGCTCAGCTCTGAAGCTTAGCCTCATCTCATTGCTATTAATGCTCACAGGGCGGAGATTGTATACTATCCTTGGCTTGTAATGTGCAAGCGCAACATCTTCTTTCTGCGCTTTCTGCCCTTCAAGCCACTCTTTCTCTACTGAGAAGCAGATTTCCACTTTTATTTCAACCTCTGTTTCAAGCTTTATATCCAAAACCTGGTAAACCTTGCCTTCAGGCTCTTTTGCCTCATCAGGAATAGATTCCTTTTTCTCAATGCTTATCTTGACGTTATTAGTGTCCTGCGTGGGGATCACCTTAATTTTTGTAAGTGCAATGCCTTCCTCATCCAGCATCTTTTCAGCAGGCACATTGGCTTTTAAGTTATAGAAGTTTACCTGCTCTTTTGCAGGCACCCCGCCTCCTCCAGTTGCTGCTGCGGCAGCAGGGCAATCTGCAGGGCATGAAGATGATGTTTCTCCTGTTTCACAAATCTGATTGCCGCACACTGCAAATGATGCTGTAAATGCAACTGACTCGCTGTTCCAGTTTCCCAGTTCATCCTGGCAGCTTACTGTAATTGTGTTCCCGCGGTTTGCAGCTGTTGCAGATGATGACCATGAAGTTCCAGAGCCTGTCATTGTCACATTTGCAGCGCCGTTAAGTGAATATTGACATGTTGTTGCGGTTTCATCAAGGCTCACAGTTAAAGTTGTTGAGGACGTTGTATAGCTCTGGTTCAATGGAGAAGAAATTGTTATTACAGGGCCGCGGACATCCACATTGAACCACTGCTTGCTTGAGTTTAAGTTTCCTGCAATATCCCAGCACCTGACTTTTACATTATTATTGCCGTGCGAAGCTGTAAAGTTTTTCCCCCACTCAGTGCCTGATCCGTCCATGTCCCTGTACCAAGGAGGGATAGGTGTTGCCCATGAGTCGTTATGAGGAGTCCCGCTTGTACCACTCCTGCCGCCTAAAACCCATATATAGCCATTGGCATAGGCGCTTGAGTGCTGGTTCCTTGCATTCCAAGAGCTTATGTTCACAAATACCCAGTTTACGCCGTCAGAAGAGTACCATACGTCATTGAATGTATCAGGGGTATATCCGTCGTATCCGCCAATCACCCATATTCTGCCGTCAGAGCTGACAACAGAGCTGTGGTATGCCCTTGCAGGGAAAGCGGCTGAATCATTCGCCTCTGCCCAGTTCGCGCCGTCTGTTGAATACCATGCATCGTTCAAGTCGCTTGAGCCGTTATTGCCGCCGATAACCCACATTTTTCCGTCAGGGGTTACAACAGAGGTATGCCCGTACCTTGCTGAAAAAGCAGCTGAATCATTCGCCTCTGTCCATGTGGCGCCGTCTGCAGAGTACCATACATCGTTTTTTTTATTGCCTTCTTTGCCGGGGATTTCCCCGCCAATCACCCAGATTTTACTGTCAAACACAACAGAGCTGTGCCCGTACCTTACTGCCCATCCTGCTGATGCAGTTGCCTGCGCCCAGTTCGCGCCGTCTGTTGAATTCCATACGTCGTTGTATAAGTTTTTGGTGGACCCGTCATAGCCCCCAATCACCCACATTGTCCCGCCGGAAGTCACAACAGAGCTGTGGTATGCCCTTGCAGGGAAAGCGGCTGAATCATTCGCCTCTG
>JASEIA010000139.1 GCA_030018575.1 Nanobdellota archaeon | reverse complement strand
GCAAATTCATTGTCGGATGTTGAGAGGATTTATTTTCATCAGCTGTCAAGAAAGCACTCGAAAAAGCAGTGATTCCTGCCTCCTTTTTATATAAGAGAATAAAATATTCTTATGAGAATAATTTGGTGCGTAATCTTTAAAAACAGATTTTTGATTTTTGCTATTAAATGAATTTTAAAAAAGAGATACAAGGGGGATTAAAATGGCGGAAAAAGTAGTAATAAGCTCTGAGTCAGTGGGCAAGGGGCACCCTGACAAGCTGTGCGATTTTGTTTCAGACAGCATCCTTGATGCTGTGCTGAAGAAAGACCCGGAGGCGAGGGTTGCGTGCGAGACTCTTGCAAAGGGAAATTTTATTGTTGTTGCAGGCGAGATAACAACAAAGGCAAAAATCAATTATGAGCGGGTTGTGAGAAGAGCTGTAAAGGAAGTGGGATATATAGATGAGAAATGGGGAATTAATGCCGACACCTGCGAAGTTCTTGTGAAGCTTACAACCCAAAGCCAGGATATTGCGCAGGGCGTTGACTCTGGCGAGAAAAAAGAGCAGGGCGCAGGAGACCAGGGAATCATGTGGGGCTATGCAACCAATGAGACAAAAGAGCTTATGCCTCTTTCAGCAATACTTTCGCACAAGATTGTAGAAAAGCTGGATGAATGCAGGAAAACTTCCCTTCCATATCTCAGGCCTGACTGCAAAAGCCAGGTTGCTGTTGAGTATGAAAACAGGAAGCCTGTTGCATTAAAAAATGTGGTTGTTGCGGCGTCCCATAACCCTGAAGTGGAAATGGAAAAGTTAAGAAAGGATGTTGCAGAGCAGATAATAAAGCCTGTCTGCGGCAACTGGCTTAAGAAAGACACCACTTTTTTCATAAACGGCACAGGAAGGTTTGAATTCTGCGGCCCTTTTGCAGATGCAGGGCTTACAGGAAGAAAAATTATTGTTGACACTTATGGCGGCGTGGGAAGGCACGGCGGCGGGGCATTTTCAGGAAAAGACCCGAGCAAGGTTGACAGGAGCGCTGCTTATCTCGCAAGGTACATTGCAAAAAACATTGTTGCCGCAGGCATTGTTGCAGAATGTGAGGTTCAGCTGGGCTATTGCATAGGCATTGCAGAGCCGACTTCTGTAAGGGTGATTGCCAATGGGTTAAGCGCGGAAAAGGAGCGCAAGCTGGAAGCTGGCGTAAGGCAGGTTTTCCCATTGAAGCCCGCTGCAATCATAAAGCACTTTGATCTTAAGCACCCCAAGGGTTGGAGCTACAGCCAGACATCCGCATTCGGGCATTTTGGCAGGGATACTTTCCCGTGGGAAAAGACAGACAAGGCTGAAGAGCTGAAAAAAGCTCTTGTTTAGCTATTTTCTTCTTTTTTTACATAGATTTTATATACTAATCAAGCATTACCCTGCTTATGGACTACATACAGCGCTTTCTCTCGGATGAGGAGCCGAAAAAGCTGTCAGCCCTTGAGAATATAGCTCTTTCTTTATCCGCGATAAAGCAGGTTGATATGGAGCTTTTGAATTCAAACTACGAGCACAGGCTGAAAGAGCTTTACTATCCTGAGGAAAAGATTGTGAAATGGCTGGACACATTTAACCAGTCTTTCCTCTGGCAGTTTTTTGAAAAATATTTCAAGCCAAGGCTTTACAATGCTGAGAACATTCCTGACAAGACAGGCGCTATGCTTGTCGCGAACCATTCGACAATATTCCTTGCAGACATGGCGCCTATTTATTTTGGGGTGCACGAGCAAAAAAGAAGGTGTGTTTACGGCATGGCTTACAGGATGTTTGGAAATTCTGATTTCCTGAAAACCATTGGCGGCGTAAAGGGAAAAATGGAAAATGCTGTAAGGCTTTTGAATGATGACAAGCTTGTAATTGTATGCCCCGGCGGGATTCTTGACGCGTGCAAGCCTTTTTATGACAGGTATCTTGTAAGGCATGTTGAAGGCTTTGCTCCTGAGCACTGCGGATATATCAAGGCAGCTTATCAGGCAAACAAGCCCATAATTCCGGTGGGTGTTGTCGGGGCTGAGGAAACGCTTTTCACTTTGGCTGACATGAAGCCGCTTGTGAAAAAAATAATGGGCTGGCTTGACAGAAAATATTCGCTCAGCAAAAAGCCAAAGCTGAAAGAACTTTACCAGCTTGTTGATTTTGCAAAAGTTGTGCCTCTGCCCTTGAATCTTCTGCCTTTCAAAAGCAATGTTGACGCGTATGCAGGAAAGCCTATTGATGTAAGGGCAATAGTCGGCAATAATCCATCCCAGAAAAAATTTGCAGACGCAAACTCAGTTGTTATGATGGCATTGCAGGGAATTATTGACAAGGGGCTGGGGAAAAGAAGGGATATGGCGCATTTGAGCGGCATTTTCAAGGGCATAAGGGAAACTGCGTTCTAGACAAGATTCCTATCCTGATAATATTCAACAAACCTTTTCAAAGTAGGCAACGGGTTTCAGGCCTTGTAATGTCGCTTTTTTCATAAACAAAAGAGCCAAAGCCGCTTTCCTTTTCAAGAATGTCGGTTGCAAGCACGTCATATCCCTGCCATAGCAATTCGGCTACTACATACTTTCCTATAAATCCCTCAGCTCATGTTACAAGAATGCGATTTGCCATAAAGCCTCCGAGGGGTGGAGTCACTTCGTTCCTGACCCCACCTCGTCTGAAGCCTCCGACGGGAGTTGAACCCGCGACCTACTGCTTTCTTTCTTTTGCAAGATACGAGGCAGTTGCGCTACCACTGCGCTACGGAGGCGTAATTTTCGCCTTTTACTTTGCCATTTCCTTCACTTTATCGCCGTACTTCTTCTGGCAGTTGTTGCATACCGC
>JASEIA010000138.1 GCA_030018575.1 Nanobdellota archaeon | reverse complement strand
TAGCGGCTCTTGCAATAGAGTTCGTGTTTAGCGGGGTTATGCTGCTGGTGAATGGTGCTTAGCTAGTTTTTTTTCAGAAATATGGTAGGATTTACGGAAAAATTGCAGGTTTTTCCGTCGTCAAATCGTAGCAAGGTTTATATACTTATTGTAATGCTCAAAATGCATGTTAGACAAAGCCTTAAATATTCCCCATGGTTATAATCTCTTATATCAAAAAGAGGTATTGGAATGGTAAAAAGTGACTTGCCTTTTGGAAGTGAATTTTCGCCTTTTCAGATTGATTTAATTGAAGTCTTGGAAATTGCCAGCAGGTGCCAGGGCGATTGGAAAAAATTTGAAGAACAAATAAGAAAAAGATATTTTCAGCATAATAAGACAAGCGATTATAATAAAATGAAATTAGCAAACAATTGTAAATTAGGAATGATAGCCTATGGCTTAATTGACAGGGATTCCAACTTAACCGAAATAGGAAACAAACTCCTAAAACTTAAGCAAAAGCCAATAGAATTATATACTTTGTTTGCCAAGCATATAATGCTTAATAGAAACGGCTTGCTTTTTATTCAATGCATTCAAGATATGACTTCTGCCGGAGAAAAAATAGATTTAATTAAGCTTAGGCAAGGATTGTCAGAAAGGGGCATTAATTTTCCAAGAGGCGGAAAACATCCTAGCATCCTTAGACTATGGCTGGAAATGGCAGGGATATTCGAAAAAGGTTCATGGCGAATAAATCAGAACAAACTTAATCAGATTATGGGCGTATCCTCTACTGAAATAGAGCAACTTTCTGTTTTAACACCCGAACAAAGAGCTTATGTAAAAACACTTGCTAATTTAAGTAAGGGCGGACCCTTCTTTTCAAATGATATTGAAAAGATGGCTACAGCTATATATGGAATAAAATTTAATGAGAAAAATTTGCCCAAGCAGGTATTGTATCCACTGGAAAAAGCAGGATACATAAAATTAGAACGTGGAACAAAAGCTATGGGGAGAGGAGCAAAGCCATTTTCAGTTTATCCAACCAAGAAAATGGCAAATGAGATATTGCGGCCAGTAATTGCTCAGTTAGAAAAGCAAGTAATAGATGATATAAGACCATTGTTATTAAAGCCCCTTAATGAAATCCTGTCATCTCTTGATTCTCCTGATAAACATCTAAAAGGATTAGCATTAGAAGCATTAGCATTTAAGCTTTTAAGGTTAATAGACCTGACTTATATTGCAACAAGGCTTAGAGGTATCGATACAGGTGGAGCAGAAGTAGATTTAATATTTGAAGGGGATAGGCTGCTTTTTTCGCGTTGGCAAATACAATGCAAGAATACTAAAAGCGTATCTATAGACGCTGTTGCAAAAGAGGTGGGGCTTACACACGCACTTAAAAGTAATGTTATTGTTATAGTAAGCACAGGAGCTATTGGCGGTGATGCCCGTACCTATGCTGAAACAGTAATGAAAACATCCAATATTGATATAATCCTGATTGACAAATGTGATTTAACTGAAATTTTAAGAAATCCTATAACAATTATTGATATACTTAATAGAGAAGCAAAAAATGCAATGAAACTTAAAAAATTAAATATTTGAGGTGTTTGATGAAAGGGGAAATAATATATTCAACCAGGTATGGAAAAGCGCTTATTGGGGATTCTCTTGAGTTACTGCCTGCTTTGCAGGATGAGTCTGTCAATTTGATAATGACAAGCCCTCCTTTTGGTCTTGTGCGGAAAAAAGAATATGGGAATGTTCCCGCTGACGAATATGTAGAATGGTTTAAGCCATTTGCGCGTCATTTTCACAGGATATTAAAGAAAAATGGAAGCTTGGTAATCGATATAGGCGGAAGCTGGATACCCGGCAAACCAGTAAAGAGCTTATATCAGTATGAACTTTTAATAACACTTTGTAAAGAGATGGGATTCAATCTTGCCCAAGAATTTTTTTGGTATAACTCAGCAAAATTGCCGTCGCCAGCAGAATGGGTTACAGTTAGAAGAATAAGAGTAAAAGACGCTGTAAATTGCATATGGTGGCTATCGAAAACAGAGAATCCTAAATCTAACAATAAAAATATACTCGTTCCTTACTCTGACAGCATGAAAACTTTATTAAAAAAAGGATACAAATCGCAACTTCGACCTTCCGGGCATGATATAAGCACAAATTTTTGCAGAAATAATAATGGTGCTATACCCTCTAATATGATTTCGCTTGCTAATACGGAAAGTAATGGCAAATATCTAAAATATTGTAAATCTAATAATCTTAAGCCACAT
Organism: Nanobdellota archaeon; assembly: GCA_030018575.1. GTDB lineage: Archaea > Nanobdellota > Nanobdellia > SCGC-AAA011-G17 > GW2011-AR17 > UBA9640. The sequence goes on along the minus strand of JASEIA010000138.1, from coordinate 573 downwards.
CCAGCCAGATATCCTTGTGCTTTACCTGAAATGTTTATTAAATTTTTAACAGAAAAGGGAGATTTAATTCTCGATCCTTTTGCTGGCTCTAATGCTACGGGGGAAGCTGCAGAAAGGTTAGGGCGCAAATGGTTGGCTTTTGAATTAAACAAACCCTATCTTATTGCCAGCAGGGGCAGATTTGATAAAGAAATTCAAACGACTATAAAAAATTAATTAGCGACTTATGCTATTCTTGGGCTTTTCCCAGAATTCGTTTGATTGCATTAACGCAGAATGCAGTTTCTACTACGCCGCCTTTGTCATCTTTCAACAGCACCGTTGGAAGCACATAAAATGTTTGGTCTTTGCTAATCTCATACCCTTCTGTGCTTGTTATGTCTATTACATCCGCTTGTATCTTTGAGTCTTTAAAAAATTTCACCATTTCTTGGCAATCCTTGCAAGTTGGGCGCATGTACGCCTCTATTTTTGCGAAATTCATAGTTTTGCACCCGCCTTTTCTTCTTTATCCAGCATCGCAGGGCTTTCTTTCTTTGCCTCTTTACGTTCCATCTTTGCCTTTGCCGCGTT
>JASEIA010000137.1 GCA_030018575.1 Nanobdellota archaeon | reverse complement strand
CGATAACGCCTGAATCATGAAGCTCAAACAGCATTCCTATCCTGCTGTATGCCTTGAAATCCTCATTGTCCCTTTGCGCCTGATAAAAAGGCACGTTCCGCTTTATGTATCTTTTAACAAGCCCTTTTTCCCCAAACTCTTTCATGTATTGCATTACGGATGGAGGGGACAAGCCGGCCATCCTGCCTATTTCCCTTAGTCTTAGGCTGTCTGTCGGGTTAAGAAAAAACACCTTCAACAATTTGTATTTGTTATAATCTCCTAACATATGTTATAAATAAATAACAGTTGTTAATAAATCTTTCTGTTGTGCCAGCGTATGTATTAAGCTCTAGAGGATAACCTTAAGTTGCTCATAGGGATTAACGTTTCTTAGGTCCCATGTTTGAAAGAGGCTTAACATTATCTCTGTTGTTTTCTCTCCTTGTTCAGTTCGCAAACAACCTATAATCTTTTCCAAAACTCTCCAAGCGCGCAATCCTCTTTCAGCCCCATTATTTGTTGGCTCTATCTCAGGATAGAGCACACATGTAAACCAAAACTCTCCGCCATTTTTCACTTTTGTAATAATGTCCCTCATCTTCGGATATGCGCGGTATATTTGAGTCCATCTCTCAAGTTCTTTAACCAATTTCTTGTGTTTCTGTTTTCGTAAGGATTCACTTTTCAATTTTCTTGCTTTTTTCACTTTCTCAAAAATATCATTTATCCAAATGTAAGCCTTTTCTAACTCCTTGTTTTTCTCATAGGCATATTTAACTTCTCTTAAGAGATGCGCCCAGCATCTCTGGAGCAAAATGCCATATTCTTTTGAGTATACTGCATATGTAGACCACCCATCGCATCCTAACTTTCCTTTAAAGTCCTTCCCAAGCACTCTTTCAAGAATATCTCCCCCTCGTTTAGGATTAAATACAAACAATGCAATCATGCTTGAAAAAAAGCCCCATAACCACTCTTGATTGCCATTCCTATTTGCTCCTGTTTCATCTGCATTAACAGCTTTTTCTTCTCTGATATTTGTTTTCAATTCTTCATATTTGTATGAAACTTTTTCTGCTACGCGATTACAAATATCCCATGCTGTTGGCGTCGTCATTGGAATATCAAATACTTCTGTAAATGTAGACGCGATTTTATCATGGGGGACTCTGCATTTGAAACGCAGCCAGTTTACAAAAGCTGTAACATTTTTTCCAAATATGCCCCTGTTGGGCATATCGTGATGCTTTGCTATAAATATTTCACCGGTGTCTAAATCAATATACTCTTTACAGATATATTCTGTTACTATCTTTTTAATTTGAAAATCAACTATTTTTTCTTTATAGAAATAGCCTGTTTCTTTTATATTTTTATTTCCGTTAGAAGGATTTTTTTCAGCAGCTACTATTATTTGTCTATTTGGTTTCTCTTTTGCTCTGGTTTTACCATTATGCCCTGTTCTATTGCCTGGCTTTCTGCCAACTCTAACTCCTAATGCCTTTGGTTTGTCAAAACCTAATTTTGAAGAAGGGGTGTGAGCATTTTTATACTTCTTGAACTCTTTCTCAAGTTTCTCTTTTTCTTTCTTGAGCTTCTCTATTTCTTTTTCTTGCTCTAAGATTATATCGATAAGCTCTTTTTTATCAGCCTCCTCAAGTTCAATCTTCACAGACAAGAACTATCACCTTCTTCCCTATATACTCTTTTGGCGCATCTATTTTTGCTCCATTGCCAAATTTTGTAATATTTTTCTCGTAAAAAAATTTCACGCCGCTTTCGATTGTAAAACTCTCTTTTTTGAATGTAAATTTTCTCATTGTTAGTATATAATATTATATACTATAACTATATAAACTTTATGCATCTAATTTTGACGACGGAAAGAAATTATTTGGCGAGGGAGCTTAATACATACGGAATAGGAATTCATTTTTGAATCGTCAAATAAGAGAATAGCTCTATTTTCCTTCGCCTGCGAAAATCTGGGTGTTGGAGGATAACTCCTCTTCTCTTCTTTAAATTCAATAATATCTTCCTGTTTGGCATAGCTCCTTAAAAATTCCTGCAGTTTCCTGTCTGCATAAAACATCTCAAAAGCCTCTTCAGCTCCCCTGTAAATGGAAGGGCCTTTAAGCCTCTCTTGCATTGCTTCATATACTTCTGGTTTGAATAAACTGTTCGCCTGCCTTGCCATTTTTACCTCTTATGTTCTGCTATTGTCTCAAGGTTCGTCCAATACTCTGGATTCAGCCTCCGAATTGACGCTCCTTTTAACTCTTCAGCCGTTAATGTGATGGGGCTATCATGAAATGAAGTGCCATTATGTTGAAATGAATTAATAACTAAACAATATTCTGTTCTATAATACAGGTAACCACAAATACGTGTGCCTATTCTGTCGCCGAGTTGAACCTCTATCCTTTCTCCTGATACTAATGGTCGTTCATAATCAATTTTTATTTTATCCATTTTTGCCTCCTGCCCTGTTTAAAGTGTGTAGCGCCACTTGTGTTACTATGTTGTAGCAACCCTTCGGTATTTAATATTTATCTCCCACTTGGTGAGGTGTAAATAGGAACATTTAAATAGCTTTAAGGCTTAATAGAGAATATGAACGAGAAACTGCTTGAAGATATCGGGCTGACTAAAGGAGAAATTAAGGTATATCTGACTTTGCTAAAGCTTGGGCAAACCACTACAGGAAAAATAATAGAGGAAGCCCAGATTTCAAGCGGAAAGATATATGAAATTCTTGACAAGCTTATTAAAAAGGGGCTTGCCAGCTATATAATCAAGGAAAAAACAAAATACTTCAGCGCTGCTTCTCCAAACAGGATATTAGACTATTTGGGCGAAAAGGAAAAAGAGATTAAATTAAAAGAGCAGGAACTGCTTAAGGAACTGCCTTCCTTGCTGGCGATTGAAAAAGCAGAAAAAAAGGCTTATGAAACAAATCTTTTCAAAGGCATTAAGGGATTTCAAAC
>JASEIA010000136.1 GCA_030018575.1 Nanobdellota archaeon | reverse complement strand
ACCTGAACTTGTGTATGGCGTAACTACTCCTTTACCGCCTATCCTTTCTATAACTAGTGCTTCAGCTCCGCCTGCGGATAACGTTAGCATGGTTGATACTGCTTGTATGGAACTTCCTGCTGTTGTTGAAAATAGAGTCCAACCTGCTGTTGTTATGTCCCATATCACGCTTTCGGCATAATAATGTCTTGCTCTAGTTGCTGAATCTCCATTAATTGAATACTGTCCTGTTGTTGTTGTTACATTTATGCCTTTATTAAATTGTCCTCTTTCTGCTAATAAAACGTTTGTTCCTAGATTTACGTTGCTCGTTGCGCCTGTGTATGGTACTAATGTGCTGTTGCTTCTATCACTCCAAGGAGTATTCCACATATCATAAGCTAACTGGCTCCAGTTTTTACTTACGTTGCTTGCATAGTTTGCATAACTTTGGTTGAATGTTGAATGCCCGGTTATTTGCGCGCCATTCCCTATGAATGTTCCCAAAATATTTCCAGCTGATAAGCTATTTGTTCCCAAATCTACTCCTGTTGTTGCGCCTGTATATGGCACGAGTGTACTATTGCTCCTGTCGCTCCAAGGAGTATTCCACATATCATATGCCAGCTGACTCCAGTTCTTGCTTACGTTGGCTGCATAGTTTGAGTATGTTGCATTATATGTACTTGTCAGTGCATAGTTGCACCCTGTACCGCCTACTACACAGTTGTGGTATGTTGCGTTATATGTGCTATTCCAATCAGCTTCTCTTGCATGAATATAAGAGCTATCATTCGTGTCCACGAATGACGCATATGTTGAATTATAAGTAGAATAGAAGCCAACATAATCAAGGTTAAGCGTCTGATTGTAAGCCCATTGAGCATAAGTGGCGTTGTACGTTGAGAGCCATGCTGTCATGTTGCCGTCAATAGCTGACATGGCAACTGGGTCTATCTCAGATGTGTTTACGTAGGTCGTATAGTTGTAGCTCTCATAAGTCGTGTAATTGGCTGTGCAGCTGCATTCTTTCTGCTTGATTTCAAGAAAATTATCTGTCCTCGGATTGTTCAATGCAGAGGATTTCATACTTAAGAAAACTACTGCAATCAGCAAAAGAAGCCATATTTTTCTCATCAGAACATCCCCCTGAACTTCTTAACCATGATTTTCCATCCGCTCGTAATAGGCCTGAATTCCAAGCCTGTTGCTGATAGATTAGTTTTCTTGTATGCGCCCTTGATGCCGAAAGCTAACGCACTGAAGCTCGGTATATAGCCTGTAATACGCTTGGCAGGCCATAGGCGTGAGGATAAGGCTTCTAAGTTGATTTCTGGTTTGGGAAGCTTGAAAAGAGGGGGCGGAGGAGGCGGAGTAAAAAGGGTTGATTTGGGAAGCGATGGAGTTGATATTTTCGGTATTGAAGGAACTGATGGCCTGCTGGGGACAGAAGGGGCGGAAGGAAGGCTGACTCTGGCCATACTCGGAAAGCTCACTTTCGGAACTGAATACATGACATATTCAGATACAGCTTTTGTCCTGATAGGCATAGACGGCTCAAAAGAGGGTTCCAGTTTAATTTTTGCTTTCTTGTGTCCTAGCGCAGGAAGGTATCTTGTAGCTCCTAATTCTGCTGCCTGGAATTCAATCCTATGGGATTCTCCTGTTGAAGCCTTATAATAGACAATCTGTCTTTTACCGAGATATTTCAGATAGCTACCACTAAACTGCTCCATTCCCTTTGGATAGCCCATTGCTGCTGAGTATCTTGCAGGAGCTACTAACTGCGATTCCATGCTTTTTCTGATTATGTTTTCAGGCGCCAAAAACAATTCCCCGCCTCTTAATCCTTGATATGTTGATATTGCGGAAACGCTGCTTAACTGCTTTGGAGTTGGAGAAACTTGCGAGACAATAGTTACTGCCTTAATCTTTTTCGGCAGCAAGCTTAATTCTGTCTTGACTAACCCCTGATAGCTTTCAGGCAGAATTCCTGCATATCCGAGGTATACTCTTGGCTTTGCGCCCGGGGCGGAAACGTAGAAGCTACCTAAGTCATATTGCTGCCTTAAACCGCCTAAGGTGTGTTTCGGCGGCGCTGTAAGCTCTAACCTGCCTACTCTTGCCACGTCCATTGCTCTTGCAGTTGTTACATGAACGCCTATTGCAAACCTGGTTTCAAGCTTTCTTAATGTTCTGAGAGAAGCAGGGACTGATGTTCCTTCAACAAACTGAAAAGGCGTCTTTTCCGCCATGACGGCTTTGCCTGTGGTTAATTCGTATCTCATGTGGGTGGTTTTGATGACTTTGGGAAGTTTTGTTGTAAGTAATGTACCGCTTAATTCCGCTGCAAAACCCGAAGGGTCTTGGCTCCATTGCGCTTGTATTCCTCTTATTATTGCTGAGGGACCGAATTGTTTGCCTACAGCTTGCCATCCGCTTGTTATCGCAGTTTTAGGTATGTCATAGACTATCATTTTTGGGAAGTCGTATAATCCACCTTTTACGCCTTTTAGAAACTTATAAGGATAATATACCAATACTACAGGGGCAGTATAAAGTTCTTGTGTTTTCGCCCCTTTCTGTGCTAATAATAATACTGGGTCTCTTACATCCCCTATCTTTTCCCCTTTATAGGCTCTAATTTCTCCTTTAGGAATAACAGAAGGCTTAAAAGAAGGCGACTTGGTGATTGCAGTTTCCCTGCCGACCATGCCATGGCTTAATCTTTGTTCGTATATAGAAGGAGAAATTATAGGGGGAGAAACTAAATACTGCTGCGCTTCTCCAACGAGCTTGCCCGCCTGATAATACCTTGTCTTTCCAGGCACTGGCTCCCATTCCCCGCCTGTAACAGGCCTGCGGTAGGTTTCTTCCTTAACTGCTGTAATTGGGGGCGGAGCTGAATATCTCATCTGTTGAAAAGCCATTCCTGTTGGCTGGCTTGCATAATAGCTCATTTCTTCCCTCTGCCCTTTCAGCAAGGCTGCCTTCCTCGCAAATGTCTTGTATTCTGGGCTGGCTGTTG
>JASEIA010000135.1 GCA_030018575.1 Nanobdellota archaeon | reverse complement strand
CTCTAATATATTATATTATTTTTGGCGTCGGTTATCTCCTCATTAGTTTCTTTCAATAGAAATCTTTAAATATTTCTATATACCTGTATATATTGAAAAAAAAGAGATTATCTTTCTGCTATTCTTGCCTGAGAAGGAAATATAATGGACTTTTCACAGAACAACCAGACAAAGGAAATGGCTTACGACCTAAGGCAGATATATGCCAAGCTTGTGGGCGACCATATGGTTGATATTGCCGAATGTAGGAAGGCTAACAGCTTCTATAACTGGTTTAAGGCGCTGCAAGACCTGCACACCATAGTTCACCATAAATTTAAGGATAAGGAAAATATAGAAAAGAAGTATACTAACCTGATAACAACCGCCACAAACGTGGCTAACCAGCATGTTGCAACGTGGCAAGGCACGAACTTCAATCCGCAGGAGATAAGCAAGATTGACAGGGCTTTAAGGGATATTGAGGAGTTTCTATACGAGCAGATGGAAGAAGCGAAGATATTCGGAGAGGGCGGAAAGCAAAGCCACTTCTGAAAATGGGAACATACACACGAGAGCCGCATTGTGATGAGATGATTAAGAAAGAGCTGCTGTCTATCAGGGAAAGGGTAACTGAAAAAGACAGGGATTTTGTCGCTGTGTATGATGGAGAGGAAGGAGTGGGAAAAAGTGTATTGGCTTTTCAACATGCTGTCATTGCAGACCCTGATTTCTCGATTGAAAACGTTGTATTCACGTCAGATAGATTCATAGAAAAGATAAGAGACCCGAAAACTAAAAAGGGAACATGCATTGTTTTAGATGAAGCATTCAACGCAGCCAACGCAAGAGCCTCATTAACAGAAGTCAACAGGGCAATGATAGCATTAGCAACTGAAATGAGGCAGAAAAACCTTATTGTGTTCCTTGTATTGCCGACATTCTTTGACTTGGATAAGTATTTTGCGCTGTGGCGAACAAGAGTCTTGATTCATGTCTATTTCACGCCGCAGGAAGAGCGCAGATACATTGTGTTCGACAGACAGGCTAAGAAGCTATTGTATCTCGCTGGTAAAAAGAAATATGATTACAGCTACCCAAAGGCTTCATTCCCGCCCTGCAACTTCTATAACCAGTATACTATTCCTGAAACAGACTACAGAAAGAAAAAGGCAGAGGCGTTCAAGTCAAGGACAGTATCCAATCAGGCAAGGAACTGGCTATTGCAGCGCAATGCACTGACTAAATATCTCATAAGGGACTTAGGATACACGCATGAGCTTGTAAATGACACTCTCAAGCAGTTTAATGCGCATCCCCTGAGCCCTGCACAATTGACATTTATATCAAAAGAATTGACAAGAGAAGCAGGAGGCATAGGAGAAATGCAGGAATGAAAGCCGAAACCCAGCAAATAGCGCTATTTTCCTAAGAAAAAGAGGGGTTTGCTTCGGTTTTTCGGCGCATATATAATATATCCTATGGAAGAAATGGAACAGCAGAACCAAGAAAAAGAGGGAAAAGACGCAAAAACAGCCGCATACAGCCGATTAAAGTTCATTCTTATTGTTTTGGCGGTTGTTGCACTGGGGCTTATAATAGTCAACCAGTTCTTTGCATGGCATTATAAGGCAGTGTTCCTAAGGACGCCTTGCGAGCTGTGCGCTCAGACTAATCAGGCAGCTGCGCAATGCGTGCAGAGTTGTTTTGAGCAACGTATACTATATGGGGCCGTCCCAAGAATTAACCTGTCTGCTCTGAATCTTTCTGCTCCGTCCCTGCCATATTCTTAACGCCGAGTTTCTCAAAACCTTTGAGAAGTAATTGGATTGTCTGAGCTTGCTGCTCAGCTATGGCTTGTAGGTTGTGCAGGAGTAATTGCTGCTCTGTTACAAGCTGCACTACCGGCTCCTGTTTTTGCTCATTTGGCGGTTGCGGCGCTTCGGGCGCCTTGTCTTGTTCTGTTTGTATTTTTCTCATGTTCTCATCTCCTTGCTTATAAAAATGTGAAGTGATAACCTTGCCCTATCTTGTAACCCCATAAGTAACCTATAAAGAAGCCAAGCCCTGCATATATGAGAAGTTCAATCAACCATGCATATTTCGGCATTAAAGCTAAATGCAGGCGCTTAAGGCGTTCTTTCATCCGAACAGCACCCCAGGCGCAATCTTCCATATAAGAAAGATGCAGGTTGCACAAATGGCTAATGCAATACCTGCAAGGAATAGTAGGAATTTACTGTCTTTGCTCATTGCACACCCTGCTTAAGAAAGCTCAATATATCAAGGCTATCCACCGTTTGATTGTAATCATGGTCAATAATCTGCAAATATACCATTGTTGTATTGATGTGGCTGTGGTCTAAGTGCCTCTTGAGCTTGTGGATGGGCTTGCCCTGTTCCAGCCACCTGACAGCAAAGGTATGACGGAAGATATGGCAGCTTACCCGCTTATAGCTAATGCCTGCCTTGTCTGCATACTCCTTGCATAAGTCGTCAGCATATTGCCTTGAAAACGCAAATACAAGCCCATCAGCAAGTAATCCGCCAGTGAATATGGAAAGCCAGTATGCCACGTCTGAGTGCAACCTGATTGATTTAACAACCCTTTTACGCTTCTTCAGCGTGCAGATACGCAATAGCCTGTTCTGAAAATCTATGTCGTTTTTTTTGACGGCCAGCACTTCTGACACTCTTTTTCCTGTCCCAAGCAGTGTAAGGAAGAAAACCTTGTCCCGGGTTCTGTCAGTAGGTATTGACATGAAAAAGCGGCGCAGTTCATCTTCAGTGAAGTATATGGGTATTTCCTGTTTCTCTTTCTTGTTTACAATTTGTATATGTTTTGTAGTATTTTGCCCTTCCAAAACCGCTATTTCTGTGTTTCCCATACCCTTCAAACCACCTTTTGCTTGACAAAATCTACAATAATGTCAATTGATTTATACAGAACATTCATTCTTTCCTCCAGTCTTGCTGAAGCATGATTGCCGCTCTCTTAATGCGTATATTTCCCCGCTCAAACTCCAATTCTTTCATCCTTGTTTCGTGCTTGTATTCCTCTATTGCTTTTT
>JASEIA010000134.1 GCA_030018575.1 Nanobdellota archaeon | reverse complement strand
TTTTCTTTTATTAGCATGAATTGGAGAGGAAAGCCTTTGACAAGCTATGAAATAATTATTAATTTGATTAAAGGAACAACAACAAAAAAGGGATTAAAAATTTTAGCAAAAATTGACAGAAAAATCTATAAAAAAGGGAAAAAAGTCTCAAAAGAAGAGTTCGAAAAAATTAATATTGAATATCACAAGATAAACCCGAAATGGAATTATACTATATCAAAAATTTAAGAAGTTATTTTTAGGCTTCCCCTAAGCTGATTGAAGAGATAACCCTAAAGCCTTTTGCATTCCATTTCCTCCTGGGGCCAAGGCAGAGCGGAAAGACTACTGCGCTAAAGCTGCTCATAAAGCATCTTCTTGAAAAAGAAGCAGAGCCTAAAATGATATTCTATTTTAACTGCGAAGAGCTTGGAACATTCAATGAAATAATAGAGCTGCTGAATGCCTACAAAAGCTATAAAGAAGCAGGCAGGATAAAAAGCAGCATAATAATGCTTGATGAAGTGACAGCCCCTTCTGAATGGTACAGAGGGATTAAATCAGTAATAGACAAAGGCAAGCTCAAGGACGATGTATTGATTATAACCGGCTCAAGCAGCATTAACATTAAAAAGCATACAGAATCTTTTCCAGGAAGAAGGGGGAACGGCAGGGATTTTACGCTTATGCCCTTGTCTTTCAGGAATTTTCTTGAAATAATGAGCCCCAAGCTGCATAGCAGGATATCAGCTTCAAGAAATATGCACGAAATATGCAAAAAAGCCGCTGAATATTCAGTATTCACAAGCGAACTTAATGCAGAGCTGAAAAAATATATGATTTGCGGGGGATTTCCCCTTGCAGTAGGCACAACAGCGGAACAAAAAGATGAAGCTAAAAAAATATACCTCAGCTGGATTAAAAATGCCGTGCTGAAAGCGGAAAGAAGCGACATTATTGCAAGGCAGATTGCAAAATCCCTGATAGAAAAAATGCCGGGCCCCGTCAGCTGGGAAGGAATATCAAAGGAGATTGAAATAAAATCACCTAAGACAGTATCGGCATACATTGAGCTGTTCAACTCAATTTATTGCACAATAACGCTCTACAGCGCCGATATAAGCGGAAAACAGATTAAATTCGGGAAGAATAAGAAAATACACCTTACTGACCCCCTTCTGCTGGAGATATTCGAAGATTGGTGTATGCTTAATGCCAAAAGCAAGGAAACACTCCTTGCAGAGCAAATAGCAGCAAGCCATATTTGGAGGCTGCTTGGAGAAGCATATTTCTGGAAAAACCGGATTGAAGTGGACATTATTGCAAGCCAAGGCAAGGAGCCATTGGGCATTGAAGTGAAGTGGGCTGAGAAAATTGGAGAAAAAGAAGCCGGATTTATTTGTTCATCTGCCAAAAAAAGCCTGCCCCGGCTGAAAAGCTTCATGCTGCTCACAAAAAACAACTGCTTTCCCAGGCTTAATGCAGTGCCCCTTGGCGCATTTCTTGCTGCGATGGATATTTAACCAAATCCCCTTTGGGGAGTTTAATTCTTAAAAATTAAAAGGAAAGTTAACCCCAAATGCAAGCGAAGCGTACCAACCTGCATCCTCTGAATTGAACAGCCCGCCTGCCTCGAGCTCAAGCTGCCCCCACTCCTTGAATATCAGCTTTCCGCCTGCGTGCGCATTGCCGTAAACATTGAACTCCTCATTCAGCCATGGATCATAGGTTTTTACAAATGCAACGCCTGCGCCTGCGAAAAAACCTCCGCCGACGTCAGGGCCGAGCATGTTGCCTGAAAAGCCGATTGTATGCTGCGCCACAAACCCGTCATGTAATCCGCCTGTAATTATTGCTGTGAATGTGTCTGAAATATCAATCCCGAAAAACATGTTGTCAGAAGGCTCTTCAGGGTCTCCAAGCTCTGCTGAAAAAACACCTATGTGCAGGTTTAATTTTCCTCCAACGCCGTATCCAATCAGGTCATGGTTAAGCTCTATTCCTTCTATGCCCCCATATAATGTTGCAGAAGGAGTGAAAGACAGCAGCTCAGGCTGCCCGTCATCAGTAAGCATGTATCTGCGCTCAAGCCTTGCCTCTGACCTTGTATCATTTTCACGGCCTTGCGCAATTGCATCAGCAGAATATAGCGATAAAGCAGCTGCGCCTGCAGCAACAATGGCTGTTAGTTTGCTCATTTTAGTCCCCCGGCGAGGCTTTCGCCTCGATACCTGTTATTTCCCCTGCCTTTATAAGCCTTTCGTAAGTTGCCACGAAAAAAGGGGGACAAAGACAGCCAACGGCATATGGCTTTACACAAAAGGCGGCTGCACTTTGATTATTTCAATTGTTTTATTAGTGAATATCCTGCTTACTCTTATAGTTATAGGTGTTTGCATGTTTTGCATAAGCATTCCACCCCTGCAGGGATTCAAGCAAAACCAAAGCATTATTCCTATCTTCCTTGCATAATTGTTTGAACATTTCAAGCCTTCTTTGCATTTTTCGCATGTTTCTTTTCCTTAAAATACGGAAATGGAAAAAGCATTTGAAGCCAAGCAAGTCAACACCCCTGCCAAGAGGCATGATTTTTGACTTTTGCGGATGAAGCTCAAGCAGAAGCTCATTCCTTCAGAATAAGCTTATTTCTGTTTTCCAGCTTTCAAGCTGATTCCTTGATTTGTGAAGTATTATGAAATCATCTACATAACAAAGGTAATATTTTGCTTTCAAATTGTGCTTAATGAACTGGTCAAGCTCATTGAGATAAATGTTTGCAAAGAACTGGCTTGTGAGGTTGCCTAACGGCATTCCTTTGCCCTCTTGTTTTGCATTGTAATTGTTAAGTATTTTCCGTATTAAACCCATTACATTATTATCAGCTATTCTCTTGCTGATAATCTCAATCAGTTTTTCATGAGAGACTGTGTCAAAATAGTGCTTTATATCAGCCTTAAGCGCATAGCCCTGCACATAATTATCATCCTGCAATCCCTGTATTTTCCTGCCGTTGCAGGACACTTTTCGCTTGAAATAATCAAAGCGCTGTATAGCTTTCAAATTGCCTTTTCCTTTCCTGTTTGCATAGCTGTCATAGATGAAATATTTTTCAAAAATTGGCTCAAGAATATTGC
>JASEIA010000133.1 GCA_030018575.1 Nanobdellota archaeon | reverse complement strand
ATTAAATTTTGACAAACTGAAAGCATTAGGTCTTAAAGTTGGCAGAAAACCAGGCAAAAAAATAGTGGAAACAAAAGAGATTGAATTTAAGCCGCTGTGGAAATGGCTTCTTGAAAGCCATGATTTCTAAATGCCTTGAAATGCCCAAGAAAGCAGGGAATTGCCTTAATTCAAGCCTCCTTTTTTGGAAAAAGATAGGAAACGCTTAAATAGAATCCAGACTATAATATTTTCTATGGCAGAAGAAAAGAAACTTTTATTGTCCGCTCCGAAGGCTGAACCGCAGAAAGAGGCAGCGAAAGCCACTGTTGAAGCTGGCAAGCCCGGAGAGGCAGCCAAATTGCCTGAAAGGATAGAGAAGGTGTTTGCGTCTATTGAGAAGAATTTCCCAAAGCATATTGCAAAAGTGCAGGAATTCCTTAAGCAGCCAAGCGTTGCAAATGAAAAAGAGGGGATTATTGAAACAGCCATTATGGTAAAGGGAATGATTGAGTCAATAGGAGGAAAGGCGTCCTTTCACGGCTCTGATGATTTTCCTATTGTGATGGGGCATTTGGACTTGGGAAAGCCAAAAACACTTCTTATTTATGGCATGTATGATGTCCAGCCTGCTGACGAGAAAACATGGAAAAGCCCGCCGTTTGCGGCTGAAATAAGGGAAACTTCACAGCACGGAAAGTGCATATTTGCAAGAGGCGCTGTCAATTCAAAGGGCTCCCTTGCTTCACTGTTCAATGCATTGAAGGAGATGAAGGCAAATGACGAGATTCCTGTTAATTTAAAATTCACGATTGAAGGCGAGGAAGAGCTTGGAAGCCCGCATTTCGCGGCTTTTGTCGAGAAGCACAAGGAAGAGCTAAAAGCAGATGCCTGCGCTGACTTTGATTTTGCGCAGGACACTGACAAGAAGGTTACAATGCAATTGGGGGTAAAGGGAATAATCACGTTTGACATTGTATGCAAGGGCGGGAGAGTGGGAGGCCCTGCTGAAAAAGAAGTGCACAGCGCTGACAGCGCATGGATTTCATCTCCTGCATGGAGAATGGTGCAGTTTTTATCCACTTTGGTTGACAAGAAAGAGAAAGTTTTGATTGACGGCTTTTATGATAATGTAATCCCGCCTTCAAAAGAGGATTTGGAATTGCTTGATAAATTAGCAAAGACATTTGACGAGAATGCGATTTTAAGGGAAATCAAGAGCCTCAGGTTCAAGTATGACTCGCACGGCGCTGACCTGCTGCAGAAATATTTGTATCTGCCCACACTGAATATTACAGGGGTGACTTCCGGCTATACAGGGCCGGGGCAGAAATCAGTATTGCCTTCAAAAGCAAGGGCTAAAATGGAAATAAGGCTTGTGCCTAACCAGAAGCCTGAGGAGATTCTTGAAAAATTCAGGAAGCATATTGCAAAGCACGGGTTTGATGATATTGGAATGGAGGATGTGTTTGCATATCCCTGGAGCAAGACACCTGTAAGCTCCCGCATTGTGCACGAGATGATAGACGCTTACAGGATACTGGGGCATGAGCCGGAGATATGGCCTTTAGGCGCATGGTCCGCGCCGTATTATGTTTTCTCTAATGTATTGAACCTGCCGTTTGTAAGGGGAGGGCTGGGAAGCGGGGATGGGGAGCACAGCGCAAATGAGTACTGCACAGTTGACGGAATAAAGGAATTTGAGAAGTTTGTCGTAGTGTTCCTGAATGAGTTCGCGGGAAAGAAGTAGTTGTGGCTGGCTGTAGCTGTTCGGCTGTGTAGAACGCAGCAAAAGAGGCTATGCTTTTATTATTTCTATTGTTTTATTGGTGATTGCTCTCCTTATTTTGCAAGTGTTTGCGCGCTTTGCATTCGGACAAAACAGAGAAAAAAGAAAAGAGAATAAAAATGTTTGCTTTTACTTCCTGAAAACTTTTGGATTTACAGGGACATACATTAAACCATTATGCTCAAAAACAATGCCTTGGCTTAATGCATTTGCCACACTTGTCTCCAGCCCTGAGCCCTGCGTGGCGCGTACCCCGAAAGCACGGCCGCGGCTGTGGTAGTTGAGGTCTTTGCTGTTGCCGTTAAGGACTGAATTGTTGCTAAGAACGTCAGCCAAAAGGGCGCGGCTGAATGCCTTGTCCTTACTTTTAGCGTATACCGCATCAACAACACACAATGGAACAATTGTTATTCCATTTTCTCTCAAAAACCTGCCGTAGTCCTTTGCCTTGTCCCTAAACAGGAAAGATGTAATTTCGCGTTTACCCGGTTTTGTTGTCGCTTGTGAGTTTAACTTACAAGCCTAAATCACCAAAACCCTTAAATATATGAGATTTCATATAATATTATATGAAAAATACCATAATTAAAAAAAGCCAGCAGGAGATATTGGCTCTTTTCAGGAAAAACATCTTCCTAAGCAAGACAATAAGGGAGATTGCATTAATGGCAAAAAAGGATTATCCCACTGTTTATAACGCCATTAAAGAGCTGGAAGAAAAAGAAATACTGCAAACAAGGAAAGCAGGGCAGGCAAAGCTGTGCGCATTGCTGCTTTCACAAAGGGCAATACCGGTGCTTTCCTTCCTTGATGAGCAGGAAGCCACCACGAGCAATATTCCAAACATAGAAAAGCTGCTTGATGCAAAAGAATTCATGGATGATATAATCTTAGTTACAGGCAGCTATGCAAAAGGCAGCCAGACAAGGCAGTCTGACATTGACCTGGCCATAATCACAAAAGACAAGGCTTTTGAGAAGCAGAAGCTGCTGGAAAGCCTCACTGCACTGTCTCTGCCCAGAATACACCCATTTGCCTTAACATATAGAGATTTTATTGGCATGCTGCTTGAAAAAGAGCCGAATTTCGGAAAGGAAATCTTTAATAACCGCCTGTTGTTCAGAAATGCGGCAAGGTATTACCTGCTGTTAAAGGAGGCGGTTGAAAATGGGTTCAGAGGCTGAGCTTTATGCAATAAGGGCGGAAGACGAGTTTCTTCTTGCCGAAAAAGACATGCTGATTTCAACAGATGCAAAAGCAAAGATAGCATTGGGCATTCCAATAGGAAAAACCTTCTTCTATCTCGAGTTTAGCAATTAATCTGAGTGCCGAAATAGGATAGGTGGGATTTCTCGTCGTCAAAACCGTTATGTTAAGCATTCGTTTAAACAGAAAGTAG
>JASEIA010000132.1 GCA_030018575.1 Nanobdellota archaeon | reverse complement strand
ATGCATATCTCTACTATGCGATCTTCTTTCTTGTTTAAGCCTGTTGTTTCAAGGTCAATAAATACTAATGGCTTTATTAATTCTAAATTATTCATTTATATCACCACTTGATAGCTCTAGTATTACCCCTTATTTATAAACATTTCTATTAATATATGCCCTTTTTTTCAGTTTTAATACCAATAATTTTATAAGCCCTGAGAAGTTTCCATAAACGCCGTAAGAATTGCGGTTTATTGGAAAAAAGAGTGATAAGAGATGGAAGAACTGAATCCCGACAACTTAACCCCTGCAATGAGGCAGTATGCTGAGTTCAAGCAGAGGCATCCTGACTGCGTCCTCCTCTTCCGCATGGGAGATTTTTATGAAACATTCTATGAAGACGCGGTTGCTGTTTCAAAAGCCCTTGAAATCACCTTGACAAGCAGGGGAGCCGGCGAGAAAAAAGCGCCTTTAGCAGGAATCCCTTACCACGCGCTTGAGCCGTATCTTGCAAAGCTGGTAAGAAAAGGGTTCAAGGTTGCAATCTGCGAGCAGATGGAAGACCCGAAGCTTGCAAAAGGGCTGGTCAAGAGGGGCATTGTGAGAATTGTAACCCCTGGAACAGTAATGGAAGACTCATTGCTTGACACGAAAAGCAACAACTACATCATGTCATTGGCAGTAAGCAATGAAAATTACTCAGCTGCTTTTTGCGACGCTTCAACCGGGGAATTTTTTGTGACAGAAGGAAATACAAATGGACTGCAAAACGAGATTGCAAGGTTCCAGCCTGTCGAGTGCGTAATACCTTTCTCGCTTGCTGTAAATTCTGACTTGATGCAAACGCTCCGGAAGAACGGCCTGTTCATAACAAAATATGATGACAGGCATTACGGGAAGCACAGCGCAATGAATTACCTTACAACGCATTTCAGGACGCAGACAATGCAGGGGTTTGGGATAGACGATAACAGCGAGGCAATAAGCCCCGCGGGCGCGTTAATAAGATATCTGCAGGAAACGCAGATGAACGCCCTGCCTCACATAAACAAAATTTCAACTGCAAAAAAAGAGGCGTTCATGCAGCTTGACACTGCAACAATAAGAAACCTTGAATTAATACAGAACATAAGGGACAGCACTTCAAAAGCAACCTTGCTTTCTGTTTTGGACAAGACACAGACTGCAATGGGCTCAAGATTAATCAAGAAATGGATTAAGGAGCCTTTGCTTGACGTGAAAGAGATAGCAAAAAGGCAGAATGCAGTTGAGCTATTGAAAAACAGCTCAATGCTGAGGGAAGAGGTTATGGCTGCGCTTTCGAAAATACTTGATTTTGAGAGAATGATAAGCAGGGTGTCTGCAGGCATTGCAATGCCAAGAGAGCTTTTATCCTTGAAGCAGTCGCTTGTGAATGTTGCAGTGTTAAAGAGGGAACTCTTGCATTATGTCTCAAAGATGTTTGAGGACAAGGAAGAAAACATACTAAGGGATGTTTATAATTTTGAGGATTTCTCGGAAGTTGTTTTGCTTATTTCAAGGGCAATAATGCAGGAGCCCGCTTCTTTGGTAAGGGACGGCGGAGTGATAAATCCTGAATACAGCGAAGAGCTGAAGCAGCTCTGCTCAATAAAGACAAATGCAAGGGAATTCATACGAAACCTTGAGGAAGAGGAGAGGAAAAAGACAGGAATCAAGAGCCTGAAGATAGGGTTCAACAGGGTTTTCGGGTATTACATTGACATAACAAGGGCAAACCAGCATCTTGTTCCGAAAGAATACATAAGAAAGCAGACAACTGCAAACGGCGAAAGGTTTGTCACAGAAGACCTGAAGAAGCAGGAGGAATTAATACTAAATGCAGAGGAGAAGAGCATCCAGCTTGAGCAGCAGATATACGGCAATCTATTGGCTATAATTTCATTGTCAGCGACAAAAATCCAGGAAGCTGCAAGAAAAACTGCAATTGTTGACGTGCTTTGCTCATTTGCAAATGCCGCGATTGAATACAATTATGCAAGGCCGAAGGTTGGCAATTCAGGAAGCATTATTCTTTCTGATTCAAGGCATCCTGTCATCGAGAGATTGCAGCCTGGCTTTGTCCCGAATGACATAAGCGTGAAGAAAGGGGAGCTTTGCGTGATTACAGGGCCGAACATGGCTGGAAAAAGCACTGTGATGAGGCAGCTTGCATTGAATGTTCTCATGGCGCAGGCAGGATCTTTTGTGGCCTGCTCATCCGCGAAAATAGGCATTGCAGACAGGATTTTCACCCGCGTTGGGGCTTATGATGACTTGGCTGAAGGCAAATCCACATTTATGGTTGAAATGCTTGAGACTGCAAATATTCTTAACAATGCAACAGCCGACAGCCTGATAATACTTGATGAAATAGGCAGGGGGACTTCAACATTTGACGGCGTTGCAATCGCGTGGGCCATTGCAGAGCATATTTATTCAAGGGTAAAGGCAAGGACAATGTTTGCGACGCACTATCACGTTATGAACAAGCTGTCAGAGCAATTGCCGAATGTCACGAATTACAATATTGCGGTGAAAGAGGAAAACGGGAGCATTGTGTTTTTAAGAAAGCTTTTGCTTGGAGGCACTGACAAGAGCTACGGGATTCATGTCGCAAAGATTGCTGGAATGCCTAACGAGTTGCTTATCAGGGCAAATGAGATACAGCAGAAGCTTGTTGAGGAAGACGAGATGCTGAGAAAGCTGAATGCAAAGACGCATGTTGAGCAGAAGAAGCTGAAAGACATGGTGGATGTGGTTTGAGAAGCATAGAACGTTAGTAGAAAGGCGGCTGGAATTCTGTTAAGGTTTTGGTTTAAAGAAGAAAGTTTGCGTCTTTTAATATTCTCTTTCCTTTTGCTGTCAGCGCATAGAACCTGTAAGCCCTGTCGTTCGGGTTCTTGCAGAAGACAAGCCCTTTTTCAGTCAGTTCCTTTAATGCTCTTGAAGTGTGGCTCTTGTAGATCCCTGTTTCTTTCATGATTTGAGCGGGAATCATCGGCTTGCTTTCGAGAAGCGCTAACACTATCTTCCTGTTCTTTGAGCGCATTACGAAAGAGATTAGCTGCTCATCCATGCGATAATTATGGTTACCAATTAATAAAAGATATGGTTACCACTTCAGTTACCGGAATATATATAAGGCAAGATATGCATTTAAAATAGCATGAAACGAGAAAAAGGCAAGCGAAGGTTCCAGT
>JASEIA010000131.1 GCA_030018575.1 Nanobdellota archaeon | reverse complement strand
GAAAATTGGGTGCTGCGGTTGCTGGTGTGGAAGGAAATTCCGCTAACAATATAGGGGTGTTTGGCAGAGGGGACAATTGGTATGGGGTTGTCGGAAACAGCACCATTGGTATAGGCGTAATGGGCAATTCAATAAGTTCAGCCGGAGTTGCAGGGCGGTCCAGAGATAGTTATGGAGTTTATGCACTATCGAAAACTTATAGGGGATTAATCGCAGAAACAGAAGGAACCGATTACGCAGCAGTAATAAGCGGCGGCAAGGGCTTGTATGCAAGCGATATACATTTTCCGAACAAAGCGTTTGATGACAGCGATGGAAAGGGTCTCCTTATTTTAGGAACACTACTAAGCTCAAACACATGCACAGCAGTTTGCGGCAACCACAGTCTTAGCTGTAGGGCAGTATCTAAGCTCGACGGGAATATGCCCACTTGCAGTGATACGTCTATAGGAAGATACTGCTGGTGCGGACAAGCATAAGCCTCTTTTTTCTTTTCTTCTTCTTTTTTCTTCCGCAGGATTTTCAGGTTTTATGTAAATCTTTCATTGAGTTAACACGAGATAGTGATAACAAAGCGAAAGGCTTAAATAGGAGTGCCTTATCCTCTCTTGTAGATAGATTCCTCGGAAGGATATCCAACGAGGCAAAAAATGGAACCACACATAATAAAAGCAGGAAAGAATGCCATGGAATTCAGAGGGCTAGACGGCAGAAGATACATCTATGAGACAGTAATGGGCACTTTACATAAGGCAGAAGAGATTGATGTGAAACTGCTGGAAAGAATAATGCAGGTAAGGCAGGAAGTGAATTACGGCTTTGGCGGCAGCATGGCAAGCGACAGGCTCGGCAGCCTCGACAGCCTTGTGCTTAACTGCACTGAATCCTGCAATCTGAGGTGCGGCTATTGCATATTTTCTGGAAACTACGAAGGTGAAAGAGTGCACTCAGGAAAAAGAATGAGCGAAGAGACAGCAAGCAAGGCAGTAGACTATTTCCTTTCAAAAAGTTCTGAAAGACCATATATCCTATTTTACGGCGGAGAGCCGCTGCTGGAAACAGGGCTTATAAAAACAGTTGTTGAGCAAGCAAGGCAAGAAAAAGCCGCAATGTTTGGCATGACAACCAACTTCACGCTTGCAGGAGACTACCTAAGATTTTTGGCAGAAAACGACTTTCTGCTTACAGTAAGCCTCGACGGGCCAAAAGAGCTGCATGACAGATGGCGCGGAAAAGGCACACACGAAAAGATAATGGCAAACCTAAAACGCCTTGAAAATGAATACCCTGAATATTTCCATAAACGGCTTGCGCTAAGTGTTACGATGGCAGAGCCTAACCTTGAAGAAATAAGGAATTATTTTGTTTCAGAGCCTTTGCTGAGCTTGCTGCCGGTGCGCTTGCAGTCCGTAGAATTAAATCAGCTTGCGAATAATGATATTAAAGACAAATGGACAGAAGAAGCGCGAACAAAAGCAAGAAATGCCTATTGGGATGCTGCAGAGGAATACTGCAGTTGTATTGCAAGCAGCAAAGAGCCATCATCTTTTGACAAAGCGTTATTTGACCTGCCCCTCTATCGAATCTATTCTAGAAAGATAGGGCGCGTAAGCGGCAACATATTCCCGCAGGGGATGTGTGTGCCAGGGGCGAGAAAGCTTTTCGTTGATATAAAGGGGGACTTTTACATGTGCGAGAAAATAGGAGGCAAGCTGCGCATAGGAAATGCAGAAGAAGGAATAAGCCTGCAGGAGTCCAAACAGGCATTAGGAGATTATTGCGGAATAAGAAATCAAGCCTGCAAGGAATGCTGGACGTTCAGGGACTGCCCATCCTGTGCAGTCGGCGCAAAAGACAAAGAAGGCATATCTCTCAAAGGGCTTACGCTTACGTGCGGTATGATGAAAGAACAGGTGCTGACAGGGCTAGCGCTTTATAGCCATATCCTGTCAATGCCAAATGGCAAAGCTGCCCTTGATTCATATTTGAAAGAATATGAGGGGTGAAGGAGAATACATGGAAGAAACCTATACAAAACAGAAAAAAGACGCGGCAGAGCTTGATGCTTTGCTATTAAACGCCAGTAGCGGGATAGAGAGATGCACTGAATATAAGCCTGTTAGCTTCAGTGATTGCCCATGCCCATGCCCGCCGGTTGTAAAGCAAGTCGTATATGTCAGCTTTTCACCGATAATGTAGGAGGAAAAATGGAAAAAGAAATATTTTTCAGGGCGGAATTGCAGAAGAAAGGCAAAAATTTTGTAGTGAAGGTGCCTGACAATTTTATTGCAGGGCTTGGCTTGAATGCAGGAGATATAGCATCGATAACTATGGCAAAAGCAGAAAAGGTAAAGCTGCCTTCTGCACTTGCCAAAGTATACAGAAAGCATATGCCGGCACTTAAGGGATTAAGCGATGAGCAAGTCTCATTAGTTGTAGACACGCTTAACAGGGAAAAGGTAAGCTCGGCAAAGAAAGCAGAAGCAGGGCTTGAAAAGAAAGCAGGTAAAGAAATGCTGTCCCTTTACAAGAAAGCAAAAAAGCAGATTGCTAAGGCAGACAAAAAGTCTATGCAGGCGGATTTGGAGGCAGAGGCTAAGCAGCTAGCTTAAGCCTCTTTTTTTAATTTTTTAAGGAGAAAGGATGGAAAAAAGCGCAAAAGAAAAATTATGTGAAGAGCTTGGCAGGATAGATATGCTGCTGGATATAAAATATAGAGATGAGAGGTATGGCTCTATGATGCTGGAAGCAAGCGAAGAGTATAAAACATTAAGCAGGATGTCAATCAACACATATACGCAACGCCTAAGGAGTACAAAAAATGGTATGGGGAGCGATTAAACTTACCTTGATTACGAGCGCTTTTTTGGGCGCCCTGTCCTATGGATACAGCAAAGTGCCTTTCGTACTGTTTGTGTTTGCAGTTTTATTGCTTGTTGTGGCTTTCATGAATTGCATAGAAATCATACCTAAAGGGCAGTAAGCCAAGGCACTGCTGCTGTTACGCATAAGCCTCTTTTCTTTTTTTCTTCTTTTTTCTTCCGCAGGATTTTCAGAGTTTACGTAAGATTTGCACGTTTTTCGCAAATCCTTCAAGACATTAGTATGAGTGGGTGGTGAAAGCAAAAAGGCTTATATAGCAGTACAATATCCCAAACACAAGGCTCAAAACGAGCCAAGGAGGCAAAAAATGACATTAGAAAATAAAGTTGAGGGCAAGGTAAAAC
>JASEIA010000130.1 GCA_030018575.1 Nanobdellota archaeon | reverse complement strand
TAAGCATTGTTGTATAAAGTAGCCTTCTTTGTTGCATCAGCAGGCGTTGGGTCAACAAACGAGATGTCCGGCTTTGTGTTGTCAATGATTAATGTCCTGTTTGCTGCTGCATAAGCGCATACCCCTGCAACATCGCAGGCATAGCAGTTCCAAACAAAGCTGTTTGCAGTCAATGTAGTAAGGTTGAATGCAGTTGAAGCGGATGTTCCTGAAACAGTGTTTGTTTTGTTTGAATGCCATGTCCCTGTGTTGTTGTGCCACAATGAGATGCTGCTTAAGGTGATATTGCCTGTTGCAGAGCATTCAAACGCGGCTGTTGAGTTTGTTATCCAGCCGTCCAGGGGCATTGAAAGAGTTGTCGTGACTGTGTTTAGGCGTATTGTTAAGTTAATAGTGCATAATGTGCTTCCGTCTTCATAGCCGTCATTCGGCGTGACGCAGGCCGACCAGTTTTCCCCGGGTAAAGTCATGGAAGAGTGTATCCTGTTTGTCTGGTTCTGGTAGAGCGCAAGGATTTGGTCTGCAGCCAGTGTTGCATTCCATATTCTCACTTCATCTATTGTGCCGTTGAACGGGTATTGCTCTCCTCCTGAATCAGGGTATCCTATGTCTGCTATTGGGTCATTCCCTGTTGTCCTCGGCCCTGCCTTTTCTGTTCTTCCGTCAAGAGTTCCGTTTACATAAATCCTTATCCATTCTCCGTCATATGTTGCAGCAAAATGATACCAAGTATTGCTTGTTAATGTTGAATTGCCTGAAAGAATTGTCCATGCTGTATTGTTCACTATCCACACAGTTGCTTTTGAGCTGGTAATCTTAAGGAAGTAAGGCCCGTTCTGCGAGATTATGTCTTGAGGTTGGCTTATTAAATTGGATTTCACCCATGCTTCAATTGTGTAATTGGATGTTAATGAAAGAGAAGTGCTGGCAATCGATATCTTGTCAGCTGTTGCCACGTCAGTAGTGCCGTCAAACTCATAGCAGCCTCCTGATATGCACGAAGAGCCTGTTCTCCATAATGGCATCCTGCTGTCAGAGCCTGCTGAAGTATTCCCAAGTGTTCCGTTGCGCCCATACCCTGAATAGTCCCTTACAAGATTAGTTCCATTTGAGCTTATGTTTGTGTCAAACGGCATGTTTAACAATAAGATTGATTTTCCATTCTTATTCCAGTTCCATATATTCTTTACATTATCATTATCCGCATCAGCTGTAGACACATTGAAAGCAGTTATGTTCTCATTTGTGTAGTTCGTACCGGAAGATGTGTTTATAGTGGGCGTTGAATGCGTTGGCGCGGTATTTAGTATTGTGATGTTCTGCGTGCAAAGCGTGTTCCCGTCATACCAGCCGTCAATCGGCGTGACGCAGGCTGACCAGGTTTCGCCCCTCCATGTCATTGACTGCTCTATCCTGTCGTATCTTGGCGCATTTGCATTATATATCGCAGCAACCTGCGCAGCAGTAAGCGTAATATTGTAAATTCTTGCTTCGTCTATGCTGCCGTTGAACGGGTAGCTTGCATTGTTAACAGCAAGCCCTATGTTTAATGCCCCGCTTCTCGTCCCCGCGCCATACGCCCATGCTGTTTTCCCTGTCTGTGTGCCGTTTGTGTAGAATGTTGCGTTAATGCCGTCCCATGTAAATACAAGGTGGTACCATGTGTCAAGTGAAAGGCTGCCTGAAGATTTTGGCCCGTTGCTTGACATGCTGTTTGTGCCGTCATTTAAAGTGCCCAGGAATTGGTTGTTTCCTGCATTCCTTAAAAGCCCGTAATCAATGTCTGCCCATCCTATTCCCGGACCCTTGAATATGACAGAATCATAATTAGTGCCCCATTTATCTACTTTAACCCACGCTTCCAGGCTTCCTGTCATGTTTGGAGATGCCTGCAGGGCGCTTATTGAAATAAAGTCGTCAATTCCGTCAAACTTGTATGCGCCGCCGGATATTCCTGACAAAGTCCATGCAGGCGCTTTTGAGCTTGTTCCCCCGCCGCCTGTGCCATGGGTTTTGGAATCAGAGTAATCCCTTATTATGTTTGCAGCAGAATGGCTTGAGTAGTTCGTGTCAAACGGCATGTTCAATACAGCAATTGAAGTCCTGTTCCTGTACCAGTTCCACGCGTTTGTAACAGAGTCAAAGTCAACATCAAAAGTGGAAACATTGAAAGCTGTTATGTTCTCATTGCTCCTGTTAGTGCCGTAAGTGGTGTTAATAGTCGGCGTTCCCTGCGTTGGCGGCGTCTTGATTGTTGTTCCTATTGAAAGCGACACATTGCCGTCTGTGCTTCCGTCATTTGGGGTTACAGCGCATGTCCATGATTGTCCGTAGCTTAATGCGCTCTTCTCCTGCAGATTATATTGCGGCGTTCCTGCATTGTAATGTGCCCTTACTTCTTCTGCTGAGAGTGACCTGTTGTATATATGCACCTCATCTATCGAACCATTGAGATAGTAGCCTCCATAACCTCCTCCGATAAGTGCTGGGCCTGAATAGGTACCTGTTGCGCCATAGCTATCTGTAGCATTTATTGCAACTTGTGTCCCGTCAATATAAAGCGCTTTCCCTGTTCCATTGAATGTCCCTACAATATGGTGCCATTCATTCAGGCTAAATCCTGTGCCGCTGCTTATATAATTTGAGCCGGTATATATGTAGAAATAGATTTTGCCGTCGCTGTAATATGTAAGGGCATATTTAATTCCAGCCCCTTTTCCTACTATTACTGGCTCTCCAGTCGGCGTTGTATTTATCATAACCCATGCTTCAAGCGCAAATGCGGTGAAATTTGTGTTCAAGGCAGATGGATTGCCAAGGTCGATGTAATCATTGATTCCATCGAAGTAATATGCGCTTCCTGATTTTCCTGCGCTTGTAAGCCTTGCCCCATACACAGTGCCGTTATTCCCGTAGCTCGAGTAATCCTTTGCCTGCGTGTAATTCCTGTTTGCCTCAAACGGCATGTTAAGCACTGCATCAGACGCCCCATTCAGCCTGAAGTCAAACACATTAACAACAGCATCCCCGTCAGCGTCTGTTGTTGAAATGTTATAGCATGTCAGGTTCCCAAAAGTCGTGTTAAAGTGCCCTGAATATATAACAGGCTGTCCCTGCGTTGGCCTGTAATTCACAGAGAAGTTGCTATCCCATTCAACCGTGTTATTGGCTGTGTCATTTGCATATATCGTGTAGTTTGCAAGCGCGCCTGGAAGCAGTGATGCGTTTGTTGTCCAGTTTGCTTCCCACACGCCATTAAAAATAGTCCCGCTTATAAGCCTCATGAACCCTTCCCAC
>JASEIA010000012.1 GCA_030018575.1 Nanobdellota archaeon | reverse complement strand
CGTCTGGCAAATTGGGCTGGAGCCATTATACTGAATTAATCAGCATAAGCAATAATGAAGAGAGGGGATTTTATGAAAAACAATGCCATGAAGAAAACTGGGGCGTGAAAGAACTAAAAAGGCAAATTGTATCAAAGCTGTTTTACAGGCTGCCGGCTGCAAAAACTAAATGCGGCTTACTCCAACTGGCTTCAGAAGGGCATAAGGTGAGGAACCCTGAAGATGCGGTTAAAGACCCTTATGTGCTTGAATTCCTTAAATTGCCGCCTTCTTATTCCGAGAAAGAGCTTGAAGAAAGAATAATTGCAAACCTTAAGATGTTTCTTTTGGAATTAGGAAAAGGATTCAGCTTTGTGGCAAGGCAGTTCAGGATGAGCATTGGCAGGAAGCAGTTCTATGCAGATTTAGTGTTTTATAACAAAATTCTGAGATGCTATGTATTGATAGACCTAAAAGCAGGGCAGGCAAGCCATGCAGGCATAGGGCAAATGAACCTTTATCTCAATTACTTCAAGTCAAAAGTCAATTCAGAGGAAGATAATGAGCCAATCGGCATAATCTTATCCAGCAATAAGGAGAATGTTGAAGTTAAATACGCGCTTGGAGGTATAAACAGCAGGATATTTGCATCAAGATATATGCTCAGCCTGCCTTCCCTTGATGAGTTAAAGCTGTTAGTTGAACAGTCAAAATGCAAGGCAATAGAAATTTCAAAAGAGGATTCAAATGAACTTAAAAGAGGTTGAGCAAGCTCTAAAGCAACTTGCAAGTGAAACAGAAGAAGCAAAGAAATCCCAATTCTTCAAAGAATACCTTAACATAATGTCAAGGTTCTGGGACTACTCGCCGTACAATCAGCTGTTAATTTATCTCCAGATGCCAAATGCAGCAAGAGTGGCGGGCTTTCATAAATGGAAGCAATTGGGAAGGAGTGTCATCAAAGGAAGCAGGGCAATAAGGATTCTTGCGCCTGCAAAGAGCAGGAAGATTGAGGATGAGAAAGAAGAAACAATAACTTATTTCAGGAGAGTAAGCGTTTTTGACATTTCGCAGACAGAAGGCAAGCCTCTGCCGGATATAGATATTGAAGTTAAAGGGGAAACAGAAGGATTAATGCAAAAGCTATTAAATTTCTGCCAAAAGCAAAATCTTAATGTTGCTTTTGAGGATTTAAGGGAGGATTTGCACGGCTATGCAGCAAACGGCAATATCACAATTAATAGCAGCAAAAGCAATAACACGCAGATTAATGCGCTTTTGCATGAAATAGCGCACGCATTATTGCATAATACTTCAGAATTATCAAAAGAGCAGAAAGAGATACAGGCAGAGGCTGTTGCATTTGTTACTGCAAAACACTTCAACATGGAAACAAAGAGCTTTAATTATCTGGCTTTATATAATGCAAATCAGGAGAAGATTATGCAAAACCTGAAGGACGTGGCTGGCTGCGCAAAAACAATCATCAACGGCACGCTCTGAAAAGCCAAAGGCTTTTCAGGACAAGCGCAGCCACTCTCACATGGCTGTATCACAGCCATCCGCCTTTCCACCCACCCAAAGCCTTAAAACAAGCATTAACCTTATATTTTACTATAAGAGGTGCATAACAATCGTAACAATTACCAAGTCAAACGGCGAAAGAGTCAAGTTTGACCCTAAAAAGCTTTTAAACTCATTAATGAGAGCAGGCGCTGAAAAAGCAACTGCAGAAGAAGTAATCAAAAGAATAACGCCGATGCTCTATGACGGCATTTATACAGGAAAGCTTTACAGGCTTGCATTCAGGGAGCTGAAAAAGCTGGACATGCCCGCTTCCTCAAGGTATGCAATAAAATGGGCAATCACAAGGCTTGGCAGGGGGAATGAGGGGTTTTCCTTTGAGCAGTTCACTGCAAAGGTTTTTGAGCGGATGGGATACAAAATCAGCCTTAACCAGGCGGTAAAAGGCAGGAGCGGGATAACCCACGAGATAGACCTCATTGCTGAAAAAGGAAAGGAAAAGCTGCTTGTTGAATGCAAGCACCATTCAAAGCAGGGCATGTGGGTGAATGTGCAAACGCCATTGTATGTGTATGCAAGATACTTGGATTTAAAAGATAAATTCACAGGCGCAATGATAATAACAAATTCAAGGTTTTCGGAGCAGTCAGAGATGTATTCAAAGAGTGTTGGATTGAAGCTTATGGGCTGGAGCCATCCAGAAGGGCAGAGCCTGCAGAACATCATTGACATTTACGCTGTCTATCCCATCACTGTCCTTCATACAGTTGACAACGCATCCCTTGGAAGATTATTGGTAAAGAACATAGTGACTGTTTCAGACATCCTTTCAATGCCTGTTTCAAGGCTTTCTAACTTAATCGGAAAAAGGGCTGTTCTTGTAAGGAAAGAGGCAGAGGCTGTTGCAAGGGCGCCGGATTAATGGATTAAAGCATAGAAAAGCTTAAATATAATCCGCCTAAAAATAAAAGGGATGGAAGCAGGAATAGACGATATTGCATTATTCATACCGCGCCTTTACGTGGACTACAGGGACTTTGCAGATGCGAGAAGTGTAAGCCGCGAAAAGCTTGAGAAGGGCATTGGCGTTAAGCAGATGGCAATACCTGATTCTGATGAGGATACAGCGACAATGGCTGCAACAGCTTGCCTGAGGCTGATGAGAAAAAACAATCTTTCCCCAAAAAACATAGGAAGAATAGATATTGCGACAGAAGGCGGCCTGGATGAATCAAAGCCGTTAACTACATACGTAATTGGAATGCTTGAGCAGGTTTACGGCAAAGGAAGCTTCCAGCACTGCATGGGCGTTGAGTACAAGTCAGCGTGCGTTGCAGGCTCAAGAGCATTGCTTGACAGCGTTAACTGGATAAATTCAGGTGAAAACAAGGCAGGGCTTGTTGTAAGGCACAGGGAAAGCCCCGGCACATGGGCTCCTTCTGAGGGGAGAGCTGCAATAGTAATCGCAAGCGACATTGCAAAATACGACATTGGCTCGCCGGGAGAATACACGCAGGGCGCAGGGGCTGTTGCCATGCTTGTCACTGAAAACCCAAGGCTTGTCTCGCTTGACAGGGGCGTTGCGTCATGGGTAATGCAGGATGATTATGACTTTTACAGGCCGCACGGGCATGAAACGCCGATAGTCAACGGCAAGCATTCGCTTGACTGCTATGTTGAGCAGGTTGCAAGGGCATTCAGGGGATTCAAGGGCAATGCGCTGCAAACAGGGGCTGTTAAAAATTCGCATGATTTTACAGGCGCAATTGATTATTTTGCCTTCCATCTTCCGTTTCCGAAAATGGGAAAAAAGGCGCTTGAGAGGATTCTTGCAGAAGAGTATGTTGACGAAATAACGCACATTTTGGGCCCTTTTGGCCCTCTTTTGACCAATGAGCGGGATATGCTTGGAGATAAAAGCAAATTAATGGAAATTCTCAGGATAAAAAAAAGCGAAAATGTTTTCAGGCAGAAGGTGGAGCCGTCTGTTATAGGGTGCGCGCATGTCGGAAATATTTATACAGGCTCTGTATTCCTGAGCCTTGCAAGCATTCTTGATACAGAGCATAATGCAAGAAAGAGCCTTGCAGGCAGAAGGGTTGTGTTCCTTTCATACGGCAGCGGAAGCTCGGCAGTTGTTTACAGCGGCGTGATAGGCGAGGGGTATGCAGATGCTATTGGCAGGGGAATAGTAGCGCCTGCCCTAGAAGGAAGGCAGAGGCTTTCAATGGAGCAGTATGGGGCGCTGCACAGGAAAGAAACAAAAGAGCCTGTTGCTGAAAAAAGAGACCAGTTTGTGCTTAAGAGCAAAGATGGCGAAGGCAGAAGGCACTATGCATACAATAAATGATATTTCTTGTTCTTCGACAATTTTATATACTTCCAAATCCATTAGATGAGCTGTAAAAAGGAGTGTGATTTCAAATGGCAGGATACGAGGATTTCATTGACATGGGCTACAAGCCTGATTCGCATGACGTGATTGCATCATTCAGGGTTAAGGTCCCTAAGTGGAGCACTGCAAAAAGGGCGTGGGGCGCTGTTGCAGCTGAAAGCTCTGTGGGCACATGGTCTGCTTTAAAGGCAATGAATTACAAGAATGTGCAGGCAGTTGCCGCAAAAGTGTTTGAGGCAAAAGGCAGATGGATTAAGATTGCATATCCTGAAGACCATTTTGAGGAAGGAAACATGAGTCAGATTTTAGCGTCAATAGCAGGCAATGTGTTTGGAATGAAGGCAGTTGACGCATTACGATTAGAAGATATTGAATTCACAAAAAAGATTGTAAAATCATTCCCAGGCCCAAAGTTTGGAAGAAGAGGCGTAAGAAACATATTCAAGGTTTATGGCAGGCCGTTAATGCTGTCAGTTGCAAAGCCAAAGGTAGGATTAACAACTAGCCAGCACGTTGAAGTCGGAAGGCAGATTTGGGAAGGCGGATTGGATTTGCTGAAAGACGATGAAAATCTTGCTGACCAGAAATTTAATCCATTCAAGAAGAGGGTTGTTGAATCATTGAAAATGCGCGATAAGATTGAGAAGAAAACAGGCGAGAAAAAAAGCTATTTGATTAACATAACAGGCCCTACTGTGAAAGAAATGGAAAAAAGGGCAAAGTTCATAAAAGAGCACGGCGGCGAGTACGCAATGATTGACATAATAACAACAGGCTGGGCAGCTGTTGCATCAGTAAGGGAAATTTGCGGCGATTTGGGATTAGCGATTCATGCACATCGTGCAATGCACGGCGCAATGACAAGAATTCCTACGCATGGCTTTTCAATGAACTGCGTTGCAAAATGCGTAAGGCTTTTGGGAGTTGACCAATTTCATATAGGCACTGCAAATATCGGCAAGCTTGTCGGCTCTGCAGAGGAAGTAATGTTTTTGGAAAAGCAAATTGTTGATGATAAAGTTGAAGCAAATGCGCAAATGCATACACTGCCGCAGGAATGGTTTGGCACAAAATCTGTATTCCCTGTTTCTTCAGGCGGACTGCACCCTTTGCTTGTCGACAAGGTAATGAATAAGCTTGGCACTGACATAATGCTTCAGATTGGCGGCGGAATCCACGGGCATCCTTCAGGAAGCTATGCAGGGGCAAAGGCAATGAGGGAAGCAGTGGAAGCTTATCTTGCAGGCATTGATTTGGCAGTTGCGGCAAAGAAGTGCCCTGAGCTGAAGGTAGCATTAGATTATTGGGGAAGAAAAGGAACCAGATAGCAAGAGAGAAGGCAAAAGCCTCCTTTTTCACAGCGCCCTGTAAATCACAAGAACAAACACTATAAGCAGAATCTCAAATGCAAAAATTAGGTGTGTTACATCCCATTCAAAAACCCTTCTCTTGAACTGCTGCAGGATTCTTATTGCAAGATGCTCAAGCCCATATATTTTAGGGTAAGGCGCGTCAAGGCTTCCGTCATAGCGGATTTTTGCAAAACTTTCTTTCCTGAACCCGCCCCTTAGCTTTAAAACAAACTCTGCAAAGAATGGAAGAAATAATACAACAGCTATCCTTTCCATATTTCCGAGTATTGCAACAATTGCTATAAGCCCGCCAAGAGGGTAGGAAAGCACATTTCCCGGGAATACCTTTGCAGGGCACCTGTTGAATATGTAAAAAGCCAATAAAGCAAATACCATGCATAAAGCCATGACTGCAATGTG
Organism: Nanobdellota archaeon; assembly: GCA_030018575.1. GTDB lineage: Archaea > Nanobdellota > Nanobdellia > SCGC-AAA011-G17 > GW2011-AR17 > UBA9640. The sequence continues at coordinate 15,142 of JASEIA010000012.1, read as the reverse complement.
GCTGTATTGGTTTATCCACGTGAAATAAGCAAGCGCTGAAAGAATCAATATCCCCATGCCTGCTTCCAGCCCATTATAGCCCCCAAGCATGTTAAACCCGTTTGCAGCTCCGCTCACTGCAAAAGGTATTACAACAAGCGGAAAGATGATTCCTATGTCAATCCTTCCGATTAAAGGAAGCGCCATTGTTGTCTGCCCCGCATTCACAACAGCAAGAGGCACTGCTGCAAGCAATGCAAGAATCGGCTTCTGCCACTGCCTAAGCCCTAATTTCCAGCCGAGTATGTCATCCGCCAGCCCCAATATTGTAAGTATAAGCATGGCAACAAGCCCTGCCATTATCCCCAAATCCCGCTGAACATAAGTCTGGATATTCGTGTGGGCTATTACAAAAGTGTCAATTGCGATATAAGCAAGGGTTCCGAAAAGAAAACCAAAAATAACTACAAGCCCGCCAAGGTTTGCAACCTGCCTTCCGTCTGCCTTGTGCATGTCTTTTCCGGTAAGCCCTGCCCTGTGCGCCCTTTTAATCCATAATGGCATTGCAATAAGCACAAGCGCGAAGCTTATCAGGAAGCTTGTAATGATTACAGGATAGCTTAGCACCATTTGTAGAATAATCAATATGCAAGGTATAAAAAGATTATGGAACTTGGGGCTCCGTAGAAAATCTTATTAAAAACAATGCCTCTTAAGGTTTTACCCTGAAGAGGCGCAGGGTGGAGGATGAGCTCCACCATGAGCAAAGAAGAACGTTTGGATAGAAAAGTTTTTCGGTTGTTTAAGGCAGCCGGACATCCGAGATGGTTTCATCATTTCGGGCCGAAAAAGTTTCAGACATGGATATTTTGCTTAGGCATAATCCTTAAGCAAATTTATCAACTTTCGTATCGTCGTGCTGTGCGATTTCTTAAGAAATTTAAAGCAAAGATTTGGCTTTGTGACGTAATTATCGACAAGAATAAGTTAGAAACACCTCAAGGTATGACGCCTTAAAAATACCTCACAACAGATAGTATCGTGCATAATATCAGGCTCCGCCGCGCTTCAAATATTTCCGAGCGGCCTTCCCGCTGTCCCCTGCCTTCTCTTGTTGCTCAATAAATAATTAGTAACCTCACTTCTATACTGCTTTGAAATCTTGTCAGGCATTGTTATTGACATGTAAAACAGGGTGAAATATATTGTCTTTACCATGCCTACAAGCACATTTACAAGCATCATAAGCCCAAATGAAATAATCAGCAGAATCACAAGCGGAATCCATATTCCCTTCAAGGCAACAGCAATCATAACTCCGATGAATGCAGACAGGAAGAACAAGAGGGCAAAATACTTGCCTATCAGGTCGCCGACAAAGTCAAACCCGAAAACACCTGCAAGCGCCCCCGGCACATTCTTTCTTATATTCTTGATTTCAGGCATTGCTTCCATAACTGTCTGCTCCTTGATAATTGCTGCAGGCAGCAGGTAATGCCCTATAAGGTCCCATCCCTCTTCAACAACCTTTCCCATTATCTTCAAGAGTATGTCAATGAGAAGCCAGAGCCCCCCTTTCCTTGTGCCCTGCTTCAGCTTGTTTGCAAGCGCCCTGAGCAGTATGTCAAAAACCCCCAGCAGGATTATGTCTTTCTTGTTTATCCTTGCCCTATCAAGCCCTTCTTCATATGTCACACTTTTCCCGGCAAATGTCCTGTAAACCATCCAGCACTGGGCTGCCTTGTAATGAATCTTGATAAAAGGAAATATGAAAACAAGGTAGATAATGCAGCAGAAAATCACAATTGCCGCGATTATCGGGAGAATATTATAAGGAAATGCGATTGCAAAAATGCTGGCTATAACCAGGAAATAAACAACCGCGCCAATCCATGCCTGCTTTATTGTGGGCTTTAATATAGCTGGATTCTTGCCAATAACAGTGAATGTCTTTTTCACTAATTCTATAGTATCCTTGAAAGTATCAAAAAAGGCCATGCATATGCATTATTTCTATAAGATTATAAAGCTTTTCGTTTTCGGTTTAGTAAAAGGCCGCTGGAATTCTGGTTGCTTCTATCAATGCCAAAACAATAGCTTAATTTACTTCATGCCGGAGGCTCGCCTTTTGCCCTTTACAAGTCCTATAAGCCTAAAATAAGCCATACAATAAGCCATAAAAATCCCCATAACAAAGCTTAAAAACAACCAACTCTTTTTCTACACCATGGAAGATATGCAAAACAAGGTAGAGGCTGTCCTTTTCATCACAGGCAGCTTCATGACAATAGAGGACATCGGGAAATCAGCGGGAATCGGCTCTGAAGGGCTTGTAAAGGAAGCTGTCCAGAAGCTGAAAGCATCTTATGATGAAAAGCAGGGCTCACTGGAAATAGTCGAGAATGAAGGAAAATACAAGATTGCCTTAAGAAAGGATTATGTCCTGTTTTCAACAAAGCTCCTGTCAAATACCGAGCTTGACCGCCCGACCCAGGAAACATTGGCAATAATTGCCTACAAGCAGCCGATACTTCAGGCAGACTTAATTAAAGTGAGGGGAAACGGCGCTTACGACCATATCCACACATTAAAGGATCTTCAGTTTATCATATCAGAAAAATTCGGAAGGACAAGAAAATTAAAATTAGCGCCAAAATTCTTTGACTACTTTGACATTGCAGGCGACATGCTGAAGGCAAAATGCGACGAGATAGGGCGGAAGGTTGGCAATGTTGAAAGGATTGAGAGGAAGAAGCCTGAGGAGAAGCAGGAGCAGGCTTCGCTTGACGGATACAAAAAGGAGGAAGAGGCGCCTTCTGAAGCAGATGATGATGTTCAGCCTGACCCTGAAGACATCCAGCCTGACAAGCCCGAGCCGCACGACCCGAGGAAAAAGCCTGAAGATGATACGCCGGAAGAGCATGGCAATCCTGAAGACCCGGATGATAATCCCGATGAAGAGCTGGCTGATTTTAGCGAGGATGAAAAAGCATGAAAAGGGATTATGCAATCCTTTTTGCCATATTTATTCTTGTCCTGTTCCTGAGGCTTGTGTTTGCCTCGCAAACCCCTTACTTTAGCGATGATTCCGCTTACTATAACCTGAGGCACACTGAATACATCACAGAAAACCATCAGCCGATGATTTTTGACGAGCTAAGCTATGGGGGAAGATATGTCATTGATTCGCACATATTCAACTTCTTGCTTGCCGGGTTTAATTCATTTCTTCCTGATTTCGCGGCATTCAAGGTATTGCCTGAAATATTCTTTGCATTGATGATATTCATAGTATATGCAATCGCAAAAAGGCTTACTGAAAACACGACGGCGCCATTATTAGCTGCCTTAATCTCTGGTTTTATCCCTATCTTTATGGCAAACACAGTGAACACCCTGTCTGTTTACTCGATAGTGCTTCCGCTAATTTTCTACCAGGTATACTGCCTTATGAACATTGAAACGCACAGGGGCAGGTTTGTCATACTATCCTTTCTTTTGCCCATAATCCACCCGTTCACCGCCATACTCGCAATATCATTCGTGCTTTACGCAATATTGCTGAGCATTGAGTCAATAAAAATGAAAAAAGCGGCAAGCGAGGCAGTCATATTCTCTGTCCTGCTTGTTGTTCTTCTCGGCTTTATAGTCTATAAAAAGGCATTCCTTGACTTCGGGCTTTACGCAGTGCTTCAGAATGTTCCCTCTGCTTTGTACAGCTCTTATTTCCAGGGGATAAACATATTCTCGCTGATTTACAACATAGGCATTATACCCTTGATACTGGGCGCAGTGGGCATCATATTCGGCATTGCCTGGGAAAAGAGCGATTCAGCTTTCCTCCTGAGCGGGCTTGTGCTTGCCGACTTCCTTTTGCTTTTCCTAAGGCTGATAAACTTCACGACAGGAATGATATTCCTTGGCCTGCTCCTTTCAATACTCTCTGCAATATCAATAGCCAAGGCAATTGCTTACATAAAGCTGACAAAGTTTTCAAGGTTTCGCAATTCCATATTTGCGGCTTTCATTGCGCTCATAGTGCTTTTGCTGGGAATACCTTCTTACACAGGCACAAGCAAAGCCATAAAAAATACAGTCTCATCAGACGAGATTGCCGCATTGCAATGGCTCAGGGACAATTCAGAAGCAGATTCAACAGTCCTTGGAAACATCAATGAGGGAAACCTTATTGAATATTTTGCAAAGAGAAAAACAGTTGCTGACAATATATTCATGTTTGCGCCTGACAGGTATGATGACGTGAAGCTCATGCTTACGACAGAGTCGCTGGTAAAGACAACGCAGCTTATGCACAAGTATGGGGTTGATTATGTCTTGATGTCGCGGTCAACAAAAGATATGTATAAAATGGAGGACCTGAAATATGCCAACACAGAATGCTTTAATGAAGAATTTAGCAGGGAAAAGGCAAAAGTTTACAGGCTTGTTTGCTAGCATACTGCTGGCTCTTGCCCTTGTATTGAGCCTTTTGCTTGTTTTCCTATTCAGGGCTCCGGAATCCATGCTTCCCGGCACAGAAGCTTACTTCCTTGTAAGAAGCTCTGCTGAGATTAGCTTCGAGGATGCTTTAAGCTTTGGCGGGAGGTTTGCAGCATACCCTATGGGCGCAAGGGCTGTGCTTTCAATAGCGCCTGATTTTATTATTCCGCTTGTGCCTTTCATATTGGGCGCAATAAGCTTTCTGCTTTTCATGCTGTTATTGAAGGATTTTGAAATAAAGCCGAAGAAGCTCATATTGGCTGTCCTGATAGCATCGCCTTCATTCCTATGGCTGTTTAATACCTTGAATTCAGCTTCTTTTGCAGTATGCATTGCATTGCTTGGATTCTGGCTATTTTCAAGAAAGTCATTTGCCAGATGCATTGCAATTCCTGTTTTCATGCTTGCGCCATTGTTTGACTTTACAATAGGGATACTTTGTCTTGCCCTTCTATTCTTTTATGGATTTTTCATGCTGAAGAAGAAGGGGCTTCTTTTTGTCACGCTGGCATTTTCAGTTCTTGCATCAGCAGCATACTACGGCTGGCTTGTTATGAACACGGGATTTGAAAGGCTCTTGTTCGAGACAGGCGCAACCGGATTTAATGCGGCGCTGTCAGCGTTTATTTCAGAATTAGGGGCTAATTACGGAATAGGCATCTTTGCATTGATGCTTGCTGTCTTCGGCATTATAGCGCACTGGCATGCAAAATACAGGAACCTTTTTGTGTTCTTCTCTGTTTCGCTGCTTTTCGTGACAAGCTTTTTTGCGCCAAAGGCAATATTCCTGCTTAATTTTTTCATTGCGGTATTTGCGGCATACGGCTTTGCTGATATTTACAATTCAAGGTGGGAAAACAAGGTGTTCAGGAATTTTGTGCTTCTCATACTTGCGTGCGGGCTTTTGTTCTCGTACATTTCATACTCTCAGAGGTTTGTTGCGGAAGAGCCGAATCCCGAAACCCTGGGGGCAATGGAATACATTGGAACCCTTCCTGCAGGGGCTGTGTTTTCTGATTACAGCAGGGGGCACTGGATTTCGTTTGCAGGCAAGAAGAATGTGATGGATGAGAATCTCTGGCTTGCCCCGAATGTGAACCAAAGATGGCAGGATTCGCAGGAATTGCTGAATACAAGGGATTTGGAAAAGGCAATGCAGATAATCAGCAAGTACAATATAAATTACATCTGGATTGACAATGAAATAATGCAGAAGCATTGGAAATCACAGGAAGAAGGGCTTATGTTCCTTTTGAAATACAGCAAGTCTAATTTCAGGAAATCCTATGATAAAGAAGGCGTTCAGGTTTGGGAGGTTATAGGTTGATTTCGTTCCCAATTCTCTTTGTATGGGCGCTTTATGCATTCTCCATGTTCTTCCTTGTGTTCTGGCTCCTTACATTCCTTGACAAAAGCGGGGAAAAGGAACATGAAAAGCTGGAAAAATTTCCAAGAGTTACCATAACAATCCCTGTCCTGAATGAGGAAGACACTATAGCAAAGACAATGCTTTCCGCAATTAGCCTTGACTATCCGAGAAACAAGCTTGAGATAATTGTAGTGAATGATGGCTCAAAGGACAGGACAAAAGAGAGGATTGAGAAAGTCATGTGGCAGCACAGGGAGACAGACATCCGGCTTGTCAACCACCCAAAAAACAAGGGCAAGGGCGAGTCATTGAACGAGGCGCTGAAAATGGCAAAAGGCGAATTCTTCACCTGCCTTGATGCCGACTCATTCATAGAAAAAAAAGCCCTGAAAAAAATACTTCCGAAGTTTTCTGACAAGAGAGTTGGCGCTGTTCTGCCTTTAATGAGGGTGTACAAGCCGAAGACAATGCTCCAGAAGATGCAGTGGTGCGAGTATGTAATCAACCTGTTCTTGAAGAACATAATGGCAAGCAAGGACTGCGTCCACGTGATTCCCGGGCCTTTCAGCGTGTACAGGGCGGATGTTGTGAGAAAATTGGGCGGATTTGCAGAGAAAAACATCACAGAAGACCTGGAAATTTCATTGAGGCTGCAGAAGCATCATTACAAGATTGTCCAGCTTTTGGGCGTAAGCGTTTATACAGTGGTTCCTGACACCCTTAAAGGCGTTTACAGGCAGAGGAACCGCTGGTACAAGGGCACAATGCTCAACCTGTTTAATTACAAGGGGCTTGTGTTCAACAAAAAATACGGGGATTTTGGCATGGTTCAATTGCCTCACGTGTTTGTTTCAGGCATTCTTGCTTCCATAATGTTAATCCTCGTAGGCTATACAATGATAATCAAGCCGTTTGTGAAATGGCTCTATGACATGAGCTATATTAATTTTGACGTGATATTTGTTTTCAGGCGCTGGATTTATTCAATGGTAAATGACTTTTCTGTATTGAACATAAATCTTACAAATGCTTTCTTTGCAATTACCGCCCTTGCCTTATCAATAACCTTTTTATACTTTGCATACAAATTTACCAGGGAGAAAATACTCAAAAACGGCGTGCTGGCTGTTCCGGCATACCTCATACTTTACAGCTTCATTGCCTCAACAGTGTGGGTGTGGGTGTTTTTTGAGCTGATGATAGGAAAGGTGCAAAAATGGTAGAGCTTGTGCAAAGGAAGCTGAGCAGGAAGAACCTTGCAATAGCCGCAATCATCACGTTTTTGTTCTTCTCATTGGGAATTATGATGGGAGTGCTGCTTACTGAAAAGAGGGTTGAGTCGCTCCAGCTTGTTGCATCATCGCAGAAAATGGATTACGAGAGCATGCAGCTCCAGACATTGTTTTTGGAAGAGTCTGTCGGGGCTGACAAGTGCCTGATTGTGTCAAATGCGATGGACAATCATCTTCAAACCCTTTCAAAGACAGGCGACAAGATAGAGAGCTACATACAGGGAACCCATGTTTCTGATGAGAATTTTAATGATGTAAAGCGCGAGTATATCCTTGCGCAGCTCAAGTACTGGCTTTTGGCAAAAAAGGCGGAAAAGATGTGCGGCAGGAACATGGCTTCAATAATTTACTTTTATTCCAACGAGGAAAAATGTTCAAGCTGCGGAGCCCAGTCAAGGATTCTCACGCATTTGAAGGAAATGTTCCCTGAAGAGCTTTTGGTGTTCTCGTTTGACGCCTCATTTGAGCAGGAAGCAATGATACAGATGCTCAAGACAGTCTATGGCATAAGCACTTATCCTTCATTGCTTGTTGACGAGAAAAAGCACGAGGGGCTTGTCACAGAAGGCGAATTGCTTTCAGAAATCTGCGCAAAGCTTGGCGCAGGGCATCCGTCGTGTGCTTAAGCCTTCTCAAACACCCAATACTCGCACGATTCGCTCTTCTCATTATAAGCTGTCTCAAACTTCTCTCTAAGAACATTCATCAGCTCTTCCTTCTTTCTTTCGCATTCCAAGTCATCCTTCGGATGGCAAACCATATTGCAGCTGTCAGTGAAAACATACTGCACATTATTCGGGTTATTCAGATAGTCAATCCACTTCTGCGCAAGCTCTTTGTCAAATACCATGTAATACATCGGCGTCACCGCCTTTTGTGAGTAGAGATTTACTTGCGGATACATAGTCAATACCTCGCCAGTAACTTCCTTCCCCTCAAGAAACTTCATATAGCCGTCATGCGCCTCTCCCAAAATAGGCTCTTCAGGCAATTGCGATGCAAATGCAATCGCAGCAATAACAAGGACAGCCCAGAATATCCATTGCTGCTTGAACATCCTCTTAATGCCCACAGCAGTTAGAATGGCAAGGTAAGGCATCATAAGCAGCGCAAACCTGATTTCCTTGTGCACGTGATATGAAAAATACGCGAAAAATGCAATAGCCAGGGCAGGAAGGGCGTATTTTCTTTCGCGCACGCAAACATAAATGCCAACAATAGAAAGAATGTACAGCGGGTTCTGCTTTAAAATCCCCTGAAGATAATAATAAGCAGGGCCTGAAAACAGCCAAACGCCTGAATTCCTAATTATTGAGTCAGCATCTGCAAACACAGAGGGATTGCCGTACATGAAGTAATTAAAAGCAAGGTAAGGCAAAATAAAGCATAAAGCGCCCAAAGTGAACTTGCCTGCCTCTTTCCATTTCCTGATTATTCGAAAATGCCGTGCATTTTCGGATATCCGAAATGCCATGCATTTCGAACAAAATGCAATGCCTATGACAGCAATGACAAGAGCCTGCGGAAACTTGGTTAAAAAAGCAATGCCTGCAAACATCCCGGAAGCAAGCGGCTTTTTGGAAATGTAAAAATACAATGCCAATAATGCAAAAAACACAGAAGGTATTTCAGTCATGAGCCTGAATGTTGATTCAAAGAATAGGGGGCTGAAAGCCAATATTAAAGCGGCAATCTCCCCTGCCTCGCTGCTAAACATCTTCCTGCATATCAGGTAAGCCAATAAAGCGCTTCCAAGGCTGAAAGCCATTGTAAGCAGATAACCAAAAAGAACGTCATTCAAGCCAAGCTTCCAGAAGAATCCAAGCATAAGCGGAAAAACAAGAGGGCGCACGTGCTCCCATATTCCTGTTTCTCCAAGAGAATACATGTAATGCCCCATCCCGAGATAAACAGAAGAATCCCACCATATATTGTGCCCCTGAAACAAAAACACCAATTGCAAAGCAAATGCAAAAGCCAATACAAGGTATATTTTCTTCATATTAGCTCACAACAGGATTTATGTCTCCAAAAAACGTCTGGCTTCTGAATTCCCGCGCAAGTTTATAGCCAAATTCAGATGCCTCGGAATCAAATAAAATAGCTTTCCTGCCCGCATTTGCCTCAAGCCATGCCTTAAGCTCATCATAATCCTCTTCATTGTAAACCCTGACAGCAACTATTGAAGCCTTCTTTTCCATTGCCTTCTTCAAAACCTTATCCATCTGCCCCCTGTCGTCAACTTCGATAACAAAATAATTCATCTTAGCCCCTCTTTTCTCAAGCTCAAGGAAATATCTTGAAGGTGTTGAATAGCCAAGCAATGGTTCGGCTTTCCCTGCATAATCCATCGCAACCAAAGGCTCATATCTGCCTATCTTTAATTCATTGCCTCCAAAGACAATTTTCTCTCCTTCTCCCCTGAAAGCCCCGGAAACAATGTTCAAATGCAGGCCCACAAGCAGTGGAAGCATCCTGCCTGAGCCGCAGATAACTTTAATTCCCTTGTCAGCAAGGTAATTTGCAGCCTTAACATCGCCTGAAGAATCGCAGCCAGCCATTGCAGCTGTTGCATTCTGCTCAACAGCGTTCCTTGCGATTGCTGCCATGCCGTTTGTATCAATGATTAATGCAATATCCTGCCTCAGGAACCTTGTAGTCGGCTGTTCAATAACTGAAACAGGGACTTCAAACATGAAAACATTATCCTCATTTGAGGCATACCATTTCCCGTCCATTTCTTTTGCAATCGTGCCTGATGCAACTGACTGTTTCACGCCGGCCGCCTTTATTATATCAACAGATTTTCCCCCCGGAGTGCCAAGAAGCGTTTCAGTGTAAGGCGAAGGAAGTTTTGGAATAGAGAAATCCCTTGTTACCTTATGCGCCTGCGTTACAAGCAAATCATCCTTTCCAAGCCCAATTGCAGTGCTGCCGATTGAAATGCCTGTGAAAGCCCTGCTGAATGAGGCAGTATTAGTTATTCCCTGTATGTCAAATGTCCATGCGCTTTTAATGCCGGCAGCCCTCTGCAGGTTAATCCAGGCTCTTTTATTGTTCTTTTGCATCAGCCATGCCTCTGCCGACCTGAGGTGATTATACCTTGTGTCGTCAATGCTTGCCACTGTTTCATACAAAACAGCTTTCTCCTCCCTGTTTTCTGATTCTTCAGCAGCCTTGTGGAAAAAGTCCATTGCAAACGTTGCAAGCACCCTGTCATTCTTTACCCTTGAAAGCAGGAATAGAAGCTCAGCCCTTTCTGTGTTTGAGGAAGAGGCTTTTATTGCAGTGTCAACCTGTATTGCAAAATCCCCGGCAGATGCATTCTTTTCAGCAAGAAACCTGTTAAAATCATGCCCGCCGGAATAAGGGTCCCATCCCTGCTCAGCGCACCCGGAAAGAAGGAGGCACAATGCAATTATCAGAATCCGCATTTTTTTCATACAATAGGATAGTTCTTATGGCGTTAAAAATGTTTCTAAAAACTAATCTTACTGAATAAGAACCGCGTTAACAGCCCCTTCCTGCCCCGGGCGTGAAGTAATGCGCGCCTTGCCGATGTCTGTCTCAATAATAGCGCCTTTTGTCAGGATGTTTCGCCTTACAAAGTGCCTGTTTGCCTTGTTCTCAGAAATTGTCTTTATCCTTGCAAGAACGTATTTCTTTTCCTTTGGATTGTAAACATTTGCCTCATTGCATTCCAGCAGAAGCGTTTTTCTTGAGCCGCCAAGCTTCCTAAGCTCTATTGCCTTCTTGTCTCCGAGCTTTGTAAGCGTGGGCAGCCTTCTTGCCTGGTTTGCCCTTTTCTTCTGGTAATCGTGGTACCTTCCGCCTGATGTCTTCCTTTTCGGTCTTCTGCTTGTTAATGCCATTTTCACTTCACTTCGTTGCGTTCAAGGGGCCACTCATAAACGAGCAAGCCATAGAGAGAACGAAGTTTAGGGTTATTTATAAACCTTGCGGTAGGGCTTTTTCTCTTTGCCCTTAGAAACATTTAAAAAGGAGGGGCATTATATCAAATGCAGTTTAATTTATTTATTTGGAGGAATTAAAATGGAAACAGACAGACCGTTGGACGCGTTAAACGCATCAAGGAACAAGAGGGTTCTTGTTGAGCTCAAGAACAAGACACAGTTTGTCGGAAGCCTAAAGGCTTTTGACATACACATTAACACTGTTCTTGGCGATGCTGAAGAGCGCGACGAGAGCGGGGCAGTGAAGAGAAAGCTCGGCACAGTGTTCATACGCGGAGACATGATAGTCTTAATATCGCCTGCATAAGGGGCAAGCTCCTTATCAGCCTCGAGCGGGCATTTCACTGCGCTCATGCCCGCGGAGCGCGCTCCACATTCTGAGCGCGCAGGCAATGCAGCGCAGAAAAATGCATTAAGGAGGAATCACTATGACTAAAGGCTCAGTATCAATGGGAAAGAAGTCCGGCAAGGACGTTCACATAAGGTGCAGAAGGTGCGGAAGATACTCATACCACAAGATTAGGGGAGTTTGCTCTGACTGCGGCTACGGGAAAACCGCAAAGCTGAGGAAATACACATGGCAGAAGTGGGAAAAGAGAAGCAATCACAGAAAAGCGGGGAAGTAAATCGCCTGTAAAAGGCGGCTTTTATTTTTTCTTTTGTTTTATTTCTGATTGCAAACATTTTTATACAGACAAGGCATTACATTTTTATCAATTCGCGGGGGTGCCAGAGCGGTCAAATGGGATGGGCTTAGGACCCATTAGCTTAGTGCTTTCGCAGGTTCGAATCCTGTCCCCCGCATATTATTAAAATTCTTAATTATAAATCATTGGAGTATAATTAATGCTTTAACTAGGGGGGCAGGCTCGAACGAAGTGAGAATCCTGTCCCCCGCATTAATAATTGATGTTAGTTAATACCTATCAAGAATTCTCTGAATCCACGCCTTGCTTGGCGTGTTGAATACATCCCCGCCTGTTTCTTCGGGATATCTCATTATCGAATTAAAGCTCGGCCTTAAATAGCTGTTATACAGCCTTCCACATTCTCCCCCGCATCCTCTCCAGTTGTTTGAAACAGCTTCAGCTGCATTTTCCGGGGTCCAGCCGTAAGTGCCAATAGCTGCCGACGCTACAACGCAATTCGGCGGTCCTGCATAGCATGCGCTGGTTTCGCCTGCCTTGCTCTGGTTGTATTCATCCCGAAGCTGGCCAAAGCTGTGCCCGAACTCGTGGACTGTTGCTGCCGTGAACCATTCCCCTTCCCTTGCCCTTGAAACATACGCATTTCCCCCAAAATTCGCAAAAACCCCAAAATCAAGCCCTGAAAGCGTTATAATCCTGTCCCCAGAAGGGCAGTTCATTCCCATTGAATTTATATATCTCTCTGCAGGAGTTAGCTCGCTTCTCATGCTTGAGTCCATTGGGAGCATTGTTTCTCCTGTATAAATTGCCCATATGTTGAATTTTTCCTTTTGCAGGCTGAAAGGATCCACAGTCAAAATGCCAATATGCGTTCCGTCTCCATTTACTGCATATCCTACATCACGTAAGAAATCACTTTCTTTCATATACCTGTCAGAAACAAACACAATATCAACTGAATTTGCAGGCTCGCCTCCTGCATTAACATTAGTCAGCCTTTGGCAGCTAGCCTGCCTCACACACAGCTTTTGCATGCATTCCCTTCCTTCGCCGCAGTCAGCATTGGAATTGCATCTTTCAATCTGCCCTCTCATTCTCCGGAATTCCCCTGAAACAAGAGTGCCGTCAAAATAGCACTGCCTTTCGCTGAGCACGCATTCAAACAAGCTATAAAACTTATTCCCTGCGTCATAAATCAATGACTTGAAGCTTGTGCCAAAGTCATACCAGTTTGCTCCTCCTTCCATTACAACATCATCCCTGCTGAATGCCATGGAGCCTGCAATGCCCTGCTTTTCGACAACAACCCTGCTGTCAATATCATTCGCCTCAAACTCCTTTAGATATAAATTATTGTACGCAGAAACAGCAGGATAGGTTAATGTAAGGTAGATTGGCTTTCCCCTCGTCCTTTCGCTTATTGTCTCTCCTTCAAGTGTTTCAATAGTGGTTGTTATCTTCGTTCTCCAAGGCTTTAGCCTTATCAGGCCGGAGGTTTTGTCAAAAAAAGCGCATACGCCGCTGTTCAGCTTAAGGTTTTCAGCCTGCCCCACTGCACAGGCTTCATAAATTGAATTATCCTTGAACGCCATAAGTGCGCCCTTTGCAATCTCAATAATATCTTCATTTCCCATTGAAAGCTTCAGCGATGCCGGTTTTGTTTCGTCTCTAACAGAAATTCCAAGGTTCTGCCCTTCATTTCCAAAAATCTGCGCATTATTTGCAAATACAATGTCCATGTATCCTGTTTGTCCGCCTTCAGGATTCAATTGCACATGGTAATACCGCCTCAGCTTTATTTTTTCATCAGAGGAAACCTCAATATCGCCAAAGCCGCTCCTGCCTTTTGTCAATGCCTGCATTTCAAGATAAGTTGCATTTGACAAATCAATCCCGTAAAGGTTTGAAACCCGGTTAAGGTATTTATCCTCAAGCTCTTCTCCCGCCTTATACCTGCTGTAAAGCAGGTTGAATATTGCAATCCCCTCTCCTGTAATATTAAGGTAAGTTGCAACAGGAGTAAGGGATGCAAGCATATTGCATTCTTCATCCTTGCGCACAAAGAAATAATAATTCTTGAAATAAGCTGCTTTTGAAACATCAAACAGCAGATTTCCCTTATTCTCCGCATTTATTGCAAACTGCCCGCCCGTGACATTTATCATAGCCCTGTTTCCGGATGCGGACATAAAGCTGCCTTCATTCACAAGCATTCTTTTTGAGCCTTCCCTTGTTTCAATATTGCCGTACAAATATCCGATGTCCCATTCCCTTGCGCCTCTCCCCTCTCCGATTGTTGTTTTTATGTGCACAAGCCCGTTCTCGCACAATGGCGCAGTGCCGAATATTGCCTCAAGATGCGCCGGATTGTATAAAGTCATCTGCCTCATATCAGAAGATGCGCATTCTTCTGCATATGCCATATTAACAGCAACAAGCAGGGATATTATTATCAGAAAAGCGTATTTCCTCATGGTAATAGAAAATGCAATTATTCTTAATAAACCTATCCCTATTCGCACTTCACCGCCTTTACAGTGAAGAAAGCCCTTGCCCAGCCAACAAAAAAGAGCGCAACAAGAACAGGGATTGCGGCAATAACCATGCTGTTCACGTTGGAAGAAGCCCACTTAAGGAAAAAGTTTACCATGCCTGCAAGAGCCAGAATCCAGGCAAGCGCATACAAAAGATAGCATGGAAGCATAACATAACTCCTTTTTATCACGCAAATGAAGCTTTTTGCTATTTCCCTGTACCTGTCCTTGAGCGTGAATGCATAAAATACCTGGTTGGTATAAAGCACAAGTATAAACAGCAGGGACAGCAGGATAAACTTCACTGAACCTATTGCCCTAAATGAAGCGTATGCAATGTCAAAAAGCTCGTTAAGCAGGAAAAGCCCTATAACGTAAAAAGGCCCTGCAAATACCACAAATCGTATGTAGTTTGTCACAAGAACAAGCCTGTTTCTTAATATAAGGCTGTACTGCGGAGCCTGGAATATGCACCACAAGGCAAAAATCACCAGCGGCACAATAAAGAACGTGAAAAATGAAACCTGCTTTGCCAATGGGCCGAGGATTGCAAGAAGCCCTGTCATCTCGTTCATGCTTCCTGCGCTGTTTTGCGCTATCATTTGCTGCACATTTGCAACCTGCGCGGAATACTGGCTTATCAGCGCAAAATAGGATTTTATCTTTGCCCTTGCATACATAAAAAACACAAAAGCAGAAGCCAAAAAAAGCGCGTCAAGCAGGATAAACTTCCACCACTTTTTCAAGAATATCGCGTTCGTTTCAGAGAAGGCTGTTTTTTTCATTCCTGTATGGGTCTGATACCCCGCAGCTTGCTGCGATTGCCCATTTCACCTCCACTTGCCAC
>JASEIA010000129.1 GCA_030018575.1 Nanobdellota archaeon | reverse complement strand
CCTTGTGCTCCGGGCTTATAAGCAGACAGCTGTTTTGAAGCATTTCATAGGCTTCTTTAACGCCAACCAGCTTGTATTCAGGCAGGTTTTCAGCAGCTAAGTCAGAAACCTTTAAATAGTTGTTATCATCATTTAGGATTAGTGATGTTAAAATGGCTGAAGTTTGCGTGCACATACCTGCTGAACTGGAGATTGGATTTAAGGAGCTCAGCAAGGAAGAGGTAAAAACAGTATTTTCTGCTGCATTAAGGGCAAAATTGTCAGAAAGGCTGATGTTTAAGGTTGCTGATAAGTTATTAAAAAACAGCGAAATAACAGACGAATTAGCGCTTAAGTGGGGTTCTGAGCTCAAAGAAAAGGTAGCTAAACGGCATGGGTTATAGCAAACGCCGCCAAAACTATTAGTGGTTGATGCTTGCATTCTATTCTCTTTCTTCAATAATGGATCTGACAGGAGAAAAATTATTGAGAAATTGTCCAATTCAGGATGCAGATTAATATCCCCTGTATTTGTATTTGAGGAATTAGCAAAGAATAAGGAGAAAGTAAAGAAATATGGCAAATTAGACGAGCCGGCTTTTGCATTCCTTTTCTCTTTGCTTGAGCTCAAAATAGAATCATTTCCAAAAGATGCGTATAAGCAGTTTATTCCTGAAGCCAACAAGATTTCTCCGTACGGCGAGCATATTAAAGACGACCCGTACTTTGCATTAGCGCTGGCTTTCAACTCGCCAATCTGGTCTGATGAGGAAGCATTTAAGCGGCAGCCCAAAGTTAAAATATTCAGCACAAAGGAATTGGCAAGGCTGCTTGATTTGTAGGCTTTGCCTAAATCACTCCCATTTAAATCAGAAGCATTTAAATAATCGTTTATATTAGTATTGGCTGTGCCTTGGCCCGTTCGAGAAAGTTCATTTTGGATGAGTACCTGGGGGGCAAAAGGGGCATTTAGAGGCGAGTGCCCCCGGAGCCGCCTCAGGCACAACTTATTCTCATCAGTTTTAGCGGAATCCTTATCAGGCTCAGAACCAAAAGCTTTAAATACTTCAACGTTTTTATGTTTTTCAACATAATTGGAGGTATTTAACATGGTAAGCATAACATTGTCAGTGCCTGCTGAGGTAAAGCAGAAAATGGAAGTGTTTCCTGAGATAAATTGGTCAAGCTTTGTAAGACAAAAGCTGCTCGAAAAGACCGAGGAGCTTTCGTGGAAGCAGGAAACATTGAACAAGTTAGAACAGGACAAGGAGTTTGAAGACTGGTGCGTTGAGACAGGAAGGAAAGTCAATAAGGGTATTGCAGAAAGATTGAAAAAAGAAGGATTATTATAAATGAAATTTGTTGTTGATGCCAATGTAATGTTTGCGCTTTCAAAGCCTTCTTCTGCAGCAAACAGCATTTTATCAAGGCACAAATTAAAATTAATTGCCCCTGATTTTGCCCTGCTTGAATTGTATAAATATCGGAAACAATTGACTGAAAAATCAGGCATTGGAAGCTTTGATGAAATAATTAAATCATTAAAGCATAAGGTTGTGTTCGTGGATAAAGGAGAATATGAGGGATTGCTTAAAAAAGCAATTTCTTCTTTGCCTAATCCGGATGATGCAGCATACTTAGCGCTTGCATTAAGGTTATTTTTGCCAATCTGGTCAAACGATCCGCATCTTAAGGGACAATCAACAGTGCCTGTTTTTACAACAGCAGAATTAATTAAATTATTAGGATAGCCCTCAATTTTAGCATAGATTTTATGCTCAGGGCTTACTGTTAAATCGCCTTTATCTGTCTCAACATTGTACATCTCTCCATTGTATGCAAAGGTTACATCATATACTCTATCATTATAGTCTTCCCGGCTTATGCCTTTAACCTCTATTTTACTTAAATTCTCATCCAAAAAGCTGATTTTTGAGCCATTTTGAAGCATTTCATAGGCTTCTTGGACATTTACCAGCTTGTATCCAGAGATATTCTCTAAAACAAAAGGTTTATATATATCCATTGATTTCAATGTATTAACTGAATTAACAGGAGGCACTAAAATGGCAACATTCACAGTATCTGTACCTACAGAATTGTTAAAGGAAGCAAGGGAGAAATTCCCGCATATAAACTGGAATGAAGTGATAAAGAGGGGATTGCTGAGAAGGCTGGGAGAGTTAAAGAAGTTCAGGGAATTAAAAGAAAAGGGGCTGTTGTAAATGGCAACAGTAACATTGACAGTATCGGAGCAGGAAAAGGCAGAGTTTAAAAGCTTTCTTTGGGTTAACTGGTCAGAATCGGCAAGGGAAGATATAGAAGAGGATATTGCTGAAGAGAAAATATTAGAAAGATTGCGCGCCAAGCTTGAATCAAAGGAAGAGCAGGAACTCTTGAAGTGGAGCGTCGAATTAGGAAGGAAGGCAAAGAAAGGCGGGTTTAAAAGATTATTGGCTGAGCTTTCTCCAAAGGAAAGAGAGGAATTGCTGAAGTAAAAAATGAAGGTAGTATTAGATAATAACATCTTATTCAGCCTTATTAATCCTGATTCTGTTAATTCATATCTGTTTGCTGCGCTTCGCTTTGAATTTTTTGCGCCTGAATATATAAAATCAGAATTGGCTAAATATGCATCAGACTGCCTGCTTAAATCAAAACTATCAAAGCATGAATTTGAGATGAGGCAGAAAGAAGTTGAAGCAGGGATAAGGTTCTGCAAGATTTCAGAATTTAAAAGATTTCTTAAGCAGGCAAAAGATTCTTTGCCTGACAAGGATGATGCCCCATATGTTGCATTGGCATTAGCTATTAAATCTGTTATTTGGTCAAACGACCCGCATCTTAAACAGCAATCATTGGCAAAGGTATTCACAACAGCGGAATTAATTAATAAGCTATTGAAAAGCGAGTTTTGAGTTTTTGCGCACCCCTTGCTTTCTTCTTTCTGGCCGCAATCTATATATAATGGCAGCGGCATGGCTAAATTCTCATCCAAAAAGCTGAGTTTTGAGCCATTTTGAAGCATTTCATAGACTTCCTGAACGTTAATCAGCTTGTATTCAGAGATGTTCTCTAAAGCAAAAGGTTTAAATACTGTTTTGTTATAGTCTACTTTATGAGAATCGAAGTTAATAAGGACATTGTAATTGATTCCGAAATCTGCCATGGGAAGCCCACTTTCAAGGGCACCAGGATCATGATAAGCATTATTTTGGATATGCTCAGGTCCGGAGCTAATGTTGAAGAAATCCTTAAAGCTTATCCTTCCTTGACCAAGAAGCATATAGAAGCTGCATTGGGCTTTGCCACTGATATCACAGAAAGGAGCTTTGAGCTGATTCCCGCATAAAATGAGATTCTTATTGGATGAAAAGTTTGAGTTCGCGCATCCTAAGAGCTCATAAAATTCCATAGAACGGTTAAGCAGTTTCTCAGAAGGGGAATTTTCTTCAGCCTTAGCATAAGCCTTGTGCTCCGGGCTTATAAGCAGACAGCTGTTTTGAAGCATTTCATAGGCTTCCTGGACATTAACCAG
>JASEIA010000128.1 GCA_030018575.1 Nanobdellota archaeon | reverse complement strand
GCCCCTTATTAATTGAGGAATTATATACAAACTGCGTAACAATTCCCTCTTTTCTTAGGTCTACATTTCCATGTTTGGCTCTTTTTGCGATATGATGATATAAGAATTTATCATCCATTTCCCCAACTTCACTATTATGCCCGCATGTTCTCTTGAAGCCTTGGCCGAGCCCTTTTCCCTCAAACTTTTGTATTGCAAATATTAGCCAAAATTCATCTGCTTTTGTGTAATTTCCTAAATCTTCAAATCCTCTTGCCACCAAATATGTTATTTCAGAATTATTGGCGATTAATTCCAACGCCTTTAGGTTATACCGGACTGCTTTTTCACTATTACCACAAGATATCTGATTATAGAAAGCATTCTCCCCTAAGGCAAGATAGACTCTTGATTCTATATTCCTTTCTTTGCCTTCCCCACGCTCTATAAACCTCTTCCGCAAGGGTTATAAACCTGCAAATACTGCCATTATAAGCCGTATAAAGCCCATTCCTGGACGAGGCGAGGCGAAAGCTTTATATACTAGCTGTATCTACTAAATAGTAACAATAAAAGAAGTTCTCCTGCACTTCTCAAAAAAACAGGAGGGGGTAAACAAAAATGGCACCAACAATCGACGACTTTAAGAACGCATACCTTGGTCTTAAGACAGGTACAACTGCGCTAGAGGCATTAGGTCTACTGAGCGACTTGGAAAAGGAAAAGCTTGCTCTGCAGCTTGAGAGGATTGCTAAGGAAAAAGATCCGCAAGCAGAAGCAGAAGCAAGATATAAGCTATATGGCCAAGTCAAACAGGACCTTGGGTTCTATATCGGCAGAGATGTTAAGGGTCTTGGCGCGACTTTAGGCGGCGTTGCAGGTATGGAAAGGGGCGACAAGTTCCAGACATACACAAGCGCAGGTGTAAGAGCATTAGAAGACGCGTTATAAAACGCCTCTTTTTTTCTTTTTTTAAATAACCATGGCCAACCTAGATTTAACTAGGATATTGAATCTTTGCAAGCTTGGCACAGATGGTTTAATGAAATACAACCCTTCTTTAAAGAAATATTTACTGGAAGAGCCTCAAAAACCAGGGCGTTTGTCTTCTGATTTGGCATTGAGGATACGCTCACGTGGAGAAGAAGTTAAAGAATTATACGAGTCTTTGTCAAGCAATTTTGATGCAATTTTTGAAATATATGAATTTAGTGAGGTTTTAAGAGAAAAATATAGTTTGCGCCTTGAATATGCACGGAAGTTAAAAGATCCTGCTGGTCAAAACGAAAAGCTTTCAGAAATATTTGGTGAAATCAGGACAGACATAATACAATCTCTTGGACTTGTTGATGCAGATAATGGCTTAAGCCACGAGGAGAGATTAGAACTTGCACTCCAGTTTGGGAGGAGGTACTTCGGAATATGAAACTTCTCATTGCATCCGACATCCATATCGGAAGGGAAAAGGAAAATATTGATTATGCAAGGGCATTTGCAAGATACGCAGAGTCCTCAAACCCAGACTTAATCATAATAGCCGGAGACATAGCTGAATACACGTATGACAATGAGAGGCAGATTAAGGAATACGTGATGGATGCGCAAAAAATGCTTGCAATAACAGAGTCAGAATTAAACAGGAGAAGAAAGCACAAGAATATTGAGCTTACTCCGTATGAAACAGTCTGCGCTTCTGCAATCGTGGCGGAGGAAGTATTAAGAAAGCCGTTTCCAGAGGACTGGAAGGAAACAGCAAGGAACCTTCTTGCCTCTATAACTGAGGCAGAATGGGTGATGAACAATTATTATGCTGTTTTCGAGCATATGTTCAGGGATGTCAAGGGAAAAATGCTTGCAGTGCCAGGCAACCACGACATAAGCCTTGATGACACTGTCTTAAAGGAGATTAACATACACAGAAGAGCTGTTGAAAAACAGGGCTTTAAAGTTTATGGTTACGGTGGTGCGGCATTCCGAAACGGCTCGCCTATTTTTTCAAGGATACCTTCTGAAATTACTTCGCCTTTTAATGAATATGTTGAGCAGAAGGCCAATGAGGCAACAGGAATTTTGGAAGGCAGGCTTGTTTCAGAGCCTAAGGCTCTTTTGGAAAAGGAGCAGCCGGACATCGCAGTGCTGCACACTCCCCCCTTCGGCGTTTTGGACATGCCTATACACCTTAAGGATGAAAAGATGCCTGGCGAGCAGAAGCATTTGGGAAGCCCCGGCTTGGCAGAGTATGCAAAAAGCGGAAAAACAAAACTGATAGTATGCGGGCACGTGCACAGCTCTCCGGGCATCATAAGGGTTCCGTCTGAGAATTCAGAGCTTGTTGCTGTTATTAATACAGGGTGCCTTGGCAAGACAGAGGCAGAAGGAGGCACTTTTGTTGAAGTGGAAATGGATAATAGCGGCTTTCAGTCAGCAAGGTTTTATGAGATGGTCACAAAGGGAGACAATCCGTTGGTTGCAGTTAAGAGGTTGTTTGTAAGAAAGAATAGGGCTGCTATTGACGAGATTTACCTGTCTGGAGAGATGCCGAATGGGAATTAATTCTGAGGAATTCACTTTTTTCTCCCAAATCCCCAAATATCTAGAATATCTAGAATATCTTGGGATTAGCCTTATATAGCCCTCCGCGAAGGATAGATTATTCCGGAAATCTTGAAAATCCTTCAGGAAAAGCGGAAAAACACAGGAGGCAAACAAAATGGAATACAAGACAATGAAAACAGAAAAGGCAAGCGAATACGCGACAGCAGTAAAATCAAGCGGATATGACGGGCTTGAATTGCTGGCGCAAAGGCCGTTTGAAGGCGGAACAAGCATAAAATACTGGATGTAAAAATGAAACTGCCAAAAAACGCATCTTCTTTTTTTATTATTTTTATAGGCGATACGCACGGATATATGGATGATTTCAGGATGCAAAAACAGGTTATTGAAAAAGTAAATCCGGATTATGTCCTTTATGAGCAGATGAATAATAAAAAGTTGGTAACAAAAGCAGAATTTATGGCGATGCTCAAGAACAAAAGCGTGTCAACTCTTACAGAAGTCGATGAAGTCAGGCCGTTGTTAAAAATATGCATAAAGAATAATCTGCCATTAATAGGCATTGATTTTAAGAATTTTGGGATAAGCTGGGCAGGCAGATTCAAGCATAAGCTGGATAATCAGCAGAGTTTCACAAAAAAGGAGAAAGAAGAATTAAAGAGAATATACAAAATCAGGGAAAAACAGCAATTGAGAATGATAAGGCAATATGCAAAGAAAGGAAAGATTGTTGTTATTACCGGCGCCCACCATCTGAGAAAAAATTCTCCGTTGATTAAAGGGATAAGCCATTTTATGGCAATTTTGCCACATTGCAACGGAGAGCCCGCTTTTGGCCCAGTCGCCGACAAAAGAAAGCTAAAATATGGAGTTATCACAAAATGAAAAGCACGCTGAAGCTGAAAGAGTCAATCTATATCCTTAAAGGGCGGGAGGATGACATTTACATAGTCATATTTACAAATACAAGGGTTGTAAAAACATAC
>JASEIA010000127.1 GCA_030018575.1 Nanobdellota archaeon | reverse complement strand
AACATCCCTTAAGCTTGAGAATGAATGCTTTGTGGGTAGGGACAATGTTATTGCTGTTGGAAAGGATTTGAGAGAAGACCTAGAGAGAGTTGTTGCATTAAACCCTGACATTGTTGTTGCTGGCAATAATGGCTGTAAAGTGAACTGCCCTGAATGCTGCGACAAGCCAGCTTACAGGAACCGCGTTTCAAGAAGGTATTGCGAATATTTGACTGAGTTGGGGAATTATTGTATTATAAAGCTTGCCGGAGAAAAAGGCACAGATGGTGTCTGCGAAAGATGGTTTTGTGGCGAATTTTGTGAAGACCCTGTTGACAGGTTTTCAGGCAATCCGCTTGATGTCCCGCTGATTTACAAGCCACAAGAGAGTTATACATTTGGGCAGAAACAAGAGTTTGTGAAGCTTGCTGCAATGATAGGTGATAAAATTCCTGTTGATGCAGTCTTGAGAGAAAGCGCAAGAGGCAGGGAAGTAATGCTCTACAAGAGTGCAAAGAGTGCTTTATTGAAAACAGCGGAAGGAAAGGCGGCTGCGCTTATTGAGAGTGATAGGTTTTCAGAGGCAGAGCATTTGATGGGAAAGAATCCTTATTTTGACATGCTCAAAGAGTGGGAAGAGCTGTATTGCAGAAGAAAAGGAATAAGGAAGGAGGAATAAAAAATGCATATATTTGACAACGTAGTATGGGAAAAGACAAAACACAGCGAACACTTATGGATAGACAAGCCATGTGATTTCTATGGCAAGGCAGACAATCCGAATGTTGCAGACCTTGCAAGGGCAAACGCTGTTGCTGATTACGATTTGCTTACAGCTAGATTGGCTGAACTGCAAAAAGCAAGAATGGATGATTCAGTTAAAAGCTGCAAAGTAACGCTTGCTGATAAAAATTCAAGATTAAGAGGGTATGGCGCAGGGCTTGCGCTGGTTGGATGCTTTTTTGACAGGTTGTCTTTACTCTATCTTCCTCATCGTGATTTAGGGGCGCCAGGAGACAGGCTTGTATGGGATACCTGCGCAGGAAGGACAATGACTAAGGATGAATCTCCAAACTGGTTTCATAGGATGCTAACAGAAGGATTAGAGGAGATAACTTTTATGCTTAATGATTACCTTCTCATGCCTTCATTATATGGGGCAGAATTTGCAGGCATTAATAATGAAGGAGCGCAGAAAATCGTAAGAAGAAATGCTGAAATACTTGGGCTGAAGCCTAGGGCAGAGAGAAATATTATGTTACATTATATGCCTCCGGGAAATGCTGCAACCGTACACCATGTCACTGAATCAGGACAAACAATTGTTGCACAAGCAGGCTGGGGTGTTGAGGCAAAATACTCAGGGCTGGAGCTAATGGCATATGGTTTTATGCAAATTCCTTATTCCTATAATCCGAGATGCCAGTTTACTCATTTTGAAGTTTATGACAGCGAGGAATTCATGCATGGCAAGGTTTGCGGCAGAGAGATTCATGAAATCAGACCTTCAACAGGTGAGGCAAGAGTGTTCCATAATGGAAAAGTTGTAAGAACAGGCACCATCGCTTCTGAAATTGAAAGAAGGAATGCAATAAGGGCAAGCCATGATTATTCAAAAGACAGAAAGGGGCTTGTAGAAATACCTGAATACAATGCTTCTGTTAAAGCAGATTTATTGACAAAGCAGGATGCATGGCGTTTTTTGATTTCTGATATATCTGCTTTGAAAGAAATACAATTCAGAGGCTGAATGATAACCACAATTATATTTGACCTCGGCGGGATTCTTGTGCCTGAGGCAGGAAATGCAATACAGGAAGGAATGGCTATGTATCTTGCAATTCCGCAAAAAGAGCTTGCAGATTTCACAGCGCCATTAAAGGCAAAGCTTACAACGGGCGAAATGACACTGCATGAGATGTATGGCTCGCTTGCAAAAAGCAGGCGGCTTAAGTTGGCTGCTGATGGCATGCTAAAAAGGCATCTTGAGCTTTACGGGCAGCACCAGACAGCAAGGGATGCAAACATATTGGGCCTTGTTGAAAAGTTAAAGCAGAAACACAATGTTGTGTGCCTGACAAACACTGAGAAAGAAATTGCAGAATATAACAAGCAGCATGGGCTTTTTGCTTTTTTCCACAAGGCTTTCATATCAACTGACATGGGAATGAAAAAGCCTGACGTGGAAATCTATTGGGCTGTAATTAAAGAACTTGGCTGCAGGCACGCTGAAACAATATTCATTGATGACAATAAGGATTATATCCAGGGCGCAAGAAATGCAGGCATTGATTCTATCTTGTACAAGGGGCTTGAGCATCTTAAGCAGAAACTTATTTCTTACGGCGTGTGCTTATAACCTCTTCCCATGCAAACAGCACTGCGATTAAAGCAAGAACAATTGTTATGATTGAGTAAACTATTGAAACAGCAAGCACAATGCTTGTTGTTGCCCCGACTAATCCGTATAAATAAACAAATGCAGCCTCCTTTAATCCAATGCCGGAAACAGTCACAGGAAGCAAAGCAAGTATGTTTGCAGTGACTGAAAACAAGAACACATAAATAAATGAAACATGTTCGTTAGCCATTGACAATAACAGCCACATTGAGAATGAAAGCACTAGCCATCTTAATGAGGAAATTATAAATAAAATTAGAATTAAAAGCGGCTTTTTTGTTACAAGACGAATGTTTGTATGAAAAGACTCAATGTAATGTGCATACTTTCCAAAAACTTCCCTGATTATTGCTTTCCCAAATCTGATGAACAATAAGAAACCAACAACTGCAGCCAACAGGAAAACTGCAAGTATGTAAACAGCATTAACAGGCAGGAGAATCCACGCTGTTATCATTGCGATTATAACAAAGAAAAGCAATACTGCCATCTTGTCAATAACATACATTGCAGACGAGTATTTTGCATCTATTCCCTCTTTTTTAAGAAAGTAAACAACTGACAAGTCCCCCACCTTGCCCGGCAGCACGCTTCCAATGCCCCAGCTTTTGATGAATGAAAGGAAAATGCCCCTGTAGCCGGAATGCACTCCCAGCGATGAAAGTATAAGATAAAATGAAGCTGAATTCAAAAGCGCATTCAGCAAATAGCCAATGGCAATTATAAAAAAAGCAAGAGGGCTTGTTGATTTCACAATATCATAGACATCCTGCGCGCCAATCTTGTATACAAGGAATGAGACTATAGCAATTCCAATAGCTGCCTTTATTGCTGTTGCAAGATGCTTTCCCATTGTATATAATTTATCCGTAATGCTTATAAAGCTAATTAGAGATTCTAAAAAACATGATTTCAATTGTCATAACTGCTTTCAAAGAGCCGCATTTGTACCGCGCGATTGAGGCAGTGCTTTTCCAGAAAATAAAAGGGGACTACGAGCTTGTCGTTGCAGTGCCTGACAGGGAAGCACAAGAGCTTGTGAAAGAATATCACAAGAAGTACAAGCAGATAAGGTTCTTCAAGGATCCGGGAAAAGGAAAGAGCAATGCGCTGAACATGCTTTTCAGGGAATTAAAAGGAAGGATATGGCTTTTTACAGACGGAGATG
>JASEIA010000126.1 GCA_030018575.1 Nanobdellota archaeon | reverse complement strand
AATTCTTCATTAGGTTAGCACACAAGAGTGGCAAAAACAGAAAGGTTTATATACTACTTGAAGTTTACAGGGCTAAGGGGGTATAGAAAATGAAGATTGCTATAACCGGAACTCACATTACGGGAAAAACAACTCTTGCAAAGAGTATTGCAGATACTTTTGGCATTCCTTATATAAGGGGGGATAAGGCAATCTCTATCTGCCAGAGCCATTTCCCAAACAAGCCAATCGACCAGTTATCAGTAGAGGAGCAATGGCAGCTGCAAAGATTGATGTTTGAAAGTTTTGATGAAGTTTTCAGCCAAGAAGGAGACTGTGTAACAGACGGATTCCATCTCACTTGCTTGCCTTATGGCCTAAATTATACAAATGGCAAAATAACGCATATACAGGGATATTCTGCGTTTGCACAACGTGTTATCGAAAGGGCTAAATGCTTTGATGCCATATTCTACTTGCCTCCGGAAATAACGTTGGTAAATGATAATTTTCGACCGCAAAATCAGGCACTGCGCATGGATATAGATAAAATGCTTTTTTCCTTATTGCAAGATTTTAATTATTGCACCCTAAGCGGAACAGTTAAAGCGAGAACACGCAAAGCAGGCCAGGTAATTGGGATTGCAGACCCTGTATGGGAGAAATATATTGTAATTGAGGGACTTCCGAGAAGCGGCAAGACAAGCCAGATTAGGCTTTTAGAAGAAAAAGCAAAGTTATCCGGAAGGCAACTGCATGTATGTGAACGAAATAACAATGAGTATATGAGAATGTTTAAAGCTCGCAGGCAAAATAATTTGTATGACCACAGCAGAGAGATGATAAGGCTTCACGCAGAAGCTTTGAAATCAGATTTTAGAGTAAATAATGTAGAGGAACGCCTTGCAGACGGAGAAATTGTTGTATCCGACAGGCAAAAATTTACTACTATGACTTTATTTGGTGCATTAGGGGTTCCAAGGCATCTCTTATATGAAGCAGTTTATGACTTGCCGGATCCGGGAAGAACAATTTACCTGGATGTTAATCCTGCAATCAGTGTTATGAGGGGCATTGAAACAGCACCAAATAAACCATTAAAAGCCGACCTTGAACTGCAAGAAAAGGTCAGGGCCTTATATTTAGGTTATGCCAGAGACCACAAATTTGAAATGATTGGGGCAAATCAGACGATGGAAGCAGTTTCCCTGATTATAGAACAAAAAATATTAGGTGAACAACTATGAAACAATATATATATGCATTAATCAAGAATGGAGAAAAAGTATTAATGCTTAAAAGACCTAAAGACAAGAAAGTTTATCCTTCCTATTGGAATTTCCCCGGCGGCAAGATAGAGGAAGGAGAAACAGAAGCCAATTGTGTAATCCGCGAAGTGGAAGAAGAAACAGGGCTTAAATTCAAGCCCTCTGCCAAAATAATGGATATTATTGATGAGAATGATGAACCCAAACGAGTTACGGTATTTTTGGGCACTGCGGAAGCAGGAATAATTAAAATCAGTGTCGAGCACGAAGAATATGGGTGGTTTACAATTAATGAAATTAAAAATGCTCCTGTGATGCCCTATATCCAGAAGATATTCGAAGAGGAGCTATAATGCCGGATACACAAGATTTGAGCCAGTTTTTCCTAAGGTTTGCAATCACCCCAAAATGTAATTTTAGATGTTATTACTGCAATCCTGAGGGCAAGATGGAAAATGCCCAACCGCTTGACGATGAAAGTATTTTGCAAATTATGAAGGCCGGTTTCATGGCGGGGGTTAACAGGGCACATTGGACAGGCGGAGAACCTACTCTAAAAGATATGCAAAAGCTAATTAGCGAAACAAAAAGGATAGGCTATGCCGAACAGGTACTAACAACGAATGGGAGTTGCGGCGGGGATTATGTAAAGGAGATGGCGGATGCCGGCTTAAACAGATTAATAATAAGTTTGGATACACTTGACCCCGGAAGATTCAAACAAATTACAAAAAGAGACTGCCTTGAGGATGTAATAGACACAATTAAAACCGCAGTTGAAATTTTTGAAGAGCCCACTAAAATGAATGTCGTGTATCTGGATGGGACAAGAAGCGAGCTTCCTGAATTAATTAAGCTGGGCGGGGTTATTAATGCCAACCCAAAAAATAAGGGTACTTTAATAGTCAAATTAATAGAAATGACTGAGATGAATCCTGTATTTTTCACCGAAAATGGAAAACAATTGTATGAACAGCAGCATACTGGCAGGGAAGTGATGAGAAAAGAATTAGAACGGTTCGGAACTTTGGAACCGGTAAAGGCGGTAGGAAATAATCCGAATACGCATTATTTTTATATTCCTGAAGCAGGTATCAAGGTAGGTATGATAAACATACCTTCGCAAGATTATAGATGCGGTGGGAAAGGCTGTGCCAAGATAAGGCTTAATCCATATGGAATGATTGCTGTCTGTGTAAATCAGAAACCAATTAATATTAATGGTATGTCAGAAGAGCGGCAAACAGGGGTAATTAAAGGGCTTATGAGTTATAGGGATGTGATCGACAAGGAAATGCCCCATCGAAAGCATAAACAGCAGGGCAATTTTGGATATTGGCGATTCGGGAATTGCGGGAATTTACAAAATAAGTAAAGGCTGAGATTAATCTGCAAGGTTTCCAGCAAATTAGAATGTTCACGGCTAAAGCCGCAAACTATTTATACCAATCCAACTTCTCTTTAAGCCATGGGAAAGCTGGTGATTTTGGCATTAAGCATCGCAATTCTTCTTGCTGCTTCAGCATCAGCGCAAATGCAGTGCTCTGTTGTCCCTTTTAACAGCTGCCCGCAAACAAGCGTGAAAGTAATAGGCATGACAAGCCTGTCGCAGGGCGGAAGCCATGCCTCAATTCCCTCTGACCAGACAAATGCTTTGGCGGCATGCTGCTCAGGCGTCGAAGGGCTTTCTGTAAATTATGCAAGTCAAGGAGCAGACATCTACCTTACTTCTGCAAGGGATTCCCATGTAAGCAGGGTTTCAGGAGAAAACGGGATTAAAATAAACAGAGTTTCATGCGGATATTTCAATAGCTGCGAAAACTATGACGCGTGCGTATTTTCAATTTCAGGTGACAGGGACGCGCACATTTCTGATTGCGGAAACTACGCTTTCAGCACAAAACTTTGCTGCAGTGAAGGCGCGCTTATTGGAGAAGGGCTTCTGATAAGCCCTGAAGAGGGACCAAGAGAAAAGCCAATAGTAGAAGAGCAGGCGCCTGCAAGCCCTGAAGAAGGGAATGGAACATTGGAGCAGCCAGTGAGCGTCAATTCAAGGCGCGTTGAGCTTCCGCCATACATAAAGAACTTTTTAAAAAATTTCCTGAGAGGCGGAACAACAGGCAATTTCTTTATGCTGTTTAAGCAATATCCATAGCACTGCTGCGCCGCAAACCGCGTTCACTGGTTCATACTGCTGGTGCGACTAAGCACCTTTTTTCTTTCTTTTCTTCTTCTTTATTCTTTCTTATCTAATATTTCCGGCGTTTCCGCAGGATTTTCAGCTTTTCCGCAAAAGAAGCCACAAATGCTGACATCGCA
>JASEIA010000125.1 GCA_030018575.1 Nanobdellota archaeon | reverse complement strand
ATCAGACACAAAACAACTATTTAAACCCAGCCACACTTAACTTCTGAGACCCCTCAATGCTCCACCCTCAAAAAGGCACGTAAATAACACATAAAAATCAGGCAAAAAACAGGTAGGACTATTTAACCTCAAACCCCTTCAGATACTCCTCTTCCATGAAGTGGAGCTTTCCGGGAACTATCAGGCACTGCGGGAACTTGTTAAGCTTTTCCTTCATTATCTGCTTTGCATTCGCGTACACTATCTCCTCGTCATCAAAGCCCAAGCGAGCGCACGCAACGCACATCGTCTCTTCAATGAATACCTTTTCCTTTCTCTTGTCCTCAACCTTCAACAGGAAATCAACAGCCTCCTTTGCGGACATTGTCTTGTTTTCCTCGACTTTCAAGTCCAGGAGAAATAATGTGTGCATTCCTGCGTTCTCTTTCAGAACATCATAGGGAGCTTCAATGTCCTTGTTTTCAAACGGGATTGAAGCTGTCTTGCCGAACTTGTACAGGGACAAGCCTGTGTCCCCGACTGCTGTCAATATTGAAGCATTGTGAATGAGATGAACTTTTATGCCTGCCTTTCTCGCCCTTAATGCCAAATCAACGTGAGTTGTTGCAGAGAATACATCCCCTACAACCAAAAATGCAACATCATTCTCAACAGCTTTCTTCAGTATTTCCTCGTCAGCCTGCTTCTCAACCAAGTCCCTGCCTGCGGGTATAATCTTCTTGCCGTAAAAGTCCTCCAGCTTCTTTGTTTCAGCGGGAAGTATTGAAGTGTAAGTGTCTATATAGACGAAGTTGCAGTTCCTTACTGCCTCTAATCCTTTTTCAGTTATGTCCTTCTCAGAGCCTAAGCCAAGGCCTATTATGTATAAAGCCATAGGAGTAGATGGTAGATTGAGGGTTTATATAGGTTTTGGAGGTGTGAATGGAAATAATGTAGAGAAAACCGAATCAAGGAAGGCGGTAAGGGGCGCTCCCCTTAGACCCCCTGAATACTGAAGGCATATATGGGAAGGCTGCCAGGGCTTTTGGGTGGCTGGAAGCATGAAAATTGGGAACTACAAGGAAAGGGAAATTATTTCGGGAAAATACACTTATATTAAAATATACACAAGGTTATAATTAGATTTATACTAACATATCAATAAGTTTATAAATAAGTTTATATTCAAATATACAATGGAACTAAGGGAATTGTCATTGCAAAACCCCTGGTGGGCAAAAAAGGAAGCCATCAACGATGACCCGAAGCTTAAGGAGTTTTTCAATGCCCAAATTAAATGGAAGCCGAGGCTAATTAAGTATATACCCCTGGATAAGGATGTTGTTTACAGCGTGCGCGGCCCACGGCAGGTTGGAAAGACAACATTAGTGAAAATTCTGATAAAAGAGCTGCTGGAAAAAGGGGCTAATCCTGTAAACATATTTTACTATGCCTGCGACTTAGTGCGCACGCCTGTTATTTTATATGATATTCTGGAGTCGTATTACAATTGGAGCCGGTCGCTCAGCAGCGGGCGCATAAACATATTCCTAGACGAGATGTCTTCTGTAAAAGAATGGCAATCAGCATTAAAGAGATTCATAGACCAGCATGGCAATGCCAATATTACATTCTATCTTACAAGCTCCCATTCAATAGACATTGAGCGCAGCATAGAAAGGCTTCCGGGCAGGATTGGCGAAAAAGAGGCAGTCCAAACACACAAAGTGCTGCTTCCAATGAAATTTGCAGAATATGTGGAGTTGCGCTCCCCACAGCTATATGAAAAAGTAAAATCTCTCAAGCTGGATGATAATGCAGTGCGCTCAAAAGAGTTTATGGCGCTTGGTGAAGGAAAGGAGCCCGCTTCCTTAAAACATCTCTTGCCTCTTGCAGGAGATATGGATACTATCCTTGATGAGTATCTTATGACAGGAGGGATAATGTTTGGAGTGAACTCTTTTGTTTCAACAAAATACATTTCTCAAACAATGTATGAGCTTTATGTCCGCCAGCTTATGGGAGATGTAAGCAGGATAGGCAGGGAGGAGATGACTGCCAAGCAAATAATAGCCTCGCTTGTGAAAAGGGCGGGCTCGAGAACAAGCTGGCTGAACATAGCTAAAGAAAACGGGATTCCTTCCCCGGTTACTGTTCCGCAATATGCACATGTTTTAAAGAGCATGTTCCTTATTAACATATTTCATAAGATAGACGAAAGCCTTATGCCAAAGGAAGCAAGCGATAAAAAGATCCATATAAGCAATCCATTTATGTTTCATGCCTTGCGTTCGTGGGCATTAAACCCGGCAGGAGACAGCTTCAGTGCGTCTGTTGAATTCCTGGCGTCAGCAGAAAACAAGTCAAAGCTTGCAGAAGGCGTTGTAGGAAACCATCTTGCAAGGGCTGCTTTTAACCTTAAGCCTTCCGATATATATGATGTTTCCGGCAGCATATTTTACTGGATGGCAAAAAAGGGGCATGAGCTGGACTTTGTCCTCAAGCATGAAGGAAAAGCATACGGCTTTGATGTATGCTACCAGAACAGCATTTCTTCAGGAGATTATATTGCATTGAGAAAATTTGGGAAGGGCTGCATGATAAGCAAGAGCACATTCGCTGTGTCTGGCAGGATTGCCACAGTCCCCTTGAGCCTGTTTCTGCTGTATGTGTAGGGCGTTATTCAGCTAGTCCTTCGGGAACAGGTTGAACAAGACGTGCTCCTTGATTAACATGTATTCCTGCTTTTCTATTATATCGCTGTATTGCTTTCTGAGGTTGCATGAGAAGTGGCCTATATCGTCAGCTGTCCTGAAGGCGCTTGCTGAAAAAAAGCAAAACGCTTGGGGCTTGCTTAATGCTTTCTCTTAATGCTCAACCAGCCAATCCCAATACTTCACGCCAGAGGCCCGCCTTCTTTTTTGCTTACTTTGCGCTTTAACAGCAAAAAGCATATAAACGCCCTTTCTTAAATACAAGAGATGGACAAGCAAGATATAATAAAGCAAACAGCCGATTATGCAAGAAATACTTTAGAGGGGGAAGGCTCTGCCTGCGACTGCTGGCACGTTTACAGGGTTTGGAACAATGCAGTGCATATTGGCAAAAAGGAGAATGCAGACATGCTCGTTGTTGAGCTTGCTGCTTTACTGCATGACATTGCCGACTGGAAGTTTTGCGATGGAGATGATTCTGTTGGTCCAAAGAAAGCAAGAGAATGGCTTGAAAAGCTGAATGTAGATTCTGATGTTATTTCCCGCGCCTGTTCAATAATAAAAGAGTTGTCGTTCAAGGGAGCGGGCGTCAAATCAGAAATTAAGACGCTGGAAGGCATGGTTGTGCAGGACGCTGACAGGCTGGATGCAATAGGCATTGCAAGGGCTTTTGCATATGGAGGGCACAAGGGAAGGGAGATTTATAATCCCGAGATAAAGCCTGTAATGCATGAGAGCTTTGAGCAGTACAAGAATCATGTTGGAACTACAGTAAACCACTTCTATGAAAAACTGCTCTTATTGAAGGATTTGATGAACACTGAAACAGGAAAAGAGATTGCTAAAGAAAGGCACAAGATTATGGAGCACTATCTCGCAAGGTTATTCAGGG
>JASEIA010000124.1 GCA_030018575.1 Nanobdellota archaeon | reverse complement strand
GTGAAATGGGCAATCGCAGCAAGCTGCGGGGTATCAGACCCATACAGGAATGAAATATGGGCATAATGACCCGGAAAGCATGCTGAGAAGCGATGCGCATTACAGAATGCTGTTTGGGGAGAGATTTTACGAATATTTTGAATAGTTGCAGGCTTCTCTATATTAATCTTAATTCTTATGTATCTTTTTCATATAGTTCAAGGATTATATGCTTCTTGTCAGGAACAGACAAAAGAACTTCTTCGCCTTTTTTTAAGCCGAGGCTTCGCACGATATTTGCATTAAAATAAATTCCGAGCCTGTCCTGCGACAGCTTGATGATACTCTGCTTGATTTTCAAGGGAGTTTCCCTCAGCTCCTCAACAACCTTTTTTGAGGATTCAGGCTCAAACTCAAAATAATGGCATTTAGGGCACTGGTAGCTTAGAACTTTGCTTTTAGCGCCATAGACTTTAACTTTGATTTCCTTTAATTTTGTTTTACAGTTTTTGCATTCCATTTTTATTCCTTCTTGGCATTAATCACATATATAATGCCCTTTTTTGCCTCAAACAGCAGGTAATAGCCGTCTCTTTCTATCTCAAACTTGCCTCCTTTCTTTCTCGGGTTTTTCGTGCCAAGTATAATCTCAACCACCTTGCCCCAAGGAACATCCCTGGCGTGCTCTTCAAGGTAATGCCTGCTAGGGGCTATTCTTGTGAAAAACACAAGCGAAGCTGTTATAGCTATAAATATGTAGTCTAATTGACTATATAAGTTTTTCCCTATTGCTTGAAGCAATCCTATCAAACAATCGCCTTTTTCAGTCCCTCTTTTTTCCATGGCAGGCACTTATGCAGAACTCATATAAAAAGTTTTGTTCGGAAAAACGCTCCTTTTTACGATGTCGCCGTAAAACTTTCGGTTTTTATGCGTTAAGAATGATTCGCCTTATTTCTTATACAATTTCTCCATCAAATCAGGCACTTCAGCAACACTCTCTAATATGTAATCCGGCTTCTCTTTCAAAAGCTGCCTTCTTGTGAAATCGCCTGTTAATACAGAGATTGTTTTCACTTTCGCTTTCTTTCCTGTCATCACGTCATAAACAGAATCCCCAACCATGTAGACAGTATGCGCTTTCAAAGCCGCCTTTGCTTTCAGTATCTCGTCAGGCCACGGCTTTCCATGCCTTACGTCATCAGCTCCAACAAAAATATCAAATGACTTTGCATCAATGTGGGCGTGCTTCAGCAAATCCTTAATCTCTTCGTGCGAGCAGTTTGTCACTAAAGCCAGCTTGAAACCGTTTTTCTTCAGTTTCTTCAATGCCTTGTCAGCCCCGGGAATCTGTTTTACATATTTTGAAGTCTTTTCAACAACAAGCCTGTTATGCTCGTGAACTATCCGCAAAGCCTCCCTCTCCTGCAAAAAAGGGTAAACAGACATCGCGACAAGAATCCCGACTTTCCCGAAATGCTCGACAAGCTTTTCAGCTTTCACTTTCTTTAATCCAAATTTCACAAAAGCCTGGTTGAATGCCTCTATGTGAACTTTATTGGAGCGCAAAAGCGTGTTATCCATGTCAAAGCACAATAAAACCATACATTATTATATTGTACAAAACTTTATAAACCTTAAAGCCCAATAAAATGTATAGCAATATATTAGTAGTAACTGCGTGTCACTGTCATTCAAAGAGGAGAGGTGGTATAAGTGGTGGTTGAGAAGGATTTTCTGAACAACTTAAGGCATTTCTTCAAATTAAACCTGTATGAGGCGAAAGTCTGGACCGCCCTGCTTTCAAGGGGAGTTTCAACAGCAGGCGAGCTTGCCGAAATCAGCGGCGTCCCGAGGTCACGGGCTTATGATGTTCTTGACACCCTTGAGAAAAAGGGAATCATATCAATGAAAACAGGAAAGCCGATAAAATACATTGCTGTCAAGCCGAAAGAGGTTGTGGAAAAGGTGAAAAAGCTGGTGCAGATGGAGGCAACAGCGCACTCAAAAAAGTTGGACAGCGGAAAGGCAAATGAGATTGTGAAAGAGCTTGAAATGCTTCATAGCAGCGGAATAGGGTTTGTGGACGCGACAGACATGTCAGCGAACGTGAAAGGCAGGCATAACATCCAGCTGCAGATGGAATCAATGATAAGGAATGCGGAGAAGAGCGTGCTGATTGTTACAAGCGCGGGCGGGCTTGCAAGGAAAGCGGAGATGCTTGCGCCGGCGCTTCAAGAGGCTGCAAGGAAGGGAGTTTCAGTGAGGATTGCCGCGCCTGTCACAAAAGAGTCTGCAGATGCCGCAAAAGCGCTTTTGTCTTTTGCAGACGTGAGGCACCTTTCAAAGCCCGAATCAAGGTTCTGCGTTGTTGACAACAAGGAAGCGCTGTTCATGCTGATGAATGATTCGGAAGTGCACCCTAATTTTGACGCAGGGCTGAGAGTGGCATCCCGGTTTTTTGCGCAGTCAATGGCGGGGATGCTTGACATTGCATGGCAGGGCATGGAGCCTGCCGGGAAAAGGCTGAAGAATCTTTGAGGCTTGGAATGGCGATTGCTGCAAAAGGCGGGGAAAAGGCAAATCTTTCTTATTGCAATCCAAAGCAGAATTTCCTGAGAAAATACCCGCGCGCATTGTTTGAGCGCGGCGGAATAGAGCTGAAGCGCGGAATGGTGCTTAAGATGAACATTTCCAGCGGAAGCCTCAGGGGCATCATTACAGCGCTGGACGAGAATGAGGTAATTCTTGACCTGAACCCTGCAAATCTATACTGAGAAAAAATGGGTGAGAACGCCCCTCAGGAACAAAGAACGCCCTCCCACTTTTGCGCAATTGTTCCTTGCGGTTCTTTTGCGCTCTAATTTCAATGTGCGAAATGATATTTAAAGTTTACGGCATCTCTGCGGAGTGTCTACATGGAATTTTCCTTAAATAGTTTCAACTTTGATATTAGTTATAACCTAGTAGTAGTTAAAATAGAAAGGTTTATATAGTAGTAATTGTATGTTTTGAGCTATAGGCAGGGGGTAAAAATATGAAAAATAAGCAGGATTCAACAAAAACCATGGTTCTATGCAACGAGTTCCAGTTTGATGCCGCCCATAGTCTGCCCAACTACAAAGGAAAATGCAAAAATCTGCATGGGCACACCTATAAGATAAGAGTATGCGTAAAAGGGCATGTCAATGAAGAAGGGTTTGTAATTGATTTTTCTGAACTTAAGAATATAGTAACAAAGAAAGTATTGGATATATTGGACCATACTTATCTCAATGATATAATTAAACAGCCTACAGCCGAGAATACTGCAATCTGGATATGGGTACAGCTAAAAGATTCCCTCCCTCTGCATGAAATTTGGGTCTGGGAAACCCCTACCTCTTTCGTTATATTTAGGGGAGAAAAATGAATATCAATGAAATATTCCTGAGCATCCAGGGAGAAGGATTGAATATGGGATTACCTACTATTTTTGTAAGAACAGCTGGCTGCAACTTGAGATGTTCATACTGCGATACAAAATATGCGTATGATAATGGAAAGAATCTCGACATAAATGATATTGCCGACAGAGTCGCAAAATTACATATAAAAAGAGTATGCAT
>JASEIA010000123.1 GCA_030018575.1 Nanobdellota archaeon | reverse complement strand
TTTGCAAAAAAGATAGGATGGAAAGCATTTGCAATGGTTCCTGACAGGGAAATCCAGTTCGGGATAGAGAAGATGGCAAAGGGAAGGAGAGGTTCGCGTAAAGGGCGAACAAGAAAGCTTAAGAACCCTTTATAAATGAGATAACCGATACGTTTAATTATTAGGAATTTAAATCCAAAAAATGCCAAATTATCGGGAAACTAATTCCAAAAGATTTAAATATCAGAATCCCCTGAAGTTTGCTATGGATTATAATCAATTGCTTGAGCAAAATGTATGGTGGAAAAGCAAAGAAGAAATAGACAGCGATATAACCCTCCAGAGACTGAAAGAAAAGAAAGTATTCTGGGACCCAAAGCTGAAAGAAAAGCTGTCTTTCAAGCAGTTCTCCTTCAATATAATAATAGGGCCGAGGCAGGCGGGCAAGACAACAGCAATTAAGCTTCTGATAAAAGAACTGCTGGACAGTCACGAGCCAAAGCAGCTATTTTATTTCAGCTGCGATGAACTTACCGGGCCGAATGAAGTAATAGAACTTATAGAAGCGTATCTTAAGATTAAAAAAGCGGAGGGCATCAAAAATTCAATAATATTTCTTGACGAGATAACCTCGCCGCAAAACTGGGCAAAAGCTATTAAGTCGCTAATTGACAAGGGAAGGCTTGAGGGGGATGTGCTTGTTGCCACAGGTTCTAATTCAATCAGGGTAAAACGGGAGGCGGAATATTTTCCCGGTAGGAGAGGCGCGGGGAGGGATGTGCTGTTGCTGCCGATTGGCTTTAGGAGGTTTGTGGAAGTGCTTCACCCTGAGATTATTGCGAGGGTTCCAATGGCAAATGACTTCTCAAGAAAGAGCGTAAAGAAAGCCCTGACTGCTGCAATGAACTATTGCCGGGAATTGAACAGCCATCTTGAGCAGTATTTTGAAACTGGCGGCTTCCCGCTGGCGATAAATGCGCTAAAAACAAACAGCAGCCTGTACTATGCCAAAAAAAGCTATCAGGACGGGTTTATCTCGGATATCCTCAAGATCGGGGCGGACATAAAGACAGCGAGAGATGTTATTTCTGCAATAATGGAAAAGATGCCTTCCCATTTCAGCTATAACAACATAGGCAATGATATCGGAAAATCAGCAAAAACTGTAGAATACTATACTCAGCTGTTTGCGGACATCTTTTCAATTGTTGTTTTGAACAATGTTGATATAAGCGCAAAGATTCCAAAGCTTGGAAAAAATAAAAAGATGCACTTTCTTGATCCGTTAATGGCAAAGGTATTCAAGGACTGGTCATTGAGTGAGAGAGGCATAGATAAATCTTTCCTTGCTGAAACCGTGCTTGTCGCCAACATGGCAATGCTTGATTTCAGCAATTTTTCAATCGGAGAACGGCTCTGTTACTGGAGCAACAGCAACGAAATAGATTTAGTGGCAAGAGGCAAGGCATTGATGGGGATAGAAGTTAAGTGGAGCAACAAGATAGAAACCGGCAAGTACCTGAAGCATTCAAGCCATTTCAAAGAACTTTATTTCTTAAGCAAAGATTCATACATTCCCGAAAAGAACATTTTTCCGCTTGCATGTTTTCTTGCCGTGCTGGGCGATAAAACCATGCTGAGGTATTAGAATACCGCCCGCCTGCAAAAAAGGGATTTATGGCTTGAAGTATACCTTTCCCAGCAGATTTGATTACTTCTTCTTTTCTGAAAAGTTAAAAGAAGCGCAAATAGAAGCAAATACACGAAGGGCAAAAGCAAAATTTGAAGATGCAAAATTATTGCAAGAATGCTTAGACAAGAACAGGGGCATTCCTGCAAAATTTAGGATAAGAAATGAGCTTGCAGACATGAATTATCGGACGGGCACCGCAGGCTGAAGGTGGCTTTTGACAGGAAGATTGGATGGAAAGCACTAATCATGGTTCCTGACAGGGAAGTTCAGTTCGGGATTGAGAAGATGGCGAGAGGGAAGGTGAAGGAGAGGTTCTTGTAGAGGCGCTGGTTTTAAAAAGCGTAATTACGATTACTTTTAATTGCGAAAACTTTTTAAATGCGTAATTACGATTATTATAATCATGATTACGAAATTTATCGGAAGGAAGCAAGAGCTGAAATTCCTTGAAGAAAGGCACCGCAGCAAACAGTTTGAGTTCATCCCAATTTACGGCAGGAGAAGGGTGGGGAAAACAGAGCTTATACTGCAGATGATAAGGAATAAAAAAGCCATATACTTCCTTGCAACATCCGGCACAAAAAAGAACAATATTGAGAGGTTCAAGAAGTCAGCTTCCGGCGCAATAGAGCTTGCTGCATTAAAAGACGAATGGGATCCCATATTTGAGCATATCGCCAAGAGCGTAAAAGAGAGGCTCGTTATAGCTATAGATGAATTCCCATACTTGATTAAGAGCGAGAGGGGCTTATCATCTATCTTTCAGGCGATAGTAGACACGCACCTCAAGGACTCAAATATAATGCTCATACTCTGCGGCTCTAGCATGAGCGTAATGCTTAAGAAAGTCCTGGCGTACAAGGCGCCCCTATATGGCAGAAGAACCGGGCAGATAAAGCTGCTGCCTTTAAGGTTTAAAGAAGTGGTTGAATTTCTCAACAAGCCCGTGGATGAATGCATAAGAGTATATTCTATCTGCGGCGGCATCCCTGCTTACCTTAACGAGTTTGTGGGAAAAGGAGATATATTTTCCATAATCGCTGAAAAAGTGCTTAAGAAGGACGCTTTCTTGAGAGAAGAGATGGATTTTCTTTTGAGGCAGGAGTTCAGGGACCCCAAAGTGTATTACAGCATACTCAGCGCTGTTTCTTCCGGGCTGAGGAATATGGGAAAAATCATAAGCTATTGCGGCTTTGACAGCAGGGCAGGAATCACCCCTTATCTCCGTTCCCTTGAGGCAATAGGCTATTTGAGGCGGGAAGTGCCTGTAACAGAACGCAGCAGAAGCAAGAAAGGGCTGTATTTTATCGCAGACCCTTTTGCTAATTTCTGGTTCAGGTTTGTAAAGGAGAATGAAACATTGATAGAGCAGGATGCGGAAGAAGCAATAAAAAAGATAAAGCCCTCATTTGATGCCCTTGTTGCTTCGGTATTTGAGGATGTGTGCAGGGAACTGCTGTGGGAATTAAGGCTGTTTGATTATGAAAAAACCGGAAGATGGTGGCATAAGGGGGAAGAGATAGATATTGTTGCATTGAACAGCAGCGAGAAGCGCATATTGTTTGCAGAATGCAAATGGCAGGAGAATGTTGATGCTTCAAAGGTTCTTGCAGAGCTGAAGGATAAGGCAAAAAAGGTTGAATGGGGCGGCGCAAGAAAAGAATATTATTGCATCTTTGCAAAATCATTCAAAAGAAAGCCGAAGCTGGATGGAATATGGCTGATTGATATGAAAGACATTGAGAAGATGGCACGGGGAAAGGCCATGGAATTATTTGGAAAAAAGAACAACAAGGCTTAAATAGGTATACTGCATATCTTATAGCATAAAACAGGAGGTGCCTCAATGGCAAGAAAGAAGTCAAAGACATTCGGAAAGCATGTTTATGCTTTAATTGCTATAGTCGTTCTATTGGTGGCAGCAGGGATTGCAAGCTACG
>JASEIA010000122.1 GCA_030018575.1 Nanobdellota archaeon | reverse complement strand
GTTAAATATATAAACAGAAAGAGCAAACATAGCCTTAGAAGGTAAAGGCACTAAAAGGGCCATAAACAAAAGGGGGATGAGAATATGGGTATTACTAAAATTGAAGCTTATGTAAAGCCGACATGCAAAGACAGCAAAGAGATGGTAAATTTCCTAAAAACCCTAAATATCCCTTCAGATGTAATCGATATTACAACACCAGAAGGGTATATGCTCAGCAAGGATATTGAGCTATATATGCTTCCCACTGTATTTCTAAAAGATGAAAAAAATGGTATTGTGGATACTGCTTTCTGTGTTGATGCTGTAAAACGCATTTTGGGGCAAGGGGTGCGATAATCATGGGAAAGAGATGCGATTGCCCGCAAATCAGCAGATACCACCCTGACAAGACATTTGGGGAGCTTATAGAAATGGGATTAATCTGTGATACCTGCGCAAATACATATAGGGAATTCTCAAAGATTATGGCGGAAGAAACAAAAGAAGAATAAAATGGTTTCAAAAGAAGAAGCAAAAAGAGAAACCCAAAAGCTCATAGAAAGATATGAATCCTTTAAATCTTCAGGAGAATTAAAAAATTTCATTGGAAAGGAAGAGAATACAAAGACAACGTTTATTCTTCCATTGTTTAAGGCGCTGGGCTGGGATGTCCATAATGAAAAAGGGATTGAAGTTCTTACAGAAGAGAGAGTTTTGAAAGGGGCAGTAGATTACGCTTTCCAATTACAGGGAGCATATAAATTTTTTGTTGAGGCAAAACCAATAGGGAGCAGTCTGAAAGAGCATGCCAAACAAGCAATGGAATACGGCGTAAACAGCGGGAATACGTGGGTAGTCCTTACAAATTTTGAATCAATTATTGTCTTTAACTGCGAGTGGCGAGAAAAAGAATGGTGGAAAAATACGCTCTTTGAGCAGATTGATTATAAGGATTATTTGGCTAAATTTGACTCGATTTGGCTTTTGAGCAAAGAAAGCATTAATGCCAATGGGCTTGAAGAATATGCGGAAAAAATCGCAAAAAGAGTGCCAAGAACACCGATTGACAAAGAACTTCTATCCAATCTTTTACAATACCGCATTAAGATATCCAAGGATATAAATCAGTTTGGCAAATATTCGGCAGAAGAAATAGATGAACTTATCCAGAAGCTTTTGTCAAGGCTGCTATTCATAAGAAATTGTGAGGATAGAGGCTTTGAAGTAAAATATAAGCTGCAGCCTCTTATTGAGCTTTACAAATTGCATAAAAAAGGGCTAATGAAAGCATTGGCAGGCATCTTCAAGCATTATGACGAAGTATACAACAGTGGAATTTTTAAAGAAAGCGAAATAGACAAGATTAAATTTGACGAACAGCTTCTGGCAGACGTATTAGAACGGCTTTATTTTACATCCGATGGGCTAAGGTATAATTTTTATGTAATTCCTGCCGATGTTATGGGCAACCTCTATGAGCAGTATTTGGGGCACATATTGAAGAAAACTCCTGAAAGAACAAAGCTGAAAGATGGGAAAGCTCACAGGAAAGAGCAGGGGATTTACTATACTCCGGCTTACATTGTAGATTACATTGTCAAGAATACAGTCGGCGAGTTGCTTAAGGATAAGAAAGTAAAGCCTGATAAAATAAGGATATTAGACCCTGCCTGCGGCTCTGGCTCATTCTTGATTAAGGCATTTCAGGCAATGGATGAATATTATAAGGGCAAGGATAAAAGATATAGCCAGACAAAGCTGGATTCTACAGGTGCATATAGCAAAAAAGTGGAGATATTGCAGAATAACATATTCGGCGTTGATTTGGACAAGCAGGCTATAGAGCTTGCAAGGCTTAATTTATTACTACATATTGCAGAGAAAGGCGAAAAGCTCCCATCAATAGAAAAGAAGATTCAATGTGGAAATTCATTAATTGACAACCCTGCTGTCGCAGGGGAAGACAAAGCCTTCAAATGGGAAGACAGATTCAAGGACGTCATGGATGAGGGCGGGTTTGACGTAGTGATTGGGAATCCGCCGTATGTTGACATTAAACAATTAGAACCAAGTATTGTTAAATACTTTTTTAGTAAATATTCCACTGTTGAAAACCGAATGAATCTTTACGCTGTATTTGTAGAGAAATCAGTACATTTATTAAAAGAGGGAGGTTATTTTGGATTTATAATACCTAATTCCATTTTGTATAACAAATCCTATCAGAAACTAAGAGCCTTACTTTTGGATAAGGTAACACTTAGGAAAATAATAAGGCTTCCAGACAATGTCTTTCAAAATGTTAAAGTTGAGACTATAATATTAATCTATCAAAAGAAGAGAGAAATAACAAAAAATCTAAATTGTGAGGTTTTTATTTATTCAAGAGAAGTTACTATCAACACCATAAACAAAGAGAATAATGCACAAATAATCAGTTTTAATCAAGGGGTGTGGAAAACTGAGCCTAATACGATTAATATCTCCACAAATGCCTCTTTAATCACAATTCTAAACAAGATCGAAGAGGAAACAAAGCCCCTTATTGACATTTGCGATTTCTCTTTAGGCTTAACACCTTATGATAAATATAAAGGGCATAGTAAAAATCAGATAGAAGAAAGAGTTTTTCATTCGCAAACTAAGAAAAACGCAACATTTAAACCTCTCTTATCTGGAGGCAACATAGTTCGCTATGGCATTTTTTGGGATAATAAAGAATACATTAGTTATGGCAATTGGTTAGGGGCGCCTAGAGAAGAAAGATTTTTTACAAAACCAAGAATAGTAGTAAGGCAAATAGTAAGTGGTAATCCCTTGAGAATTTATGCAGGGTACACCGAAGAAGAGATTTACAACACGCAAATTGCATTTAATATTGTTACAAAAGAAGAAGGGAAGATATCTTTGAAATATTTGCTTTTGTTATTAAATTCAAAGTTAATGACATTTTATCACAAAGAAAAATATTTAGATCCATCAAAGAATTTATTCCAAAAGATATTAATAGTAAATACCAAAAAACTTCCCATCAAGATTATTCCAATAGGAGAACAACAACCATTTATCCAATTAGTAGACAAAATGCTCTCTCTCAACAAACTCCTCAATGAACTAGGCGACAAGAAAACCGATGAACGCACAAGGATTGAGGAAGAAATCAAGAAAACAGACGCAGAGATAGATGAACTCGTCTACAAAATCTATGGAATCACGGACAAAGAAAAGAAAATAATAGAAGATAATCTTAAAAAATAGGCTTGAGAATAATGCACGACAAATACACAGACAGGGCGCAGGCAGAAGGCTTGCGCGCAAGAAGCGCCTTCAAACTGATTCAGGTTAATGAGAAGTACCGCATAGTCAAAAGGGCAAATGATGTTCTTGACT
Source organism: Nanobdellota archaeon (assembly GCA_030018575.1). Classification (GTDB taxonomy): domain Archaea; phylum Nanobdellota; class Nanobdellia; order SCGC-AAA011-G17; family GW2011-AR17; genus UBA9640. The sequence goes on along the minus strand of JASEIA010000122.1, from coordinate 273 downwards.
TGGGCTGCTGGCCCGGCGGCTGGGGGCATAGGGGACAGTTTATGCAACCTTAGCAAAGGCAGGAAGTTGCAACAAAAATATTGACAATAGGTACATTTATGATGGAGATGCTTAACTACTTAACTAAAAAAGAGAGAAAAGCCTTAGAAGAATTCTCCTTCCGTTTAAAGGACTTCCTTGGTAAGAACCTGGTCTTTGTAAAATTGTTTGGGTCAAAAGTCAGGGGTGATTTTAATAAAGATTCTGATATTGATATTTTGTTGATCCTTCGGG
>JASEIA010000121.1 GCA_030018575.1 Nanobdellota archaeon | reverse complement strand
TGTCGCGATTGCTGTTATTTGCTCAAGGTTTGACATTTTATTTACCCCGTATTTAACGCTACTCTTGAGAAACAACCCCTTTTTAAGCATTACGCATTACAGCGTCTTAAGAAGTATCCCGGGCTCATATCCCCTCTGGAACCTGTAATTCAATTCAACAGCGCCTGTTGATGCAATTGCCTTTCTAAAAGATTCAATCTTCTCGTCAGGGACATAGAAAAACATGCAGCCGCCAGAGCCTGCTCCTGAAATCTTTCCGCCAAGAGCGCCATTTTCCAAAGCCAAAGCCATCACGCTTTCAAAAAACTCATTGCCAGAGCCTGTAAGCTTTGTCTTTATCTGCCCTTCTTTCAACAGCAATTTCCCAAACGAATCCAGATTGCCTGCAAGCAATGTTTCCTTTATCTTAAGAGCATTATCCCTTTTCTCAAGCAAAAGCGCCTTCACCCTTTCAGGGTCTTTCTCAGCAGTTTCCTTCTGCAAGTCATGCATTTTGCTGCCTGAGAACTTCCGTTTTGCGATGTAAAACAATAAAAGATTCTTCTCGAGCTTTTCAATAACATCATCTTTCAATTCCATCTTGCTGACAGAAACGCCTTCAGGCATAAACTCCATGTAATTAAAGCCGGAGCCGTAAGCAGCCGTGTAATGGTCCTGATACCCGCCGGGCACCCCCATCCTTTTCCTTTCAATGTCATATGACAATGCAGCAATCTTATGCGGAATTATCTCTTCCCCTTTCTGGTGCAATAAGGCAGAAATCATCGCAACATTCAGGGCAGATGAGCCCCCCAAGCCGGACTGCATCGGCACGTTTGTCCGCAAAGCAAAAGAATTTTTTATGTCAACATTAAGCTCTTTCATTGTTGCTTTCAGCAAATCAAGCTCTGACACATTTGACTCAAGCCTGTAAGTCCGGTTTGGGTTTGCTATGTAGTCGAAATAATCAACAATATCCAAAGTTGCATTATCATCATCATCATTGATTGCAAACTCATAGAAGTGCGAGGCAAGAGTTGCGTTCACAACGCATCCCCACCCTATTTCCTTCAGGTAATAATCAGTGTCCCCGCCATTCGCGAGGTTTATCCTGACCGGAGTTCTGCATATTATTTTCACTTATAACACCCTGTATTGACGAGAAGAATGATTTCTAAGGCGTTTAAATAAGTTGCTAATTAGGAGTTATTGGCTGGTAGCTTGTAGATAATAGTTACCGCAAACTACAAGCTATACCTAATGACATTTATTTTTATACAATTCCATTAGGTATATCTGAAAGACATAACACTATTCAGTGTATAATTACTTATGTCTTTCACTATAATTACTAACAGCCGCGCCACGTACCCCGCTTACATAAGCTTTTTAAAAGCAGATTCAGTATTTTCTCTCGATGGGCAATACAAAGAAAGCCGCCTTTCTGGACAGGGACGGCGTTATAATAGAGGAAATAAAATTCATAACAGAGCCGGATAAGGTAAAACTTTTAGATAACGCGGCAAAAGCCATTTCAAGGCTCAACAAAGAGTACAAGGTGTTCATCATCACAAACCAGCCTGCAGTCGGAAGAGGCATGTGCACTGAAGAGCAGGCAAAGAAAGTGAATGACAAGGTTCTCGAGCTCCTTAATGAGCAAGGCGCGAGAATAGATGCAACTTACATGTGCTTCCACCATCCTATTCACGGCATTGGAAACTATAAAGTTGAATGCGATTGCAGAAAGCCAAAGCCGGGCATGATACTAAAAGCCGCTGAAGAACATGATATTAACCTAAAGCAAAGCTTTACAATAGGAGACAAGACAGGCGACATAAAATCAGGCTTCCTTGCAGGCACAAAAACAATACTAGTCCAGACAGGATATGGCGGAGATGACGGATTCAAGGATGCTACTCCTGATTACATTGCAAAAGATTTATATGAGGCAGCAGAAATAATGCTGAAAGAAGAATGAAAGCATTCATAACAGGCGCAGGCGGATTCATGGGCCCCCATTTGGCAAAATACCTGCATGAGAAAGGAGATACTGTCTATTCAACATATTACGAGCCTATCTCAGACATAAACGAGCTGAAAAAACTGGGAATAGCGAAAGAATTAGACGTAAGGGATACAAACAAGTTCAGGAAGATGCTTAAAGAATTCCAGCCTGACGTTGTCTATCACCTTGCAGCGCAAAGCTACCCCAATGTGTCATGGGAAAAGCCGAACTACACAATACAGGCAAATGTTGAAGGCACAATTAATTTATTCGAATCATTGAAGGAATTAAACCTCAACCCTGTTGTCATAGTTGCTTGCTCATCAGCAGAATACGGCTTTGTAAAGCCCGAGGAAGTGCCTATAAACGAAGCTCATTCACTGCTTCCATTGCATCCTTACGGAGTCAGCAAAGTGGCAGAAGACCTGCTTACATACCAGTACTTCAAAAACTTTGGAATGAAAGGCATAAGAGTAAGAATCTTCAACACAACAGGTCCCGGGAAAGTCAATGATGTATGCTCTGACTTTACAAAGCAGGCAGTTATGATTGAAAAAGGCTTGCAGAAACCCGTCTTCAAGGTTGGAAATATAAACACAAGAAGAGCTTTAACTGACGTAAGGGATATCATAAGGGCGTTCCGCCTGCTTGCTGAAAAAGGAAAAGCAGGGGAAGTGTACAATGCATCAGGAGAGAAAGCCTATCTCATCAAGGACATATTGGATGAAATCATAAAAATTACAGGAATAAAGGTAAAAATTAAAATTGACCCAAAACTCATCAGGACAACAGACGAGCCAATCATCTTCGGCGATTCAACAAAATTAAAAAATGAAACAGGATGGCGGCAGGAAATCCCTATTGAAAAGACAATAAAAGACATGATTGAATTTTGGAGAGCAAAACTGAGGTGAAACAAATGGAAAACACGATAAGACAAAGCCTTAAGGATTCAAGAGAAGCAAAACAAAAGCTTGAAGCAATGTCAAAAGAGATAGAAGAGATGTGCAAAATCATCCTTAATTGCTATAAAAATAAGGGCAAGATGATAATATTCGGCAACGGCGGCTCTGCAGCAGACGCGCAGCATATTGCTGCTGAATTAGTTTGCCTTTTGGACAGAAAAAACGAGAGGCCGAGCATCCCTGCAATCGCGCTTACGGTAAACACTTCGATTCTTACTGCAATTGCCAATGATATTGGCTATGAACAATTGTTTTCAAGGCAGGTTCATGATTTGGTTACAGACAAAGACGTTGTAATAGGGCTTTCAACATCAGGCAACTCACCTAATGTAATAAATGCATTGCAATCTGCGAAAGAAAGAGGCGCAAAGGCAATTGCATGGACAGGCGCAAAAGGCGGCAAAATGGCTGAAATGGGAAATGATTTTGTATTGAAAGTGCCTTCTGACACCTGCGCAAGAATCCAGGAAATGCATATTACTGTGGGGCATGTCATGTGCGAGGTTATTGAAAAGGAGCTTTACGGCAGATGAAACTGGTTCTAATGGCTGGCGGCAAAGGAGAAAGGCTTTATCCTCTTACAAAAGAAGTTCCAAAGCCAATGCTTCCCCTAGATGGCAAGCCTATATTGGAGCATACAATTGAATGGGCAAAAAAGCAGGGGATTAAAGATACCATAATCTGTTCAGGATATCTTGCGCGCGTAATCCAAGAATACTTTGGAAATGGCGAAAAGTTTGGAGTTAACATCAAAC
>JASEIA010000120.1 GCA_030018575.1 Nanobdellota archaeon | reverse complement strand
TATCTGAAAGACATAACACTATTCAGTGTATAATTACTTATGTCTTTCACTATAGGAATGAATTTTTACTAATCTGCCAGACGTCTGGCATTTTGGATAAAACAGGTAAAAAGTGCAGTGGGTGTTGGGGCATTCGCCCCATTGGCCTTCTACACGCTGATATCAAATAATTCCTTGTAAACCTTGATGTCATACTGCTTCACAAACTCTTCCAATTCAACAGTAAACAAATGGCGCTTGTCCTTCGTGAACACGTTAGAATGCGTCCTGATTGCGGCAGCTATTAAAACAGCGTCAGAAGGGTCGTGAACATGAGCCAATAATGCAGGGTCTGCCAGCTCAACAAATTCCCTTTCAGCCTTCCAGTCTCCGGGATGCGTGCCTATATTGACAATCACAATCTTGCCTTCTTTCAGGAAATCCCTCATGTTCTTTCTTGTGGAATGAGACAAGTTCCTTTCAATGTGCAGAAGCTCCTCTGCATTGAACGAAGTCATTGCAATGAAAGGTATTTTCAGGAGCATTTCCATCCTCTCGTGATGCTCCATGCACGATATGAAAAAGCTTGTGTCGAGAAAGACAAGATTCCTTGCATGGCTAAGGTCCATTGCAAGCAGGTTGGCGATGAGCTCTTTCATGGCAGCCTTCTCTTTATTTCAGCAGCATCATACTTCTTAATGACAGGCTTTGGCGCCTCTTTCTTTTCAGCAGGCATCTTTGCCTTTATTTTTGCCGCGATTGGCTCAAACTCATTTTCATCAACCTCAACAGGGTTCCAGCCGATGGCAACCTTGTCGCCTTCAAACCTGGGGATAATATTTACCAATGCGTGCGGCGCCCTCTGCCCTGCAATTGCGCCGTTTCCCGCTATTATGTTGCTTCCGGCTGCATTAAGCCCGTCAAAAACAGCTTTTGACAATTTATTCGCAACTGCAAACAATTTTCCAGCCTCGTCGTCAGGCACCTGCGCCATCATTGCATAATGCTTTTTCGGGAAAAGAAGCAGATGCCCCTTGTTTGCAGGATGAATGTCAAGTATTGCCATGCAATCAGAATCCTCGTAAACCTTCACGACAGGAATTTTTCCCTCAGCCATTGAGCAGAACGGGCACTGCTGCTTTCCGAACAATTGCTCCTGCTCATCAGGCTCAAGAGCGGCTACTATTTCCTGCAGCTTTTCCTGCTGCTGCTCAGGCGAAAGCCCTGCAAGCTGCGCTTTTATCGCGTTTATCCTCTCTGACGCCAATACCATGCTCAAACATAAGTATTAAATACCTATTAAATGTTTCCATTTTCCTATGGAATTGTCAGTTATAATCCCCGCGCACAATGAGGAGAAATGCATAGCAGAAACCCTCGATGCAATACCTAATGATGTTGAAACAATAGTGATTTGCAACGGCTGCACAGACAATACTTTTGAGATTGCAAACAGCGCCAAAAAGCCGAACATAAAGGTTTTCAATATTCCTGAAAAAGGAGTTTCAAAGGCAAGAAACTTCGGGGCAAGGCTTGCAAAGAATGAGAAGATTGTATTCATGGACGCAGACATCGTGCCGGAAGGAAGCGTGATGCAGGACATATCTATCTGCCTTTCAAACATAGGAACCTGCCTTGTAAAGCCCGATGTTGACAAGCTTGTGCCTAAAGCATTGATGAAAATAAAAAGCGTGGCGCACTCATTCGGAACTTGCACCGGATTGATATTCTGCACGCGGGACATCTTTGACAGGGTTGGCGGGTTTGATGAAAGCCTTGAAATAGGCGAAGACGGAAAATTCCTCAGGCAGGCAAAGAAGCTGGGAGAGTATACGGTTGTTAAAGGCTATGTGATAAACAGCATGCGGCGGTTTGAGCAAAAAGGATATTTCTACATCTGCTGGTTCTGGGTAAAGAACTTTGTTTATCCGACTAAGAAGAAGTATGAAGTGATAAGGTAGAAAGAAAAAAGAAGGCAATTACAACAATCTTTTCACAATCTCCACAAGCTCTTCTGCATTGTCTGCAAGTGCGTCAAAATGGAGTTTCCCGCTTTTTGTCTCAGCGCCTTTTTCCAATACATCCCTTGTTTCAAACCCGTAAGTCATTCCCACGGCATAAATGTCCTCAAACCTTCTGGGGTTAAGGCGCATTACTCTTTTTGAAGCTGCCAGGTCATTCACAGTGTCTCCCACGTGCATTGCTTCTTCTCCAGAAAGCCCTAATTCCTCAAGAGCCAAAGACAGTGAAATCTTGGACGGCTTTTTTATCGCCTCAGGGTTTCCTGCGCCGTGATAGTCAAACAATGTTTCCTCTGTTATAATTGACTCAAACAAGCCCCTTACTCCGGCATGCTCAAGCTCCCTTTCAATTGAAGCAATCTTGTTTGTCGTGTTTATGCTCATCCTGAGCTCAATGCTTTTGAAATACATCAATGCATCAGCCATCCCCCTGTAAAGCCCCACGAAATTCTCTTTCTTAAATCTCTCATAGCCAACCCAGACAGGGTGCTTGTCATTATTCATGTCGCATGGCAGGCCAAGGGCATCATAAACACCCTGTGTTTTATTTACAGCTATTGTCCTGTTATAAAAATCCATGAACTTGTCAAAAGTGTCAAGCTTTTTACCTTCATGAATAAGCTCCTTGTCGTGCTGCCTTGCCCACTCCTGAAACCACGTGTACTGCCTTGTGTGCGTCGGAGACAAAGTCCCGTCAAAGTCAAAGATTATTCCTTTCAATGCCATTAAAATCATCAACCTTTAATGCAGAGGTAGAAATGCGCAACTGGTTTAAATAGTTTATTGACGCCCTGGCTTGAAGCCAAGATTTGCAAAAGCAGAAAGGCGGATGGCTGCAACGCATCCATGAAATGGTGGCTTCGCCTGTGCCGAAAAGCTGGCGCTTTTCGGGCAGACGGGTTTGACGACGGGGCGTAAAGAATGCCTTCCGGATATGTTGGAAATTCTGATATAATTTAGCTATATTTGCCATGTTTTTCCGGCACGAAACCCTGCTTTTCCGGCGCCTGCCGTAAAATTTGCGGATTTTGAGCCGAAGCACTTATTAAGGGGAAGCAAGTATTGGCAGGCAAGCAAAAGGGGCGCAAAATGGCAAATAACTCATTAGTATTGGGCACAGAAAATATCAGAAGCAGGATTCATACAATAAGGGGCATGCAGGTAATGCTTGATTCAGACCTCTCAGAATTATATAGCGTAGAAACAGGAGTATTAAATCAGGCTGTGAAAAGAAATACTGAAAGGTTCCCTGAAAATTTTATGTTCCGGTTAAATGAAAAAGAATTTCAATGTTTGATATCACAAATTGTGATATCAAAGGTGCATAGGGGAGGCAGAAGGAAACTGCCTTATGCATTCACAGAACAAGGCGTAGCCATGCTGTCCGGAGTCCTAAAAAGTGATATTGCAGTGAGAATCAGCATTCAGATAATAAATGCTTTCGTTGCCATGAGGCATTTTATTTCAGCGAACGCGCAGGTATTCCAAAGGCTGGACTCTGTTGAAAAGAAACAGATTGAACATGATAAAAAGCTTGATGAGATATTTGATGCAATACAGGACAAGGGCATAAAGCCGGAAAAGGGAATATTCTTTGAAGGGCAGGTATTTGAGGCGTATAAGTTTGTTTCAGATATCTTGCGTTCTGCTGGAAAGTCCATAATCCTGATTGACAATTATAGTGAAAGACATAAGTAATTATACACTGAATAGTGTTATGTCTTTCAGA
>JASEIA010000011.1 GCA_030018575.1 Nanobdellota archaeon | reverse complement strand
GGTTTCTTTTTTCAAAATTAAACCACAAGGGAATATTTACAATCCATCTATTAATACTTTCACCTTTTAAAATAAGAATTTGCCGTTCATTATTCTTTTCAGTAGATATTAGATGAGATTTAGCCCCACAACCAGAAGTAGTTTTGGTATTCAAAAAGTGTATTAGAGGAGTGTAAGCCCCATGGGATTTAATCTTATTAAAAATATCTAATATCTCTTGTTTTATAAAAAACCAAGCAAAATCACTAGAATTAAGATAAACCTCTTGAGGGATACTATAAGATACATTAGAAGCCCCTTCTTTAATTTCTATAATATTATGTTGTGGTTTTTTATTTTGAATAACAAATATAACGGTATCTGCAATAATCCCGGGAAATTTTACTTTAAACCATAAGTTTTTAATTGTAAAATTTTCCAGAATATATTTCCTTAATTCAATAAATTGTTGATTAGCACAGAGACGGTCTGGAACAATAAAACTAAAATATCCGTCTTTATTTAATAATTGAAATCCTTTTCTAATAAATAGTTCATAAGTATTTGGCATATAAGTATCGCAGTGATATGTTTCAATATAATACTTCAATTCTTCATCGGAAACTTCCATATTCTTGTGCTTGCCTTTTAATGAAATCCATGGGGGATTACCAATAATAAAATCAAACTTAAAAGGGTATTGCTTGTCCCAATCAAACGAATTTTTGCCCGCAATGGGGCTATTTATTAAGCTATTGCCTTGCTTGATATTCTTGTCTAATTCATTTAGTTTCATGTTCTCTTGTATAGTCCTAAGCCAGAGATTAATTTTTGCCAATTCAACAGCTTCAGGATCTAAATCAATACCATGAATATGCTTATGCAATATAACTTCATTAACTCTGCAAACAGATTTATCGTCTAAATAACCTTTTAAGTCACCAGTTTTTTTCTTAACGTCTTGCTGTGCATTAAAATCTGCATATCTGTCATATAATTCATCAAAAGCCCGTATCAAAAAAGCCCCACTACCACAGGAAGGGTCAACAAGCTTTAATGAGAAAAGCTTTTCTGGCTCTTTGTCCAAAGCCTTAGTTAATGTATTCTTTACGATGAAATTGACAATAAACGGAGGGGTATAGTATGTGCCCATTCCCCTTATGACATCAGTGCTTACTTTTTCTATTATTTTACCTGTCTTGCTTTCATAAATAATAGTGCCTAAGAACTTTTCATATATTCTCCCGAGAACATCTGCATCCAACTTTGAAAAATCAACTTCATCTTCTTCCCCATTTTTATGTTTTATAAAATACATCAAATTTACAGCCTGCTCTAATGCCTTGTTATCTACCTTTAACCGCTCACAAGAATCGGGCTTAAATAACTCTCCGTTATAAACATCATCTATTTCATTGAATAATTCTTTTAACTCTTCCATAAGGGGTTTTATTCTTTGGGAAATCTTTTTTTGAAAAATTCTTACCCTATCTGCTAATATCCTGCCATGGTCAAATTCCTTAAAAAATCCTTTATCCTCAGCAGCACGAATGAAAAGAAAACGGTTTAATATTTTATGAGCATATGTCCTAATTAGCGTTAAATCTTCGATATTATTTAAATTTCTGATGCTGTCTATTAGCAATTTTCTTGCTTGAATGATATTATCTATCACTTCTTCATCAACAGGTCTTTTTACTTCTCCAGCCTTAGCAAATTTTGCCAATACATTCTTATTCTTAATCTCCTCTTGAGACAAAAGCCAAATGCGCTCTTCAAACAAAGATTCATATTGTTCAATATTAATCGAAAATAATAATTTGCTTTCTTGGCTTTTTGAGGATATATAAGGGTCATATACCTTTATTTGTTTCCCGTTTGTAAGTATACAAATCCTTACCTGTTTATAGTACCCATAGTCTAATGCTTGTTTAATATATGCAGGATTATCTAACGACTCAGAAAAGGCTTTTACTTCAATTACTAATTGCCTTTCACCATGTATATAGAGAGTATAATCCGGTATTTTTGTTTTATCCCCTATCTTTACAGAATCTCTTCTTACAAACTGGTCAAAATCATCTATGTTCCAGTTTAAAATATGGAATATACGCTCAACAAAACTCTCAGTATTCCTTTCATTTATAGAATACTCTTTATCTTTGATTTTCAAAATATATTCAGACACTAATTCAGATATTTTCCGTTTTGCCTCTTCTTTGCTATTAAACACAAATGCCATAACAGCGCATACCTCTTTTTAGCTATAAAGGTAGTTTGTATAGCAATTATATAAACTTTCCTGCATAAGCCCGAAAAGCCTTCGGCTTCTCGGGCACAAGCAAAGCCCTGCGGGGCTTTGCCATCATTCCATGGCTGCATCGCAGCCATCCGCCTTCTTCCATCCCAAAGATGGCGACAGAATTAAAGAAGGAAGTGCACCTTGCGCTCACAAACATTAGCAGGGTTCTTGTGCAGCTTGAGAAGCAAGGCTTTGCCAAATGCCTTACGCCTGAAGAAGACAGGTGCAGGGTTTATGAGCTGACAAAAGCGGGCAGGCTCGTACGTGAAGAGATTCTAAGAATAAGAAAGATATTTATATCTGAGAAATATCCCGAAAGGCGATGGATAGGATTTACTGCGACACTTGCATTTACATTGACTTGTTTGAAGGGAGAAAAGACAGGTTCAGGGACTTGGGAGACTTTGCGCTCCGCGTGTTCAACCTTGTAAAAGATAACAAATACATGCTTGTTGTTTCTGACTGGATATTGGATGAGATAAGGAAATATGCAAATGAAAACAAAAAGCCAGCTATAATAGGCATTATGGCTGATTTCTTAAGGCAGTTTGAAAAGCAGCAGATTCTCCAAATAGAGCGGACAAAAGGGGATGAGCAGGAAGCAAGAAAATTATCGCAGAATTACCCTGACGCGCTGCATGTGGTCTTAGCCAAGAAGAGCAATGCAATCTATTTTGTAACAAGGAATGTCCAGGACTTTGCAGAGTTCAGGAGTTTTATTGAGGTTGTTTTTCCAGAATCCCTTTAAATCTTTCAAGCGAACTTTTAACATTCATTATCGGGCAATATTCATCCAAAATGCCGAGGTAATTGTTTGCAATGCATTTCAAATTCTCTATCTGCAGTGTATAATGCTTTTTCAGGACAGAAGGCGCATACAGCCCTTGTTTTAAGAGAGATTCATATAGATTGTATGTTGCCATAATCTCCCATATTGCCATAAATGCGGCGCTTATGTCTTCCCTGTAATCTTCCAATTGGTTAATTGAAACATTGTTTATCAGCCTTGTAACCATTGATGCAAACCCGTTAAGATATTCTATTATCTCCCCATTTTCTTCTGTTTTCACAAAGCTGAATAAGAATGTTCTTAAATTGCGCTTTAACATGGCAATGCTTTCCTCTGTGAAAGGCACATTTAATATGTCGCTTAGCTTTATCCTTGCCAAATATAGTTCATTGCCAGCCTGTGTGTAATAATGATTCAGCAATTCTTTTGTTGTAGTAAAGCGGGAATAGTCCTTTATTATTGCATCAATAGGCAAATCAAACTGCTCTGCCCCATGAGAAACAGAATCGCAGGGGGCATACTGCATCACAGCGCATTCTCCAAAAAGATACCAGCCAAAAGGTATGTCTTTTATTCCTGCTTCCTTAATTAGCCTGACAAGCATTTTTTGAAGAAAGGTTTTATTTATCGGCCTGTCAGGATTTAATAAGCGCCACCTTTCAACTATTCTTCCAAACAGCTTTTCTGTTTTTGCTTCAGTGACTTTATCCATGGGCAGCCCCATCAGGGTATTTTCATTGAAAACTATAAGCTGGCTTTCATCCATGTAATAATATGTTTTCCCGTTTTTTTCATGCGAAGAAACGATTTTAATCTGCTCAAGCGTTTGTATGGCATTTCTTGCTGTTTCCCAATTAAGCCCAACAGCATTTGCCACTTGAAGTATTGTAAATTCCCCGGACCGCAAATAGTCAGCTATCTGCTGGTATATGCTCGCCCTCTTTTTCCTCTTTCTCATATTCCCATTATTTTTGAATGTTTTCATATTTATATACCTTTTTATGAGTATTTTAGACAAATTAGAGATATAATTATACGCTTATTTAAAAACTTTTCTCATACTCATATACATAAATTTATAAATAGCGGGATATTACTATACATAAAACTTTAAGTTGTTTTAGTGTAGCCTCCTTTTCTGCCTACCCCAATTACTCCTTTTCCACAATCCCCTTAACCTTAGCAGCCTTCTTCTTGCCTAAACCAACTCACTTTGCCAATTTCCCGGAAAAAGTCAGTATCAGCCTTGTATTCTCAGACAGCCTGTAAATAGTAACCCTTTTGTCAGCCTCATCATCTCCGAATGTAACAAGCCCCTGGTTTAACAAGTTCTTGGTGTACTTGCTTAAATTTTGCGGCACTATCTTGGTAATTTCAGCCAGGCTGCCGTGGTTTAGCGCCTTCTTGTCTGCTAAAGCAACAAGAATTTTTTTTTCATTGTCATTTAAATTAAACAGGCTTTTTTCTGCTTCTTCTTTGCTGTAAATTTTAATTTCTTTCAGAGTAACTGCACAAGGCGCCTTGAGAAATGCCAAAGTTGCATCATTTAATATCTTAAACATTAATCTGATATTGCCATTTAGCATCCGATATAATTCTTTGACTGTTGATTCTTGATATGGCGCAATATACCTTCCATCCGCTAATTTTAATGATTCGCATCTTTTTGACAGCACTTCCAAAACCTGCCCGTCTGTCAAATTATTCAGCAGCAATGTTTTCCCAAAAACAGAATGCACCTGGGTATATCTCTCTACTGCCGAAAGTGACTCTTCCGGACCAAGGAAAAGCGTGTGCAATCCGTCAATCTGGAGATATTCCCTTATAGACTGCAAAAGTTTTGCCAGTTTTTCAACATCAACATTTTCCAGGTTATTATACTGCAATATAAGCCCCTTGCCTTTGCTTCTTATTTCTTTTAATATTCTTAAAAAAAAGTCTTCTAATATTTCTGATGAAATATCCTCAGGCAGCGTCATGGTTTCTCCGTATCCTATGCTTAATCCGCAGCCTGCAATCTGCCCGCCGCCTTGCTGGCTCTTAATCTTTGTTGACTTAATATACGCCTCCAAATCTGAAAGCGTTTTGAATTTATCCCAATTAAATATTATGCTTGCATTGTAAATGGCAGCTAAAGAAGAGCGAAGAAATTGCTTATTATCCCAATTATCATACACCTTCAATTCTATGGGGGTAGTTAAAAATTTGCTATCCCCTCTTTCTTTCCTGCATAGATGCCAGCGCAGGTAATTGCAAAAAGTTGTCTTTCCAACCCCGGGGACGCCAATAACTAATGTTCTTGTAGAGCTTGCCGAAACAACCCTTGAGCCTAATTCTTTCAGCTCATTTACCCTATTCGCAAAAACTTTTTCGATAGGCAGTATCCCGACTAGCCTCAAGGGGGATGTGGAATAGGGGCTTTCCTTGAGCCCGTATTTCTCCCAAATGTTTTCAAAAATAATTTCTTCCATGCCTTGTTAGAAGCAAGAACCCCTTTAAATAGTTATCTATTTTCATATTATAATATAGTATTATATTACAATCTATTATAGTATTACTATCCCAAATAATCCTCTTCAACAACCCTCTTTATCTCCGCAGCCTTCTTCTCGCCTATCTTCTCCACTTCCCTCAACTTGTCAGTGTCTGCATTCACTATGTTCTTCACGCTTCCAAACTTCAAAAGCAAATCCCTTGACAGCTGCGAGCCCACGTTCGGAAACGACTGCACAATGTATTCCTGCTGTTCCTTCAATGTCAGGGGCTTCTTCTCAGTCCTTAAAGTGAAATCAGAATCTTCCTTAGTCTGCTCCCTTTTTGCAATCGCAATCAGCAGCTCAGCAGTATCAGAAGGACTTTTAGTGTGCACAATTGGAATCCCGAAAGAAACAGCTATTGCAGCAATCATCCCGCGTATTGCATTCGGGTGAACCCTGCGCACAGAATACAAGTCATCAGTGCCTTCAATAATCATCAGGGGCTTTTCAAAATTCTGCTTCAGCTCTTTAGCCTGCTGCAAAATCCTCTGGTCAATAATTGAACCGACGAAATCCTCGATAGTATTATGAAGAAGGACAGGTATGTCTCCCCCTACAAAATTTTCTGCATCTTTAACTGACAAGTCATAGACAAGAACTTTTCTCTTAGCCTTTTTAATGTTATATACCTTTTCTAAAAATAAGTCTTTTGCATATATCTTGCTAGCAACAAAAAGGGAGTCAAAGCCTATAACTTTTTCTATTTTCTCATACACATTTCTGATTACTTTTTCAGAATATAACGGCTTTGGATAGATATTGAGGTAAGTTCTTATCTTCAGTTTGCGCAGATATTTCTTGATTAATTCAAAATTTATGCTTATGGGCGGCAAACCACAATCAGCCCTTAAAATATTTATCAGCTTAATGGGATAGAGTGTTACTTTAAGATTGGAATTTGTTATATTCCTCAATGTGCTATAATTTATCTTATATTGTTTGCTAAGGGCTTTCTTGTTTGCAGAAACCCTAATTTTTGCCTTAAATTGCAAGAGATAATTATCCAAACTGGCGTATATAACCCTCAACTTGCTTATCTCATTATACAACTTAATCACTTCCCCACCGCTTAATTTTAGGATCCTCTTTTTTGTATGTAGAGAAGCATAATAAGGCAGAGGTGTACTGATGGATTTATTCAGCTTTATTTCCTTGGTTGGGATCTGCCCAACCTTATCTAAAAATTGCTTGAGTGATATCGTCTTAATATTGAGGCTATAATACTTCATACGTTTATTTTTATAAGACTTGAAGATGGATTTTACTTTATTTTGAATGCCTAGTGAATAAAGTAAATAAGACAACCCGGCGATTAATAACTTTGACTTTGATACAGCCTTAATTTGAGGATTATTGCGGTTAGTCGAATTGTTTACCCACCCATCTCCAAAGAAATATCCCCTTAAGAATGCAGCCTTAGCTTGTCCATTCATACTAAACAAGATAGGGGGGACATTTTTGTTTTCAGCTCCTGGTTTCAATTTGAGAAAATCCTTAAAAAGCTTAAAATAACTCTTCCCGCCAAAGTCATAAGAATTGCTGTTTACACTAAATGAGCCTATCTCTTTTCTAAGTATGGATTCTATAATCTCGTTACGTTCTTTACTTTTCTGAGTGATACCTATTCCGTATCCTTGTTTATAAAAGCCGTCTGCTACCCATAGCCCCACTATAAAGAAAAAGTTGCTGCTAAATTTAGGTATTTTATACCATGTCCTTGTGCTATTCAGCCTAAATTTATTTCCCCTTATCCTAAAACTTTTAATGCTATCAGATTGAACGTATTTCAAAAAATCACAAAAAGAGAATCCAGCCACCCTCTCTTTTTGGTCAAGTTTTGGCGGTACTATAAGCAAGTAATCCCCCTTTTTTAGTTCTGATGTTGGTATGCAGCATATTTTTTGTTTCCTAAACACGAAAATATTATGGCCGCCCGTTAGCCCAATATTAAAAATTTCTTCTTTCCCTTTTAGCTTCACATCTGGATTAAATGAAAGATAATAGAGTTCATTACTATAATGCTCAGTAGCATTATAAATATCAAACCACCCGATCTGTTTTTTATTTAAATCTATGCCCATTGCTTTGAAATTGCCTTTGTTTTTATGGTATAGCTTGTATGCCTCCTGAATAGGTAAAACTAAAATTTCATTGTCTTTTTTAATAATTATAGGGGTATCCCCCAAAATACTTTTCCTTTCCACGCCTACTCTCTCAGAAAGTATGAAATCGCCAACCATCAGCTTCTGCATCTTAACGCTAACGCCTTTGGAAACAAGCTCCTTTGCAACGCCCGAATGCTGCTCGCGGGTATCTGCAAATATCTTTAATGAATCATCATAGTCAGAAAGCGTAGGCTGCTCTTTTTTCTCAACATCAATCTTCATCTTTTTCTTCAATTCATACAAGACAGAATACATCTTTTTCTCGCGATGAAATGAAGACCAGCGGTAAGCCTCGTCAATCGTCCCTTTGGTAACCAATATTTTCACAGCGCCTTTCTCAAGCCTTCCTGTCCTCCCTCTTCTCTGTATCTGCCTTATTGCAGAAGCCACTGGCTCATAGAATATTACCATGTCAACAGCAGGTATGTCCAGGCCCTCTTCTCCAACGCTGCTTGACACAAGGCAATTAAACTCCGCATTCCTGAACTCATCAAGCATCTTCAATTGCTCCTTCTGCTTTAACCCTGTTTCCTTTTTCTTCATCTGCCCGACAAACAATTTAGCGGAAACTCCCTGAAGCATGTTCAGCTCATTGGTTAATTTCAAAGCAGAATCCCTGTAATTGTTAAAGACAATAATCTTCGCATCCTTCTTTTTGTCAACAGCATTTTTCACCATTTCTTTCAATACAGCAATCTTCGGATGCTCAATCCCTTCCTCAAACAATCTTGAAGAGATTGCAAAAGCTGACTTGAAATTCACGTCAGCAACAATCCTTTTCGTCGCCTTTGTCTTTGTTTTTACAGCTTCCTCAAACAATTTCTCAAAGTACTGCTTTAGCGCGGATATTCCCTGCGTCTCAAGCAAATCCAAAGCGTGCTGGACTTTTATTGCCTCTGCTCCCAATGAAACAGCCCTCCATAATTCAATGCTTTTTTCGCCTTCAGCAATCCTTTTATGAAGCGAGCCCTGTATGTCCAGCAAGTCCTTTCTTGACGGCTTTCCTGAATAATTGAAATACCCATACTGCTTCAGCTCCTTTATCCTTTCTTTCAGGCATTCTGAAATAAATTTCTGGATTGTCTTGAACTCCTCTGACAATTCAACATTAACATAATCAACATCTGTTTCCTGCACATACGGCTTTACGTCCGGGTCCTCGTGGGTTCTTACCTCTATTTCGTCAATGTAAGCATTCCTGCATATTTCTTTTATCTGCTCCAATGTGGAGCCGGGAGACGCAGTCAGCCCCAATATTCTCGGATAGCTTGCCTTTCCGCTGTATTGCTCGCAAATCCATACATAGTCATAGTCGCCTGTGCAGCGGTGTATTTCATCCAATATTAAGCAGCTTACCTCTTCTAATTTTATCCTTGAATTCACAATGTCATTGCTCAATCCCTGCGGCGTTGAGAAGATTATTGTTGACTCCTGCCAAAGCTTCTCCCTTTTCTCAGGGGATATTTCGCCTGTCATCACTGACATTGGAATGTCTTCCAAGTATTTCTTGAAGGAAGCCAGGTGCTGTGACACTAACGGCTTTGTGGGGGCTAGGAATAGTATTTTTGAGTTAGGGTAAGAGCCCAGCCTGTGCGACGCAAGCATCAGCGCTATTGCAGTCTTTCCCATGCCTGTCGGCAATACCACAAGAGTGTTGTTCCTGACGCAGGTGTTAAGAATAGTCTCCTGGTACAGCCTTGGCGTAAACTCCTTTAATGCATTCATATGAGTGGGATATGGATAGTGTGTTTATAAAGATAATCGTGGGCGCGTGGCGAGTGGCAAGTGGTGGGAAAAGGCGGATGGCTGTATCACAGCCATGAACGAGTGGCTCCGCCCATCCTGAAAAACTTTCAGTTTTTCAGAGAGAGGACGTAATTGCTGTTGCACAATTGTCTGACAATTTAGCAATATTAATAAATAAGCATTCCATTCCCTGTTCTTATGGCTTATGTTTGTGAAACGGAATTGTGCAACTTTGTTTCAGCGCATCATTCACTGTTAACATTTGTTGCTATTGTTGAGAAGAGGATAGAGGGGTTCTTGAAGGAGATAAGATGAATGGACGAAAGCTTTATAAATACATTGGCGAGTTTAATATATATTTAAGTCCCCGGTATGACCTTTTCGAAGGGAATGCCGGGCTTCCTTTTTATTCTGGAGGTATTTTATGCTTAAGAGACTATAAAAGTGTAAAGGGAATTAGATAAAATGCAGAAACACAAGCAGACTGAGTTAGGAGCGTTGCGGGGCTATGCAGTGAGAATGTGCTGGAGAACAAAATGAATAACCAATTATGCCCCTTATGCAATGCGCGGAAGCCAAAAAGGGAATGCAGGTTTCATGGAGACATTTGCGACTCTTGCTGCGGGGAAGCAAGGGATGCTAAATGCACTGGCTGTGACTATTATAATCCGCCTATATGTTCCCTCCCGCTCTACAAATGCATGATTATTTCTGGCGGAGGCATGCATTCTATATTTATAGCAAAGGAAAGCCCAAAAGAAGGGCTGATATTTGCTTTATTTTTAGTAGATACTTTGGGAGAAGGGATAAAGGAAGTTGACTTTGGAAAAAATAAGACTAAGCTTGACATTGATAACCTATTAAATAGGAAGACAATGGCTGGAGATAAGGCAAAAGAAGTAAGCCTTGAGTATGCAAAAAAAGTGATTAAAATAGGGGCTGCGCTAAATGGATATGCGCTGAATAGCTCTGATAAATGGAAAAGATGCATGGAGCTTATAGGCGGGCTGAACAATACACCAGTAGATGAGAGCCTTATGAAAGAATTAAATGACTTGGAGATGGAGGATGATCTTGAAGAATTATGCCCCTGCTGCGGAGAGAAGCTTGAAAGAAGGCCGGCTACTAAGGAAGAGATATTTGAGCATTTTATGCAGCATAAGGAAGACAGCGAACAATATACCTCTCTTGGAATGGAATTTGAAAAGTCAAATAAAAGGGCAAAAGCCAGAATGCTTTACGAGAGGCAGATAGAGCTTTATCAGGATGATTATGGCGGTTATTTCAACTTAGGAAGATATATGCTAAAGAGGCACGATTACTTAAAAGCCAAATCCCTGCTCTTAACCGCCTTTGGCAAGCTGGCAAAAAAGGAAGGAGAAAATCATGCAGAAGTGAGGGGTTGGATAAACTCTGTTGTCCAAAAAATAGAAGAAGCCGAAAAGAAAGCGGAGACATGCAATAGCTTCGGAAAAATACACTGGAAAACAAGATTAAAATTTGTGGAAAGAGAGGATTAAGATGGGCTGGATTTGCATACCTGAATTAAGCAAGAAATGCGCTAAGTTTATTGATAAAAATCCGCATTTAAAAATATCTAAGTTTGTATGCAGGAATGGAAATTTTTTGTTTTATAAGGAATATGTTAATATGCAAAAAATAAAGTATGAAGATGCTGTATTCAGGCTGTGCCTTGTTACAGATAAAAAGGGCTATGAAGGGTGGAGCGTTGACTATATGCGGCACACAGGCAAATGGCAGCCTTTGCCCATATTTGGGGCTTTTGAGCATTGCCTTAAAGAGATAAAAAGCGGAACATGGGGAGTTCTCATGCCGTGGAATTAAAATGGAGATAAAATTTCAGAAGATTGGAGGTTTAAGATGGCAATTAAAGACTTTATAGGAAAATGGCGCATTTATGAGATGGAAGAGTGGGATAAAGACTATTTAGATGAGGAAGTAAAGGCATATATTAGCATTGAAAAAAATAAGGAAGGGGACTTTCACTTTGGCTTGGTCAGGGGAAATATGTGCGGGGAGTTCAAGAAAACGTCAGAAGGAATCTTGTTTGATTTCACATGGGATGGCAATGAAGAATGCGATGCGGCATTCGGGGACGGCTGGATGAGAATAACAGAGAATGGAACAGCAGAAGGAGAGATAAGGTTCCATGGCGGAGATAAGTCTTTGTTTTGGGCAAAAAGAATTGATAACAATAAAACAAGCAAAAGGAAGGGATGCATTTGAAGCTCATAAATCCTTGGCTTTTGAAGTTTGGGAGAATAGGTCAAGGCATGAGTGGAGTGGGAAGAGATTATGGCGGCTGAAGGTATTACATCTCAAGAGCAGAAAGCGCTTGGAGAGTTTGGGATGGATGAAGGGGCTTGCATTGAGGAGTTGAATAATGGGCAAATATGAATATCTTCTGGGTGAGAATGAAAAGCTCTTAAAGCTGTTTGAGGCGCATTTATTAAAAACAGGGTTGAGCGGAAAAGCGGTAAGAGAGCATAAATCTAATATTGAGCTTCTCATAAATGACTATCTGGCGGCTAATAGAGTAAGCCCTGAGAAAGCAAATAAATATGATATAGCAGACTTTTTGGACTGGTGCATTGACAAATGGGTATTCAACAGGGTTTCCGGGCTGATTTTAACATTAGCGTCAATAAAGCTCTTTTTTGAATACTTAAAAGGCAAAGGCATTGCCAAGAACATTAGCGGTATACTTGAAATATGCGCCCAAAGCAGTTATTACGCCGCCAAATTCAGCAAGCATGAAAAGTTATTGGAAGGGTATTAATGGCAAGAGAATATAAGCAAACAGAAGCAGGAAGGATTCCGAAAGCGTGGGAGGTTGTAGAACTGGAGGATAAGATTACATTAGAATATGGAAAAGGTCTTTCTGAAAAGGAAAGAAAAGGAGGTAAATTCCCCGTATTTGGTTCTAATGGAGTTGTAGGCTACCATTCTTCATCGTTAGTATCTGCACCAGGGATAATTGTGGGTAGAAAAGGAACAATAGGGGCGATTAATTGGTCTGATACTGATTTCTGGCCAATCGATACAACTTATTATGTTGTATTAAAAGATAAAGAAATTGACTTAAAATGGTTATATTATAAACTAATAGCTTTAAAGCTAAATAGATTAAATACGGCCACTGGCACACATGGATTAAATCGAGATAATGCTTATTCAATTGAAATTGGTTTTCCGCCTGTATCTGAACAAAAAGCCATTGCAAATTATCTTTTAGATATAGGCGAAAAATTGAGCTTACAAAAGTTTAAAAAACAGAAGCTTGAAAAAGTAAAAAAATGCCTGATGAATGAGTTATTGACTGGCAAAAAACGGATTAAGGGGGCATAATGGAAGTAAATGAAGAGATTATAGAGCAATACTTGAAATTAAAGGGGTTTTTTTATATCCATGACATTAAATTTAAAGTTTGGGGTAAAAAAGGGGGTAGCAATTATAGCAACATAGATTTTTTAACAATTGATAAAGCCGGAAATCTTTATGACTTGGAAATCAAATTTAGGTCAAAATATAAGGTTACAAAAGGAAGCAAGGCAAGTAACAAATGGCTTGATGATTTAACTAATCAGATAACAAGGGGGGAACGAACAGAAGAGATTAAAAAATATTCAAATAAAAAGCCCATTAAAATTATTGTTTCTACATATATTTGCTTTGGTAAATCAGACAAAAAGAGAAGAGATATAGAAGATAAAATAAAAGACAAGGCTAAAGGGCATCAAGTTGTATTCTGGTATTTCGAAGATATAATAAAGACTTTAAAAGATAAAACAAAGCTTTCCGGAAGATATGACTCGCCAATTTTGCAGATGATAAGATTACTAAAAATAACGGAGGAAACAAACCATGAAAATGCCAACACCTGAAGACATCATATTGATGATGAATTATACAATATACGAAGGAGACTGGGAATGGCATATAAGGGATGTTGAAGAGAATGGAAGCGAAGAACAAAGGCTAAAAGACATACCGCTTATAATGGATATGCAAAAGAAATATGGAAATAATCCTCCGAAGGAATATGCCTTCACTTTTGCAGAAGAGACGGAAAAAACAAGAGGCTTGAATACAATCGCAGGCAAAGGAGAAGAATATGAAGCGGCTCTGGATGCCATAGAACATTCCTTGGCTTTCGCAGTAAATGAGGAAGAAAGCATAAATGACTATGATTTAATAGAATCACTTAGGCTCTTAAAGCAAAATATTGAGTTTAAAGAGCAAAATCTGGATATAACGTGCCGCCTTATTAAATCTGTTTTGCTTCCTGTTGCATTTGAGTGCAGACTTACAAGGCATGAAACCGCGCTTTGCATCCAATATTTTATAAAAAGAATAAGGGAAGAGCGCAAAGAGCATGGCAAAAGCAGCTTTGCTAATCACTTAAGGGAGCAGGCACATGAAGAGATTGAAGATGAAGAAATGGACGAAGACGATGATGGATATAATGAATTTTGGGAGAAAAGCATAGAGCAAAGATACAATTGCCTGATGGAAGAGAATATCCGCCCCTCTTTCGCAGAAGAGGCATTTAACGACACTATAAAAGAGCTTATTACAAAAAACCAGTTCGCAAAAGCAGAACTGCTTGCAAAGAAATGCTTAGAATGGTTTGATACTATGCAATCGCATTATGACTGCGCCATGGCTTTCTGGGCATCGTCAAAGCTGGAAAAAGCAAAGAGCCAGATAGAGAAAGCATTAGAGCTTGCAGAAGAAGAGGAACTGGAAGAAGGCATTATTGAGAATATAAAAATAGGTTACGAGAAAATAAAGAGTAATGAGTCGTTCAAAATACATAAAGTATCAAAAGAAGAGCTTTTTGAATTAATAAAGGAAGGGCGGGAAGGCGCCTTTGTTTCGCCTAACACACTTGCTGCAATTTCTGGTTCCACTGTAAGGCAAATAGAATCTATTGCTAAAGAGCTTGTGAAAGAAGGCAAGATAGAGGAGGCAGAAGACTGCATAATGTACAGGAAGAAGAATAATGCCAAACTTCAACGAACAATCCGTAGTAGAGGACTACCTCATAGAACAATTAAACAAGATAGGCTGGACTATTGCAAAAGCCGACGAACTGGAGCGCACGTCCTTGGAAGAGCCTCTCTTAATAAACAATCTCATAAAACAACTGAAGAGAATTAACAAGGCAAATCTATCCGACGGGGACATTAACTCTATCCTGAATGAATTATTGCTGGACTGGAATTTTCTTGAGAAGATAAGGACAAAAAGGAACGGCAGCATATACTACGGCTCCCCGATAAGCTATGAAGACTGAAGAGAGGCAGAGCTTCAGATGAATGTTTACATCAATGCAATGAAGAAAGCAGTTGAAGAAAGATTGAAAAGCTAGAAATCACGCCGGATGCCCGCCTTTTGCTAAATCACATTAACGCCGACAATCTTTTTCGCATCAGCGTCAAACACTATGAACTCCGTGGGCTTCTTGTTAATGCCGGCAGCCTTTGCAACCATTTCCATCTGCCTTCTTTCAACAATTGCCCCTTTCCTGTACTGCTGCACCAAAATGCTCTTCACGATTGCAAGCTCCGCCCTCTTGTCGCCTTTCTTCAGCCTCATTGTCCTGCCAATAAACATCTTCTGCAGGCACTCATCCTCAATCTTAATCACATTCTCTCTTGTCTTGTTCTTCAATTTCTTCTCAGCATCAACTTTCATCTTTGCATAAGCGAAAACAACAGCTTCTATTGCATCTTTTGGCTTCATGCCCGCCTTCCTAATCCATTCTTCCCTCTTGGGGGAATTCAGAAACACGGCAAGCGCTTCCTGGTCAGCCACAAACTCCGCAGCCTCCTTTGGCATGAGTTTCTTCAAGTGCGAAAACATTTCCTTAAGCATATCAATTATGGGGGCTTACTGCTTTTTAACACTTTCGCACGCATAATTTGCAAAAAGCATTTAAAGAAACAGCATATTGCATGGGTAGGATGGAAAAAAGCGCAATCATAGCAAACCTTGAAGGCATTCTTGAGCCCGTGCCGAAAGAAAATAGGATAATTCTTAAAATAAATCCGGCTTTCCAGCAATGGTATGCTTTCATAAAGAAAGAGAAGCCCCCTGAGTATGATGAGCTTCTTGAAAGAAATAACCGGGAAAATGTGGAAACTGTAAACGAATTAGTGGCGGCATTAAACAGGAGAGAAAATATAGAAATTGCAACAGAGCTCAGAAGATATTACAACAGCGCATATGCCTGCAGAAAAGAGGCGGTGCGCCTGATCAGGGATTCAGCCCTTGTGCAAATGCTTGGCATAATCAAAGAGGATATGGACGGGTTTTTGGGCTGCAGCACAGGCGAGGTTAAGATAAGTTGTGAATGCGATTTGAATTCTTCATATTCGCCTGAAAAAGCTGAAATACGAATTGCAGGAATTTCCTTGCCCGCCGACCCAGGAAAAAACAGGATTCCCTGTGACATTTCCCATGAATACTGCCATCATATGCAGTTCAGCACAAATCTACCAACATTATGGATAAAGCAGGCGGTTATCTCAGAGGGTTTTGCAAACTGCGCCGGAAGGGCTGGGGCGGAATTATATGGGCAAATAAAAAAGAATACAAAAATTAAAAGCAGGATAAGATACACGCTGTACAGGCAGCTTGAAGATTTCAGGGAGCTTTATGTGGACCACAATTTTGAAGGATATACCTCGCTTGCAGACATCTGCTATACAATAGGCACAACCGCCTTCCTTGTCGCAGAAGCAAGGCGCGGAAAATCAATCTACAGGGAAATCATCCGCTCTGCCAATCCTGCCGAATATCTCATAAGAAAGCTTCGCTAATTCGCTCAGCTTTCTTTAGTGTATTCGAAACGCAAAGCATTTCGGATATCCGAAAATGCTGCGGCATTTTCGAATACATAAAGTTATACTTTATACACCATTAAAAAATTAAAATAAAATTACTTCTTCTTTTTCTTGCCAACAGCATGCTCTTTTTTCTTGCCGGCAAGAGATTCCTCAAACCTGAGAATTGCCGTCTCAAGGCTGAGAATCTTCTTCTCAAGCATGAAAATCCTTCTCAAGGCATAAAGCATTGCCGCAACCGCGCCAAGCATTATGTACATCACGATTAACATCTGGTCTTCCAAAGCCATATTATCACCTCATTTTTTTTAAAAATGAGACCTGAAACGCCAAGTTTCAATGCCTCATTTGTTAAGGCATTATGCCTTCTTTAAATAGCGGTTAATCTAGTATAAAAGCCTTGCGACGCAGTCGCGAGGGTTCTGAAAGGCAGTGAGAAAATTTTGCCCTTTCAATAAATCGATAGGTTTAAATACAAGTTAGGCGCACTAATGGGATTATTCCGCAGGCAATTGCGGAAACACAAGGAGGTTGTCTGAATGAAGTACCACATGATGTATGAAGAAGGAGATGAAGACGACGACGGAATGGACGACATAGATGACGAAGACGGATTGGATGATGAAGGTATTGAAGACGAGGGGGACGAATAAAAAAGCTTCCCGAATTAATCAGCAGATATCCATTCGGGCTTGAAAAAGCCCTATTTTTTTATTCTATACCTAATGACATTTATTTTTATACAATTCCATTAGGTATATCTGAAAGACATAACACTATTCAGTGTATAATTACTTATGTCTTTCACTATAATATTAGTTTCCTTCAACTGAGCCTTTTATCTTATTGTAAACAGAAAGGCACTCAACAGTGTTTGTTATGCACCTGATTGAGCCGCCAAGGGAAGGCAAGTTGGTTATCGGAACTGTTATTATGTCAATGTCATGCTTGTTCAGCGCCTTCAAAACTTTCCTGCAGTTTGCGTTTGCAACAGCTGTTGTCTTTCCCTTGCAATCAAGTATAAGGATATTCATTGGCCAAAGCCGCGCCTCATCCTCGGAATTCACTAAAACCACTTTCTGGCTTCGTTCATAGGCAATCTTCTCAAAAATCCTTTTCTGCTGCCTGTAATGCCTGCTGTCAACAAGCATGAGGTTTCTTGACTCAATTATTGAGATTGACAGGTCAAGGTGCATTTCAGGGTCCTGCCCCCTTCTTTTCAGGGAAGGAATCATGTAAAAATCAGAATCATGAATTTCCTTAAGCCTGTCTTCAATGGTTTCCATCTGCTTTATTCTCCTTATCCTGTAGTCCCAGTAAATATCCTTGTCAGCAGAAGCCACAAAATAAGTTTTTCCAAAAACAAAGCATCCGCCTTCATCATAGTAAGGATGGCTGTGCACATAAGAATTCTTGAACCAGACATACTTGTCCCTTGGCCAGTGGCAGTTCACTTCAACTACATTAAAGCCTTTCTTTGAGATTGCGTCTGCAACATCCTGCCTTTCTTCAAGCGTGTCATCGGCATCTTCAGGAATGCCCACAAGGACATAGAGCCCTCTTTCTTTAACTGAGAATTTGCTGTCTGTGTTCCTGGTTACAAGCCGCACTTTAGACTCAAGGCTCGTCATTGAGTGTTCCTGAATGCAAGCGGGAAAAGCCCGAACTTACTATTAATTAGTGGTTTTATAAGTATTTAAGCATTCGTATTAACTGCCAAGGGAATACGCAATGGTTAAATAGCAAAAAGCAGATAAAATATGCATGGACTTCGAAACAGCATTCAAAAAACCATTCACAGACGTAAAAAAACTGCTAATAGGCATTCTTTTGAGCATTGTCCCCATTATTAATTTCTTTGCAATGGGCTATATGCTTGAATGCGCAAAAAGGGCAATGAAGAAAGATGACGCCCTGCCTGAATGGGACACCTGGGGCGACTATTTTGTAAAGGGGCTGCTCTCAATTGTTATTGAAGGCATATACCTTATTCCTGCAATCATAATAGGCGCAATCTTCATGTGGCCTTCACTGAAAAGCGCAATGCCGATGATGATGGCTGGCCAGGTGCCTGATTTTGCAGGCATGATGGCGGGCTCTGCAATGGCGGGCATTGGAGTCAGCGCATTGCTTGCGCTGCTTGCAGTGTTCATAGCCCCTTCCGCAATAATGCATTTCCTTAATGGAAAATTCAGGGATGCATTCAGCCTTGGCAGTGTCTTCAGGAAGGCATTCACAGGAAAGTATTTGCTTGCGTGGCTAATCTTCATTGTTTATTCAATAGCTCTCGGCTTATTGCTTGGCTTTGTGCCGTATGCAGGGAATGCAATTTCCTCGTTCATAGCAGGAGTCACAGGATTAAGCCTGATTGGCGCGGCGTTCGGCGAGATTGGAATGCCTGCTGAAAAGCCGAAAGCAGCCCCGAGAAAAGAAGTTAAGAAGAGGAAATAAGCCTCTTTTTTATTTTTCTTTTTAATAATCACAATTAATCTCTACTTGCTGCTGCCTGCTTTCTAATAACTGCGCGCTATATACACTGTATCTTTTGCCTTCTTGCCGCAGACAATGCAGCTTGAGAAATGGTTCTTTTCTTCAGTAACCTTCCTGCCCCTTACAAAAGCCCCTAAATCTGTCTCTATAACTTCTGCGCACTTCACTGCGTCCATGCCAAGTGAGCAGAACCCGCAGCAGACAATCTTCTTGTTTTCAATTGCTTTCTTCGCCTCTTCCAGTGTTTCGCATTTCTGTATCAGGCTGTTGAAGTCAAACAGCTTCTTCTCTTTCAAATGCCTTGTGTAATTCCTTGCAGCCTCATCAATGTATCTTCCAAGCTGCTTCATGTCAACTGCCTTTTTCTCCTTTGTAAACCTGTTCACTACAACAGCAACATTTGTCTCAACATCCTTCGGCCCAATTTCAATCCTGAAAGGCACTCCCTTCAGTTCCCATTTGCTGAACTTCTCGCCCGCGCTCATGTCATCCCTTGCATCAAGCTGGACAGAGTACATTCCCTTAAGCATCGCTTCTGCTTCCTCGCACTTCTCAAGCACTTTTTCCTTTGAGCCCTTAAATAAGATTGGAACAATCACTATCTGGACAGGCGCCAAATCAAAAGGCAGCACTATTCCCTTGTCATCTCCGAGAATCGCAACCATTGCGCCGTAAATCCTGCTTATTGCAGGGCCGTAGCAGGTTATAAACCCGTATTTTTCAGAGGCATCCTTGTCAATGAATTTCACATTAAAAGGCTTTGAGAAGTTTGTCCCAAGCAAGTGTGTTGAAGGCAGCTGAATAACCTTTCCTGACTCTGTCAAGGCATCTGCCGCATATGTTGAGACAGCGCCTGCAAACTTGTCCCATTGCGGCCTTTCAAAGAATATGATTGGTATTGAAAATTCCTGCTCAAGCATCTGGTAAGTCATTTCCATGTCCTGCAAAACCTGCTTTCTTGCCTCCTCTTCAGTTGCAAACACGTTATGCGCCTCAATCCAGTGGAATTCCCTTGCGCGGAAAAAAGGGCGTGTTGCCTTTCCCTCATATCTCCAAACCTGGCATGACTGGTATCTCTTGAATGGCAAGTCCTTGTAGCTTCTTATCCAGAGGCTGTACATCTTGTATAATGCTGTCTCGCTTGTAGGGCGCAAAGCCAGCCTCTCTTCAAACTTTTCGTTTCCGGCTTCTGTAACCCAGAATACCTGCGGCGCAAAGCCCTCAACGTGGGATGATTCCATGTGGAAGTTTGATTCAGGTATTAATGAAGGCATAATCAGGGGAAGATGCCCGTTCTTCTCCAATAGCTTCTCGTATTTCTCATACATCTTTTTAATGCTTATTACAGCCCAAGGCATATAGCACACAAACCCTTTTAGGTTATATCTTAAGTCAGCCAATTCAGCTTTCTGCACAACCTGGCTGTACCATTCCGAGAAGTCATCCGCTTTCTTAACGGTAATGCCTTTTATGTCCTTCTCTTCTGCCATAGCAGTTAAAAAGAGATGATTGGCTTAAATACTTTTTGACGTGGCAGGCAGTAAATAGCGGGTAGCAGCGTAGGTAGTAGCCTATAGCAAGCAGCTAATGGAAAACCAAAGAAAGGCGGTTGGGGAACTTCAAAGGCAAGCTCTTAACTTGTTGTTAAGCCCCAAGCCCTCAACATTTCACTATGCCTGCCTCTTTCCCAAGAATTTCAATAAATTCCTTAACCTTCTCAAGGTATTCTTCCGCTATGTCATAAGAAAGCGGTGTTATAACAGATGCCTTTCCATAATCAGCCTGCAATCTCAAATCATAAAGCTCGCGCAAAAGCAATTTTGCATTCGGGCTTATGAAAGCCGATTTTACCCATATCTCCTTGTGTTCGCTGCGCACAGCTATTCCTTAAGCTTCAGCACCGCGCACACGGCTGATTCGCATGCAAAATATTCCCTGTTTGCCGCTGTCCTGTAGTCATTAAGCTTAAGGTTTGATTCTGCAGCCTTAAGAAACCCTTCCGCCCTTCTCCAGTCACGCATATATGATTTTTCCAATCTCAACAGCCGCCTTTTTACCAGCCATCTTCCGCCAGCCTCACAAATTCCGAAAGGTATTTAAACCTCCCCCCTAATTCTCTCACGTATGACAGAACTTAAAATTGTCGTAAGCGACCCGAAGACAGGGAAGAGCTTTCAGAAAGCTATTGCAGAGAACAGCCTTTCAGGAATGAAGATTGGGCAAAAGGTTGACGGAGAGGGAATAGGGCTTTCGGGATATGAGCTTGAGGTTACAGGCGGCTCTGATGATTCAGGCTTTGGAATGAGAAGCGACATGGAAGGCTCATTGAAGAGAAGCGCGCTTCTTACAGGCGGCGTTGGAATAAAGAAAAAGGTCACAAGGCACAAGGAGCAGGGGATAAGGCTGAGAAGGACTGTTGCGGGAAACACAATCGGCGCAAAAACAGCGCAGGTAAACCTGAAAGTCCTGAAGTACGGCTCTGAAACGCTCGCAAAACTGTTCGGCAAGGAAGAAGCCCCGAAAGAGGAGAAAAAAGAGGCAGCATGAAACAATACAAGGCAAAAAGCATCATAGTCGGAAGAAAAAAGGGTGAGCAGGATGATGTAAAGCCTTGCTTTATCAGCATGTTTAACGGCAATGACCCCCAGAAAACAGGGGAGGCGCCTTTTGAAGTTCTTGATTTTGACGCAATACACAAGGTTGTAATTGAGGGCTTGGATGTAAGCTATCTGCTTCCGGGAAATGACCTGGTTGTGAATGACCTGGAGTCTTTCAGCGTGAAGGTCGACGGCGAGCACATACACCTGTCCGGAAAGCAGAGCAGGTAATTATTTTAGAATATTATCATTCAGGGGCATATTATGGGCGCGTATCAAATAAGCGAAGAGGCAAGGCAGCTGCACTATTCATCTTTTGTTGCTGACCTGCACGCAGACGCTATTCTTGCTGACAGGCTTTGCAGCGGAAATACGGATGCGGACAGGTGGGCTGCGGCTTTTTACAGGAAAATGGGCTACAATGCAAAGACAGGAGTGCCCTGCGCAGATGTCTGCAAATTATTAATCGTGGGAAATACATTCATACAGATTTATTTGCCTGCTGAGCTGAGGAAAAAGCTTGGGTTGCTGCTGGAGAAAAAGATTGATTCGGTTGACATAGGAAAGCTGGCATCAGATGTGTTTGAAAAGAAAACATCAATAGAGGTTGTCATCAGCTCAAACGAGAAGATAGCGAGCCAGATAATGGAAAGCACGATGAAGCATTTTAGGTGAATCGTTCAAAAAAAGAGGTAAGGGGAACGTCCCCTAACACCCATGCAATTTTTTGCAAAACGCATTTTTTCGCCATTATTGAAAACTTTTCAAAAAACCAAAAGATTTATATGTATCTAAATTGTATTAAAATTGTAGTTAGGATTAAAATACTAAAACAAATAAAGAATTGACATGGAAAAAGAGATTGTTAAAGCTGTTTCATTGATAAAATCAAGCGCATACCGCCAGAAAGTGCTGAAGGCTATTGGCAATGAGGTTGTAACGCCAAATGAAATCGCAAAAAAGGCTGGTTTAAGGCTAAATCATGTAAGCATGGTGCTTACTGACCTTAAAAGAAACAGCCTTGTAAAATGCTTGAATGAAGATACTAAAAAAGGCAGGCTATATCAAATGACGGAGCTGGGGAAAAATGCCCTTGGAAAATCTGGGTAAATTAAGCGAAAAGAAATTTGTGGACACTTCTTGGGATTTCCGCAATGAGAACACTAAATATGGTACTCATGGATATCACACTTATCCAGCAATGATGATACCGCAAATAGCGAGAAGGCTTATAGAAAAATATGGAGCGGAATCGAAAGTTCTATTGGACCCATTCATGGGCTCAGGCACAGCTTTGGTTGAAGGCGCATTGCACCCGCAATTTGAAACCGCTTATGGAATAGACATAAACCCGCTTGCATTATTAATCGGAAAAGTAAAAACAACCGCAATAAATCCGCAAACATTATGGAATAAGTATCATTGCCTAATTAATTCCTGCATAAGAAACAAGCAAAATATAGAATCGCATAAGCTTAAAATAGAGCCGCCTTCATTTTTTAACATTAATTTTTGGTTTAATCCGGATGTAATAATAGATTTAGCAATAATTAAGAAAAATATAGAGAATATTAAAGATAAAGATATTAAAGACTTCTTTTTAATTGCTTTTTCTGAAACAGTAAGAAATGTTTCTAATACACGAAAGAGGGAATACAAGCTATATAGGATGGACAGGGAAATGCTAAAAAAGCATAAGCCTGACGCGCTTGAAGAATTTAGGAATAAATTAAAAGATAATATATATGCTATGAAAGAATTTGAGAAAACTAAAAAAAAGTGCCAAGTTCAGATTCTAAAGGAAGATACAAGGCTCAAAACATCAATTCCAGACAATTCTGTTGATTTGATTGTCACATCCCCGCCATATGGAGATAGCAGGACGACAGTTGCCTATGGGCAATTTTCTAGATTAGCCCTGCAATGGCTAGGATATGAAACTAAAGAGACAAACGACATTGATAAGGTGAGCTTGGGAGGCATTCCGACAAAAGATTTAGG
>JASEIA010000119.1 GCA_030018575.1 Nanobdellota archaeon | reverse complement strand
TAACCTCGGGTCTTTCATACGCCCTTCCTATAACCCAATCGTCCAAGTTTTCATAAATCCCAAGAAATGGCCCAATAAGCTCAAGCCAGCCTTGGGCTTCTCTCTCGGGAACTCCAATAAACTCACAAAATAATATGGCTTTTGCAAGGCTTTTAGGATTTGTTAAGGGTCTTCCAACTTTGCTTTTTGTAGAAAATGTTCTACAAGCATCAACAGAATCTCGAATAAATATTAATGTTTCCTTTAAAGCGTATATTTGCGCAGGAGTATATGCTGGCCAAACAATCTTTCTTTGTTCTGTTCCAGGATATATCTTCTTTTTCGCGTCTTTATCTTTCAGTAGAGCGACTGTCTGCTGAAACCCTTTGTTCGGGAGTCGTGCCATAAATCACCTCGGTTTTTTTAACGAGATTAGAGTATATGTAGTGCCTAATATATGTTGTGAAACGGACAATCATAAACTTTATAAAAAGTAGTGCCTACTAAATATGTATGGTATATTTGCGAGCAAAAGCATTCAAAAGAAAAAAAGATGCAAAACCTAAGATTTACTATTATCTTGTTGAGGCACGAAGGGAAAAGGGAAAAGTCCAACAAAAAGTAATCAGGTATCTGGGAACTGCTGAAAGAATAAACAATTATTACAAAGAATTATCTGATTTGAGGGCTAAACATAGCCCTAAACCATGAATTTCCACGCAAAGCCGCCTTCATAAAGAGTATAGCCGCAGCCAGGGCATTTATGAATCTTATAGATTTCAACGGGGTCTGAGCCCAAATCATACTGGCAATGGCTGCAAAAAGCGCCACCATTTCCCATGTCTGTGACAATATGCTCTTTGTATGCTATTCTTTTTTCCAAATCTTTCTTGTCTTTCTCTTTTTTCATTTTTCCTCCTACTCCAGATAAACCTCTCCCTTGTCCCCGTCTAACGAAACGGCCATCCCTGTCTTTATCAATTCAGTCGCATTTCCTGTCCCCACAACGCATGGAATATTCGCCTCCCTCGCAATGTTCGCAAGATGGCATGTCTTTCCGCCGTGGTCTGAGATGCACGCTGAATAATTCTTCAATACAGACGCAAACTCAGGCGTTGCATACCTTACAACAAGTATTGAGCCTGCCCTTTTTATCTCAGAAATGCTTGTTACAACCTCTGCAATGTCCGATGCATAGCCGGGAGATGCAGGAATCCCTTTCAAAGTCTTTTTTTCAGGCATTTGCTTTGCCGCCTTCTTCCAGTCTCTATCAGCCCAATTTTGCAGCCCTTTTTCCCATGCATTGCTAAGCCTTACGCCCCTTAATCCTGCCAAAGCAGCCAACTGCACAAACGCATGTCCATAGGCCAATATTTCGTCCTCTTTTGTCCCGTGCGGCCTTGCATTAGGGTTCAGCTTTGGGTCGTGAGTAATGTATTTCCCTATATCGCCCACTTCCGTCACAGCTATTATGTGCCTGAACTCCACGTCTTTCCTGTCTTCCTTTTCCATCAGCTCTGCAACGAGCTGTTCTATGCTGCCAAAATCCATTCTTATCCCTCCTTTTTCAGGCTTCTTCCAAAGCCTCACTATATCATAGCATTGCAGTGATGTTAAGGTTTGCTGCAAATAAGATACACCGGTGTTGCAGAAAACTGCATTAAGAAAAACAATTGTTTACGGCTTCTGCAGAAGTTTGTCCACTGCTTTTATGAATTCCTTTGCCACTCCGATTACTTCCTCAGCCTCAGCTTCCTTGACTTCTGTGCTTTCAAGCCCGTACCACAGCTCATGGCGCTCAAGCCGCAAAGCATTCAGCTCGTTAATAAAACGCGCCTCAAGTTTTGCATGATATTTTTCTTTGATGTAAACATAAACCCCAAAATGGCTTTTTTCCACTACACCATCCCTGAACAAAAGCGCTCTTGCAGCATGAAACATTGCGGCATATGCATTGATAACAGCATCTTCATATATAGAAGCGTCAAATGCAGCGCTTGCGTTCTCAAGCTTATGCCTGGCTCTTTGTATGGATTTATCCGCCTTTTCAATATCAGGCCTGTCTTTTCTTAACAGTCCCTGCACAAAGCAATCATTAATATCCATATTAACTCACGATAGGCAGATCTCCATATAAAGTTATCCCTTCAGTTATAATCCTCTCATAAAAGGGCTTGTCTTCCTTTGCTGTTTTCCTCCATTCAGCCAATGTGCGGCAGACAAAAGTAGCTTCTCTTTCTAGCTTTGCCTTTGGTGCAGGCATTTTCATATCCTTTCTGCTGATTATCAGGAAATCCATGTCGCTTTTTGGCGAATCATCGCCCCTTGCAGTGCTGCCGTAAAGCACTAACGACAAAACAGGCAGTTTGGCAAGTTCATCCACAAGCCCCGATTCCTGTATAGCATTCAGCGAGTTTAGTATCTTGGCGTATCTTGTCATTACATTTTCAAGGTTAAGGATGTACTGGTGCGTTTTCCCTATAATCTTTCGCTTTACCAGCCTTTTTGAAAGCATCCAGTCAAGGCAGTGCTTTGCAGTGCCAACGCCTATTCCTGCCTTCTTTGCAAGCCCCCTTACGGAGCATTCTTCTCC
This sequence comes from Nanobdellota archaeon, assembly GCA_030018575.1. Lineage (GTDB taxonomy): Archaea > Nanobdellota > Nanobdellia > SCGC-AAA011-G17 > GW2011-AR17 > UBA9640. Next base: position 1,249 of record JASEIA010000119.1, on the reverse strand, counting down.
TGCTTCTGCCAATGCCAAAAATGCCTTTATCGGGGCGAATTTCTCCAGCATGTTCATTATAAAGAACATATGTATTATATATAAAACTTTCGTTTATATTGTTTTTTATATAAAACAAGTGATCTACGTACAGAACAAGGCGTTCCACGCAAAATACATATAGTTGTATTAAATAACATATTTGTTGCATTTTTAGCGTATCAGTGTTGCAGAAAACTATTTAAGACAGCTATTCTTCCTACAGGTAAATGCTTGATGCAAAAACAGAAAAGAGGCTGCTTAGCTTTGTAAAGGAAAAGCCGAGGACAGTGCAGGAAGCTGCGCAATTGCTGAACAAGAACTGGAGAACCGCAGAAGCTTATCTGCAGAAAATCGCTTCAGAAACAGGGCAGATTGCGTTCAGGATATTCAGGGAAGGAACAAGGGGAGCATTGAAGATAGCTTATTGGAACAGCATAGGAGAGGTAAACTCAACAGGGGCGCAGGAATTATTGTTCAAGCGATTGGAAGTAGGGAAAAGGAAGGAGGATTTCTCTCCGTTTGACATCTACCAGTATGTTGACAGGGACAAGAGGACTGCTTTCTTTGAGCAGCAGGAAGAGGAGCTTATAAACGTAAAGCAGGACTTGGTTGGCTCGTTATTATCAGCGCAGCAGCAGGTTTTGATTTTTTCAGGCAACTTGTCATGGGCAAATCTCCAGCAGGGGAAAAGAAAGCTTACAGACGTGTTTGCAGAGCTGGCAGAAAGGAACATTCCTGTGAAGTTCATAGCAGACATCAATATCAGCTCAATAGGCAATGCAAAGAAAATAAACACAATAAACAGCTCTGTCGGAAAGGACAGGATTGAGATAAGGCATGTTGAGCAGCCTTTGAGGGCTTTTGTCGTTGATGACAAGGTTGTAAAGCTGAAAGAGATAAAGGACCCGCATGAGACAGGCAAGAAGAATACATATATTTTCTACGAGGTTTATGACGCAGAATGGATAGAATGGATAAAAAAGGTGTTCTGGCATTTTTTTGCCTCTGGAATCCCATTGAAAAAAAGGGTTGAGGATTTGAAGACAGTTAAGAGGATATAGATAACCGCTCCATTATTCATATAGTCCACATTTTAAATATCTATTTGTATTTTGTGGACATCTGCTCCACCATAACTTCAAGCATTAACGTACAATATTCCTTGTATTTTTTCCCATTATGAAAGTCTATTGCCTTGTAGTATTTTTCCCTCTGTGCCACAGGAACA
>JASEIA010000118.1 GCA_030018575.1 Nanobdellota archaeon | reverse complement strand
GACAGGGAATTCCTCTTAAAGGCAATGGAGTCAGCAGGCGTTGTTTATTCTTTTCATAAGTCATCGACTGAGAAGTTTGTGAATGCAATAGCAAAGGACAATGGCTTTTTAATAACTCACAAGTGGCTTTACAAGTTTCCCATAAAGCATTCGTTTGAGTTTCACAGGAAGAAAGTGGCTTTTGTTGACGTGGGAGTTTATAGGCTGGCGAGGGCAACAAACCAGAAAGCTTTATAAACCCCTCCCTATATCCAATACTAAATGGAAATCAATGTTCTTGAAAGCGAAAAAAGAAGGCTCAAGTTTGAGCTTATAGGCAAGACGCACACCCTGGCAAATGTCCTTTCAAAAGAGCTTTGGAATGACAAGGATGTTGCTGTTGCAGGCTACACAGTTGAGCACCCTATGAAAGGCAATGCCCTGATGATTGTCGAGACTCACAAGAGCGATGCAAAGAAAGCAGTCACAGCCGCAATCGGAAGGCTGAAGAAGCAGAACAAGGAATTTGCGGCGTTAGTTAAAAAGCTGAAATGAAACTGTCATTAAAGCAGGGCGAAGAGCTTGTAAAGGCAGCAAGAAATTCTATAGAAGGAAAGAAAGCTGAATTAAAAAGCTTTGAAGAAGAGCAGGGAGTTTTTGTCACGCTGCATTCATACCCTTCAATGGATTTGAGAGGATGCATAGGGTTCCCGGAGCCTGTAATGCCTTTGAAGAAAGCAATAATACAGGCTGCGAAAGCAGCTGCGTTTGAAGACCCCCGCTTTCCTCCTCTTGATTTGAAAGAAAAGTTCATTGTTGAGGTTTCAGTGCTTACAGTGCCTGAAGAAATAAAGGAGAAGAATCCGGCAAAGCTTCCTAAGAAAGTCAATATAGGCAAAGACGGATTAATTGTAAGGTATGAAATGAATTCAGGCCTGCTTTTGCCGCAGGTATTTCCTGAATGGAAAGCAAATGAAGAACAAGCATTGTCTATGGCGTGCGAGAAGGCGGGCTTGCCGAAAGAATTCTGGAAAACAGGCAAGTGTACGTTCTTTAAGTTTCAGGCGCAGGTATTCAGGGAAGAAAGCCCCAACGGAAAGATTGTTGAAGAAAAACTCTAGAATATCTAGAATCTCTTGGGATTAATATTATAAACTATCAGAAGGCAGCCCTATATAGGGTTGGAAAAGCTTATATATCACTAATGCTATAATATTATAGTATGATAGATATAATAACATTAAGCACAACAGAAGCCGAGGCCCTGCACCTGTTTGCAGGGGATATGGAAAAGAAAATGAGCATACTGCAGATTGCAAAGAAATCAGGAAAGCATTACCCTAATGTGTTTCAGGCAGTGAAAAGCCTTGCAAGGAAAGGCATTATCAGGACAGAGACTTTCGGTAAAGCCACAGCCTGCAGCCTTAACAAAGAAAGCCCGCTTTTGCCTTTGTTTATGGCGTTTGTGGAGGAGCAGAAAGCATCTTTATTCTTCAGAAAATTCCCTTTCCTTAAGACAATAACAGCGCAGGCAAAAGCCATTGCGCCTGAGTGCACAGCGGGCATTTTCGGGAGCCATGCAGAAGGCACAGCAGCAGCAAAATCAGACATTGACTTGTTCATAATTGCGGACAGCAAAAATATGGCAAAATTCAGGCAGTTCATGGCAAGATATTTTCCTGAGCATGATGAAGTGCATTTGGCAGCATTGTCATTTGAGGAATTCACGCTATCTGTCGCGTCAAAAGAATATACTGTAGGCAGGGAGATAGCAAAAAACGGGGTTGCGTTAACGGGGGCGGAATTATTTTTTCAGGCAAGGATATCGGGGACATAGAAACTAACTATGAGCTGCTTTTAAGAAAGAAAGGCATACGCGAGAATGACAGGAAGGTTCATGAGCGGATACACCTTATGTTTGGCAAGGCAAGGAACAACCTGAAGCTGGCAAAGGCTGTTTTCGAGCTGTCCTCAAATGCAAAAGCAAGGAAGTGCCTTGGTCTTGTGGAAAGCGACTCTTTTTTTGACTGGGCAATACAGGCTGCCTATTATGCAATGTTTCATGCAGCCAATGCGCTGCTTGCGACAAAAGGCGTAAAAATAACAAGGAGAAGCAGCCATGCGTCTGCTCTTTACGCATTTGGAAAGCATTTCATAGTTTCCGGAGAGCTTGCAGAGGAATTGTTTGTAATCTACGGCGATGCAGGGGAAAGGGCATTAGCGCTTTTCTCAAGCCTTGCGGAAGAAAAAGAAAAAAGGGGATTTAGCGCATACGAGCGCCTGTCAAGAATGAACATGGAGCCTGCGGAGGAAAGCATAAGCCGCGCCTCTGAATTCCTTAGGGCAATAGGGGATGTTCTTGCAAAAGGAAATTACGTGTGAGGGGTTTGGGGTGCCCCTAACCTCCTTTGATGAAAGAGGTTCTGCTTTATTTCTCCACCAAAGCCATAAAGTATAAAAACCAACCCGCTCAATAACAAGATATGGGGTACAGGGAATCTAAAAACTGGAAAGACCTTTTGCATAACATCTGGTTCTTTGTCTGGGAAGACAACAGCATTGAGTCGTGGATAGTTAATGTCATTCTTGCTTTTGTCATTGTGAAATTCTTAGTATACCCTCTCTTGGGATTATTGCTTTCAACTTCTTATCCTGTTGTCGCGGTTGTCTCAGGCAGCATGGATCACAACGGATTAAGCTTTGATGCATGGTGGGAAGAAAACAAGGCATGGTATGAAGAGCAGGGCGTTACAAAAGATATGATGGAAAGCTACAAGCTTATAAACGGCTTTAACAAGGGAGACATAATAGTGCTTAGGGGAGTGAAGCCTGAGAACATAAAAACAGGAGACATAATAGTTTATTCAACCGACAGGTATAAATACCCCCTCATACATCGGGTTATTGAGGCGAACAGCCAGAGTTTCAGGACAAAAGGGGATAACAACCAGGGCTTTGACCCGAGCCCTGTTGACGAGCAGCAGGTCGTGGGAAAAGCCGCTTTTAAGATTCCATGGCTAGGCTGGATAAAAATATTGTTCACATCGGTAATAGGAGGCTAACGAAACTTGCGTTTTGAAGCCCCTTTTGCCAAAACTCAAGGAGGCTAGGAAAAATGGATTTTTGTGCAAAATGCGGAAGCATACTTGTTCCGAAAGAGGGAAAGAAGCTGGGGTGCGTAAGATGCAATTATTCTATAAAAGCTAAAGAGACAGTCAAGCTCAAGGAGACTGTTGAAAAGGCAAAGAAGATTGAAATCATAGACGAGAATCCTATGAAAGCTTACCCCAAGACAAAGGAAGAATGCCCCAAGTGCGAAAACAGGGAAGCATATTTTTGGACAGTGCAGACAAGGGCTGGTGACGAAGCTGAAACACGTTTCTTTGAGTGCACGAAGTGCCACCACCGGTGGCGGGATTATTCCTGAAGCTCCGAAAGTAATTTTTAGGTAAAAGGCTTACCCCCTAATGCCTATAAAGGCAAAAGGAGGTAAACCAATGAACAAATTATTGATTGCATTTCTGAATAAAAGCTTTTCGAAACTAGCTTCCAACTGCACAATAAGCAATGGTGCAATAGCTGATGTTATTAAAACAGCAGCTATGACACAGGATTTCTTAGAAGGCACTACAAAAAAACAGGGCAACAAGCCTAATGCAGACATTATTTTTAAAAGAATTGAAAAAAGTGACATTGATAAGCTAAAAATATCCTTTATTTTTATTCTTGAATTTATGATTAAGCAGGTCAAACAAAAATTCAATCGCAGGAGATGGATTTTAGCAATCGATACACACTATGAACCATTTTATGGCAATTATAAAAATAGTATTTGTTTAGCTCTTTTAGCAGAGATGGGCCGTCAGGACTCTGCGGATCTC
>JASEIA010000117.1 GCA_030018575.1 Nanobdellota archaeon | reverse complement strand
TTTAGGGCGAGCCTTTGAAAGAAACCTCGGGGCTTTAGCCCAGTGATGAATTTCAAATAATTCTGGCGAGCCGAATTTTGTTGAAATACACCTTTGAAAAATATACCACTATGAAAAATCAGAAACTCCTTACAGATTTTTCATCTCAGCCGTAAACGCTGGGGGCTTCAGCCCGCAGTAGTTTACTGGTCCCTAAGCATTGAAAATGCCTGCCCCCTCCCTTTTTCCAGCAGCAACCCTATGCTTGAAATAAGCTTGTGATAGCCCTCTTTTTCCATGAGCGTGGTTTATCGTTTCTATTCATAAACTCTTCGCTCAAAAAACATGCGTTTTTACGGCAGGTGTTGAAAAATCCCGCAGTGCTTTCGGAAAAAGAAGGCTAAAAATGGCTAAACCGGCTTGAATTTCCGGCTTTGCCGGAAGTGGATTTTATGTTTCCGTCGTCAAAGCTGGGCCGGGCAAAGCTTAATAAATTAAAAGAGCCATACTATTTATAAATGAATGAAAAACAGACCAGAGAATTGCTGATAGACAAGCAGCTAAAATCAGCTGGTTGGCTTAAAAACTACATAAAAGAAGAAGTAAATTCAATCAAGTCTAACTTTAAAACTAAGGAATATATCCTTTCACAAGGCAAGAATGATGATTCTGGAAGATTTATAGACTATTTGTTGTTAGCAGAGGACAATAGCCCCATAGGATTTATAGAAGCCAAAAAATTCTCTGTATCTGAAGAAAAAGGAAGAGCCCAGGCAAGAACATACCTAAAAGATATTGAAAGGCAGACAGGTGAAAAGCTGATGTATTTTTTAACTAACGGGCATAATTGGCTTCTAATCGACCAAGACAGAGTTGAAAGGCATGTCAGCGGGCCTTTTTCACAGGCTGATTTAATGAGGCGAATGGAATTATACAGAAAGAGAAGAGACCCAACAAAGATAAGCATTGACAGGATAGTTGACCGCCCAAGAAGCATACTTATTGTCAAGCAATTAATGGAGCATATACAGAAAGGGCACAGGCAGGCTTTAGTGTCAATGGCAACAGGCACTGGAAAGACAAGGGTTGCCATGTCCATGATAGATGTTCTGCTTCGTGCGAATATTATCAGGAATGTGTTGTTTATTGCAGATAGGATTACTTTAGCTAATCAGGCAAAAACAATGGGTTATCAAGAGTTTTTTCAAGAAGCAGTTACAGATTTAAGGAAAAATCCTCAAAGCTTTCCAAACGGGCTTTATGTTACAACAGTCCAGACATTAAGAAGCGGTAAACAAGGGAAATATTATGAAAGATTTAGCCCTGGATTTTTTGACTTAATCATATTTGACGAAGCCCACAGGTCGATTTATGACCCTAATAGGGAAGTCCAAAGGTATTTTGATGCTATTAAAATTGGATTAACTGCTACGCCATGTGCAACAGAAGATAAGAATACATTTGAATTATTTGGCTGTGAAGGAAAAAAGGCAACAGTTGAGTATACTTATGATGAAGCTATAAGGGATGAGGCGCTTGTTCCTTATAATGCCAAGATTATAGATACGAAAGTCTTGTCATTAGGGATTGAAGGGGCAACTCTCTCTAAACAGCTAAAGCTTCAGCTTTTGAGACAAGAGGAAAACCCAGAATATACTATGCTTCCAGGCTCTTCATTTGCCAGAGTTTTTATGGATGACAAGACTAACGAGCTTATTGTTAGGGAGTTTTTGAACAAGTGCTATAAATCAGATGAAAGCAAGCCTGCGAAAACAATATTCTTCTGTGCCAATGTTGCCCATGCAAAGCATATCAAAAGGATATTTAACAAAATGAATCCTGCATTAAGCAAGGATGTGCAGATAATTGTTTCTGAGATTTACCGGTATACTGACGAAGTTGCAAGGTTCAAGATGGACTCAGAGCCCCGCATTGCGCTCTCTGTTGGAATATTGGATACAGGTGTTGATATTCCAGAAGTCTGCAATTTGGTTTTTGCAAAGCCTGTATTCTCGGGGATAAGGTTTTGGCAGATGTTAGGCAGGGGAACAAGAAACCTCGCGGTTTGCAAGCACAAAGAATGGCTGCCAAATCGGGAGAAAAATGACTTTTTAATATTGGACTTTAGCATTGGCGGGCATTCAAATGTTAAATTCCATCATTTGAGGGAAGCCAAAGAGTCAAAGGCAGACACAGATGCCTTGACAAGGATATTCCTTAATAGAGTTGAATTGCTGAAGAAGAATTTAAGCCCAGCGCAAAAGTCATTTATTGAGAAGAAGATTATTGAGGAGATTGAATCTTTAAATAAGGATTCTTTTATTGTCCGTGAGAAAATGTCCGTTATAAAGAAAGTCGTTTCCCGCAAGTTTGACCTGAAAGAATACATTGAAGAATTAAAGAAGGAGATTGCGCCTTTGATTGCGCTTAATCCTAATAAAGGCGGTCCCTTAGTTACTTCCTTTATTTTGCAGGCTGAAAAGCTGTTTCCATGCATAATTGATGAAAATATGCACAAGATATATGAAATAAGGGCAGATGTGCGTGAAAAAATGCAAAATGTGATGCAGAAAAGCCATTTGGAAAGTGTTCAAAGAAAAAAAGAGGATATAATGAAGGTATTCCAAGACTCATTTTGGGAAGAGCTAAGCTTTGATGATGTTGAGTTTATGATTAGGGAATTAGCGCCGCTTATGGTTTATTATGAAAAGAACCCTAAAAGAGTGCTTCAGGTGGATGCTCCGGATTTGGTTTTGAAGGTTGAGGATTTTAAGAAAGTAGTTCAGGAAGATCCAGAATTAAAGCAGTTCTTGGAAACAAATCCGTTGGTTAAGAAAATAAAAGAAGGGGAAGGGATTACTCCTGCCGAGCTTCTTAAGCTTGAAGAGCAGCTGAGGGCTTTAAGGCCAGAGATAACCATTGAAAATGTGCAAAGGATACAAAAGATTGATTTCTTATTGTTTCTTCATAAGATTCTGGGCTTAAAGCAGGAGTATGACCCGCAGGTACTTATTGAAAGAGAGTTTGACGCGCATATCCTTGAGAACAGCCAGCATTATAATTCCGAGCAGATTAAGTTTTTACAGCTCTTGAAGAAAGTGTTTGCGCGCACAAAGCGGCTTGAGCTGAAGGACTTTACTGTCCCGCCTTTGTCTAATGAGCGCCCGCTTGACAAGTTCCAGGCTTCTGAATTGCAGGAGATAGTTGTTAAGTGCAATAAGATTAAGATGAAATAGGTTTATAAAGAAGCCATTTGTATCTATATGCCGTGGAAAAGATAGCTAATGATGATATTAGGATTGAAAGAATAAATGAAAAGCATGATATAAGGAATTTTCAATCCCCTGAAAAGGAATTAGCGGATTTCCTGGCAGAAGACGCCTTAGACAACCAGAAGAACAAGATTTCAGTAACTTACCTGATGTTCTTAAAAACCGGGGAGTTAGTGGGATATATTACGCTATTGAATGATAGAATAAATCTGGAAGGCAATTTAAAGGACATATTCCGTGGAAAAGGCATAATGTACCACTCTCTCCCTGCTTTAAAAATTGGCAGGCTTTGTGTAGACAGCCGTTTTTTAAGAAAAGGCATTGGAACTATTATGGTGGCTTTTGCCGTTAAAGTTGCGCACAGCATCTTTAATGAATATGCTGGATGCAGGTTCATAGTGTTGGATGCAAAGAGAAACCATGAAAATGATCCACTTCATTTTTATAAAAAGATTGGATTTGAGCTGCTTAAAGAGCGGAAGAAAGGCACCATCCCTATGTGCCTTGATTTAGTTAATAACATTAAATTTAGTGCTTAATGCTTTTTTTATAAATGCTATGCGCTTGGGGTTGGGGCGGGTTTCCTCCCTAATCATATTCCTTACAAACCTTGCTGCATCCTCTCCCCTTAATGTGGGCGTTGCCCTTATTGGTTTTGCCATTTTAATCAATACCTTTAAATAACTCTGCTTA
>JASEIA010000116.1 GCA_030018575.1 Nanobdellota archaeon | reverse complement strand
TATGCGCATTTTACCCCCGAATCCTGCTATTTTAGGTGCTTTCTCTGTTTATAAATGTTTCGCTACTAATAAGTAACTACAAAATGGAAAGGTTAACATATGAAAAAACATCTCAAAAAAGCATAAACAGCTAGCTCTGGAGAATTGAAATGGGAACTATAATCAGACTAAATCCAGCGGACGTGATTCCATATCAAACTTATGTGGTTCTGGATAAGGTGGCAAAAGTTTTGCCGTTTTTCAGGGAAAGCAGGCATTGTAACCTTTTCCCATGCGTGGTGGGGCAGTTATCTGCCGGAAGGGTGGTTATAGACGGCCATCACAGGTTTCTTCTTGCGGATTTGTTTGGAGCAGGCTTAAATGCCTATCTTGCAGAAAGCGAAAGTGATTTGATGGACCTTAGGGCATTTCCGCAATACGATTCAGACCTGCTCTTGAAAGCAAATATCTTAATCGCATTTACATATAAGAATGCGGCGGAATGTGCAAGAATGGCAGGACAAGGAGATTATCGCACCTTTTCCGATTTATAGTGAAAGCCATAAGTATTTCCCCACAGATGTCATGGCTTTCACTGATAGCCAAAGTCTTTTAAGGCTAGGCTTTTGCTATCAGTCAAAGTCATCATTTCTTTGGGGAATTATTTATGACTTTGACTATAAGAGCAGAGAATGGTATTTCTGATTTGCAAAGCCTTGAAAGGATTCTGTCTGAGAGAAGATAAAAAAGCCCCTCATAATGCAGGCGCTTTAAGCCATTAAAATTAAGCCGGAGGCCGCTCCTCCTATAATACGCATATCTCTTTCATAGAATAATCTATGCCCTCTTTTTGCAGTGCTTTCTCTGTTTCCTGCTGGCCCTCTTTAGGCACAATAATTACATTCGCGCTTATCTTATCGCCTTTAACCTTGCCCAAGAACCCGCTGTCCTTATACCCCACTTCTTTTCTCCCGAAAAAGAGCCTCGTAAACTTCAGATATTTCTTTTTTATCTTGGGAATTTTAAATATAAACATCACCCTGCGCTCAGCTGGCATTAGAGCTGCCTTTTTTGAGTACAATAATATGCCGTCAGCCATAATGCCATGTTTAAGCTCCCATCTTTCCAATGCCCCTGCCATGACTGAAATTGTATGCATAAATCCGAGGCGTTTCCACTTTTCATAATCATTTGAACTATAAAACCGCTTTATAGCATTGACTGAGATTTTTTCCACTGTGCCTGCGTTTTCATCTGCCGTGTCTATAAACAGGTCTATATCGCTTTTTTCCGCAAGCGAGCCCCTTGCTGCAGAGCCGTACAGGTATATCCCGCTTATAAGGGCATATGCATCAGGCTCCATGAAAAGAAAGCCCAACGCATCAAAGCAATAGGCAATTGCGCGCGATGTCTGCTTATTCAATTTCCTCACCCCATTCATGCAGCCTCTCTTTTATAATCTTGTGCAGTTTTTGGAATGCTGCCAGCAGTGCGCCTACGCTCACATTGCTCGGCTTGCCGTATATCGTCTTGTTTCTTTCATCCTCTATGCTGTACATTAAATCAAGAATCTCGTCTTTTGCAGGAAAGAATACCCTGAGTTTTCTGTCCGCCAATGGCTCAATCTTTTGTCCAGGCTTGGGGGCCTTGAACCATTCGTGCTTAATCATTGACCCGGCGGTTATCTTCCCCATAGTATGCAGGTATAATTCCAAAAGTTCTATGGAGCAGGCGGAAACATGAAGCCCAATTGTTGCAGGCCTTCTTTCTATGCCTATTGCTATCGCATCTTCAATCTCCTGCATATGCTCCCTTATGTGCTCTTTATGGATTTCTTTTGACGTCATATAGGGATAAAAGTTCCATTTATTTATAAAGTTTTCGGATATAAAAGTTCCTAAAATTAGGAATAAAAGTTCCTATGCATTTTATATCCTTTTCAATTTTCACAGCCCTGTGTATAATGCCTGAAAGCAATTCAATCACACGGGAGGCTTGCCTTTCCTTGCCTTGATTTTAAAAACGCTTATCCTGCACCACAGCAATCTTAATAAACATAATCCCCATTAAAGCCATTATGGCGCTGGGAAGGGTTACAGGCAAGGCGTCAACAGGCTCTTTTTTCCTTGATGCCAGGGGGGATGCGAGGAAGTTTGACTACATCAGGCTCCCGCACAGGGAGTCGGGATTTGTGCTTTGCCAGGTTATGGAGATTGAGCAGACAATAAGCGGGGCAACCGCTTTCTGCAATGTGATAGGCTTTAGGGACAGGCAAAATACATTAAGGGGGCTGGCATCCCCGCTGGAGCCCGGGACAGAGGCTGAAAGGGCTGATGACGAATTTGTAAAGGGAATATTGGGCCTGGACAGCTTCGGGAACGCCGCATATATCGGGTGTTTAGACAGAAGGGAAAACCTCAGGGCGTATCTTAACCTTAACAAGCTAATCACAAAGCATTTGTTTGTCACAGGCAAGTCAGGCTCGGGAAAAAGCTATTCAGTCGCAGTGATTCTTGAGGAGCTTTTGGAGAACAGGGTGCCTTTGGTTATCATTGACCCGCACGCGGAATATTCTGCATTGGGCTGCCCTTCTTCTGAAAAGGAGAGGCTGAAAAAGGCAGGCATTGAGCCGAAAGGATACTTAAGGCAGATTCAGGAGTTTTCGCCTGACATTGAAGCAAACCCAAATGCAAAACCATTAAAATTAAACAGCAAGGGGCTTACGCCTTCAGAGCTTATCCATATTCTCCCTGCGAAGCTGTCAAGCACGCAATTGGGGGTATTGTATTCTGCCCTGAAAAACCTTGGAGGGAATGCGGACTTCAACGAGCTTGTGTTTGAGCTTGAGGCTTCTGAGGAAAGCAGCTCAAAATGGACATTAATCAATATGCTTGAGTACATAAAAAAGCTGAACTTATTGTCTGAAAACCCCACTCTTCCTTCTGAGCTTGTGCAGCAGGACAAGTGCTCTGTGATAAACCTGCGCGGAATCCCTCCGGAGGTGCAGGAAGTGATTGTATACAAGATTGTCAATGACCTGTTTGCAGAAAGGAAGAAGAGCAATATACCGCCATTCTTCCTTATCATTGAAGAGGCGCAGAACTTCTGCCCCGAGCGAAGCTTTGGCGAGGCGAAAAGCAGCCCCATAATCAGGCAGGTTACTGCGGAAGGCAGGAAATTCGGGATGGGGATGTGCATAGTTTCGCAAAGGCCCAGCAGGGTTGACAAGTCTGTTTTGGCGCAAGTATCAACTCAGATAATAATGAAAGTGACAAACCCGCATGACATAAAGGCATTGTCAAGCTCAATTGAAGGGATTACAGCTGAAACAGAGAGGGAGATAAAGGACATTCCAGTAGGCACAGCCCTGGTTACAGGAGTGATTGATTTACCCCTTTTTGTGAACATCAGGCCGAGAAGGACAAAGCACGGGGGAGAAGCTGTTAACATACTTTCAGCGCCTTCGGCTTCGCCAAAAGCAGGTGCAGGAGAAGGAGAAATACTGCCTATTGTCCAGCCGAAGATTACCGCGAGGGACATTGAGCTGATGGAAGGTGCAAAGGTAAGAACTGTCCTGTCTCCTGCTGTGTTTATGCTTTGCAGGCAGGGAAGGGATGAATTCAATTTATTGATTGACCTTGCATCAGGAAAGGCAATAACAAACATTGAAGAAGGGGAAGGCCACCTATTGCCGAGCCTTTCGCTTGAGGAGCTTTCGCCGCAGCAGGAGAGGGTATTTCATACGGCAATGGAATTGGGAAGGTTCAAGCCTGCCGAGCTGTTTGCGAAATCAGGGGTGCAGTTCTCTGACTTGTATGATTTAATCACAGTGCTTGTAAAGAAAGGATACTTTGATAAAGAAGGTGATTCTTATTCAGTCTCAGAAAGCCTCAGGCTGTTTTTTTCATTAAAGAAGTTTGCATCATACGAGAAGCCCGAGTTCGGAAGAATCAAGGCAGAGAAGCTTGAAGCCAAATACAAGATTGAAAAGGCAAAGGAAATAATATCAAGGTTTGCGGAGATAAAGTCATTGAAAGAGTGCTGGATTGTTAAATATATGAATTAGCAGTTTACTACTTACCAACATATTCTCCAGATTTGAATCCTGATGAGAA
>JASEIA010000115.1 GCA_030018575.1 Nanobdellota archaeon | reverse complement strand
TATAAGGCACAGGAAGAATTCTACAGGGATATTGATGTTCTTATGCAGAAGATAAAGAAGTAATGTAAGCTTGGCCTACTTCTCTTTTGCTTATACATTAGCTTTTTAAGCAAGTTTATATTCAGCCTTTTGAATGCTTGCTTTTATTAAAGAAAAAACAGAGGTAATAAGAAATAACAAAATAATAAAAGGCATTCATCTTTACAGCTTTGGCTTGCTAAAAAGAATGTATGAATGGGTTCTTTCCTGGGCATACTCTAAATATAGCTCATGTGCCTTATTCGTGCTTGCCTTTTGCGAATCATTCTTCTTTCCAGTGCCGCCTGACGTGCTGCTTATGTCATTAAGCATTTCAAGGCCTAAGAAGGCATGGTTTTATGCGCTTATCTCATCAGTAGGAAGCATACTAGGGGCATTTGGCGGCTTTTTGATAGGATACTTGTTTTATGAAACAATTGGTGCCCCTATTATCAGCGGGCTTGGATATGAGCAGGAATTCATAAAAGTTGGCGCAATGTACACTGAAAATGCTTTTCTTGCAATTTTGACTGCTGCTTTCACCCCTATACCTTTCAAGGTTTTCACAATAGCTGCCGGCGTATGGAAGGTAAGCTTATTATCATTGTTTCTTGCCTCTTTGATAGGCAGGTCAGGAAGGTTTTTCCTTGTCGGAGGGCTTATTTACTTTTTTGGCCCAAGGATTAAGACATTTATTGACAGATACTTTAATCTGCTGACATTGGTATTTTTTGCCCTGGTATTGCTGGGGTTTTATATTGTAAGGTTTCTGGTATAATGTGCATCTCTGGAAGGGGCAGCTTTGGCTGTTTATTTCCAGCCGAGAGCCTCTGCCATCTCTTTCAGGTCAAATAGCGTCACATTGCTTTCTTCCACTCTTTTTGCAAAAGACTTTGCTATAATGCAGTAATGCTCTTTTCTTGAGCTTTCACGCCATTTTACAAACTTTGTTTTTTCTTTCAGGCATTCCAGCAGGCTTTTTGCATCAACATTGTCTTTCCATTTGCATTCAACAAACATAATGCTGTCTTCATTGTTATCGGCAACAAAGTCTATCTCAATCTCTTTCCTTTGCCCTTCTTCATTTGCAGAGCCCCACCAGTTGTTAATGTGCGCTAATCTGAAGGGAAGGCAGTTGCTTTTGTTTAGTTCCAGTAAGAACTCCCTGCATACAGCTTCAAACCTTTTGCCGTAAAAGGCGTTGATATCCTGCTTCAATGATGCAATTATATGCCCTAAATCAACTATGCTATACTCCGAGAACTTGCCGTATACAAACTTAAACCAAAACAGGATAAGGGGATGTGTGATAAAATATCTCCTGTTTTTCTTGTTGCCAATAGGCGCAGCGGATTTTATCAGCTCAAACCTTTCTTCAAGCTCTCCAACATGCCTTGTGATAGAGCTGCTTTTCATATGCGTAGCGTCTGCTATTTCCGCAAGCTTTGTTTTTCCTGATGCAATGGCATGGAGTATTGAATAGTAAAGCGCGCTTCTCTTGCCGAATTCCTGCTTCAATATGTCCTGCACTTCATTTTCCAGGGGCGCATTCTTTTGCATGAATAAGTAGCCTATAACTTCTGTCAATTCTTTATTGAAAAGCTCAAACTGCTCCATGCAGGCATAATACTTTGGGAAGCCGCCAAACAGGAAATAAAGCTTAAGCGCTTCTTCAAAATCAGCATATTTAAGAAATTTTGCCGCCTCAAGGCTGTGCCTTAATGTGAATGGCTCAAGCTTGAGCTTTGCTGTTATCCTTCCGTACAGCGGCTTTTTCCGGTCTTCAAAAATTTTTTTGAAAAGCCCGACTAAAGAGCCAAGGATTATTATGTTAAGCGGGGTTTCTTTGTATTCATCACAGTATCTTTGCATTACTGAAAATACGGACTTGTCCACTGAAAAGAAATTCTGGAATTCATCAAATATGAGGATATATCCCCTGCATCTTTTGAATAGTATCTCGAAAAACATACCCCAGTTTCCTATTTTTTCAATATCTGTGATAATGCCGCACTTCCTCAGCTCATCTTCAAATTCAGCCAACAGCGAAGCGGATGTTTTTGATTCATAAACAAAGAAATACAGCGCGTTTTTGCCTCTTATGAACTCCCTTATCAGCGTGGTCTTCCCCACTCTTCTCAATCCTGAGATAGCGGCTGTAAAAAGCCCTTTCTTTGAAAGACGGCTGTACTCTTCCAATTGCGCGGTTTCTTCTTTTCTGTTAATGAAGTCCATTTTGTATTCACTTAGTGAATATTCAGTAAGTGCATATTTATAAAGCTTTTGCTCCCTTTTAGTATACTCCAAAGTAAATTACTTAATTCTTCATGTCTTTAAGCTCAAACAGAAAAACATTGCTCTGCTTTACCTTTCTGCCAAAGCTTCTCGCAAAAACTGCGAAATATTCTTTTCTAGCATTTTGGTTCCAGTTGACAAGCTTGGACTTATCTTTTAATTCGCTTATTATTTTTTCAGCATCAACATCATCCTGCCATTTGCACTCAGCGAACAATATCTCTCTTGTAGTGCTGTTGATTGCCGTAATATCTATCTCTTCTTCTTTTTCCCACCATCTTCCTACTCTCTCATAATCAAATAGTTTCATCCTCCAAAGCCATTCCCTGCATATGCCTTCAAATGCGTATGAGGCATAATGGTCAATGTGCGGCATTATCTTGCGGCTGATAAGGGTTTCCTGCTTTTTTTGTTCTATCTCTTCTATATTAGGGAAGATAAAGTTAAACCAAAACCTGTAAAAATTATCTTTAAGCACATAAATTCCTTTTCTTGATTTATGGGCTTGCTTTTCAGTTACAGAGACATCTCTTTTTACCATGTCTAAATCAATAAGCACAGAGATATATTTTCCGACAATGCCTTTTCCAAGGCCTGTTTCATTTACTATCTCCCCTAATTTTGTTTTGCCTATTGCTATTGCCCGCAGGATGGAAAAATAAAATTTTGGCTCTTTAAGCTCTTCCCTAAGCACAAATTCCGCATCCTGAAAAAGGAACCTGGCCTCTTTTAAAAATTTTTCCGATATATTTTCCGATATGCTTTTTTTATCGTCAAACTCCAAAAGATAGCCCGGGGTGCCGCCCAGTATTGAATAAGCATATACTTTGTCTTTTAGGCTGAATTTCGGAAAGAATTTGCAGGAGCTGAAAAAGCCCATGGGCTCAATCTTCATCTGTCCGGTCCTTCGCCCATACAAAGGGCTTTTATGCCCAAGCACTTTGGTTACCATCATTGCAATGCTTGAGCCGCACAATATGAGGCATATTTTTGAATTTTTCATATTCCTGTCCCAATGGTCCTGAAGTATGGAAGGTATTGCCTTGTTTGCATCAATAAGGTAAGGGAATTCGTCAATCGCTATTATTGCTCCTGCATTTCTTGTTTTTTCCGCTATATACGCAAAGAATGCATCCCAGTTTTGAAACGGGTTAAGCTTAAGAGTGCCATCACTGAAAAATTCAGCAAGCTCCCTGCTAAACCTCGTAAGATTATCCTTTTCGGATTCTGTTCTTCCGAGCAGCCTTATTCCCTTCTTGCCTTTTACAAAATAGTCTATAATCTCTGTTTTTCCCACGCGCCTTCTGCCGTACATGACAATGAACTCTGCTTTGCCTGACCCGCTTCGCTCTTCCAATGCTTTTATTTCATCGTCCCTGTCTATGAACATTTTGTTTACTCCTGATTAGTTTACTTAAGAGTATACTATTATATAAAGCTTGCGGAAAGGATGTATTCAGTTGGTGAATAGTTCAATAGAAAGCTTTATATATTAGTTATATCTACTAAATAGTAACGAATAAGAGTTATCCTGACTCTTAAAACACAGGAGGGGGTAAATAAAATGGAAAAACAAATAAACGACGAGTTGGAAAGAAGACTTGGAAATGCAAAAAGATGCGCCCAAAATGGTTCTGCACATGATGTGTTCTTTGCTGTGAGTATCGCAATAGAATATGCAATAAACAATTTTCCCTACAGAGATTTCAGAGATATTTCCGCGGAACTCCATGAAATTGGGCATATTGTGGACAAAAGAGGAGAAATGGAAATTAGAGATGCTATGTCTGACAGGATAGGCATGTATGAATCACATATGCATTATTTAAAGACTGGCCAAAAG
>JASEIA010000114.1 GCA_030018575.1 Nanobdellota archaeon | reverse complement strand
AGTATCATGCCGAAATAAGAAAATCTTATAAAACCCTCAATAGATTTCTTGAAACAAACCATTATCTTGAAAAGGCAAAGAAAGAAAAGCCCGTATACGATGCATATTTCAATAAAGAGCAGCTGCTTGAGATAAGCGCAATATACCTGCATTATCATGCGCGCTTCCTAAAGCTTGATAATCTTACGCAGGCAGAAGTTATGGAGAACTTTACGCTTAATTTTGCCGTAAACAGCACCTCCATTGAAGGCAATACAATTACAATGAAGCAGGCGCATGCCCTATTTAAAGAAGACATTATACCAAAAGATAGGACCTTGCGTGAAGTGCATGATCTTACAAATACAAAGAAAACATGGGAATATCTAATAGAAAAAAAGCCTAAAATCGATATTGCGCTAGTTGAATCTTTGCATGATATGCTTCTCGAGGGAATTGATGCAAGAAAGGGGTTCAGAATGCATGATATCCGCATATTTGGGCATCCATTTAAGCCTACTCCTGCAAGGTATGTTATACCGGATGTAAAAATATTATTAAGCTGGTATGAAGAAAATAAAAGTAAGATGCACCCTTTGGCTTTAGCTGCTTTCTTCCACCATAAGTTCGAGAATATACACCCCTTTTCAGACGGCAATGGCAGAACAGGCAGAATGCTTATGAATTACGCCCTATTCCTGTCGGGGTACCCGCCGATGGTAATTTCCATGAGATTCCGGAAAGAATATCTTGATGTAATGAACGAAGCTGATAAATCGCTTAGGCAGGGCATTACAAAAGTAGATAGGGATTATTACGAAGAGCTTTTGGAATTCATCTATTCGCAATATAAGCTGTCTTATTGGGATATATTTCTCGTATAATTCCCCCTACATTTAGAAATATATATTGTAAGGGGAAAAGTTATAACAGCTTAGCGCTCTTAATTCTTTCCATAAAATAATCATCCTTCACAACTGCCTTCAGCAAATCCTTTGCTTCCCTATACTTCCTCTTGGCAAGGACATAAGAAACCCCGTTTTCCTCAAGAACTTCCCTCTCGTGCCAAGCTTCCTTAAACCGCCTTATCCTTTCTGCTTCTGAAACAGGCGGCCCGCGGTGCTTGTAAAGCATTGAAAGCTTCTCTTTCGGCACAATGAACCAGAACAATGCATCCTTTTCCCATTCCCAGCCTGAATCAACCAGCTTAAATTCACTTGACAAAAGCTCTTTCTTCACGTGCTCAAAGCATTTCATTAATTTCGCCCCCACAATGTCCCTTTTTCCGTCAACAGGCTTTGCCTCTATAATAAAGAATGCATTCTTTCCCGCTTTCTTCTTTAACAAAGCCCTTGTCATATTTTCCTTTTCAAAGAATTTCAATGAAGGCTTTTCAAGATAATTCTTAGCCAATTCTATAGCCTTCCCATAAACTTCCCAGGACAATCCTGCAGCAGCATTCCTCTCTTTCTGCACAGGGTCAATCAAAATCAAAGGCGAATACAGCTTTGCCTTGTTTAATTCAGCAATCAAAGCCTTTCCCTTGTAATAGCCTTCAATGTCAATTACAACCTTTTTTGAAACATCCCATTTTGCAATGTTCTGCATCAATTCCTCAAAGCCTGAATAATACAATGTGAGAATCTCAAGCACATAGCCTGAAAACCCCTGTATATAGGATTCAGCGCCATATATGCGATTAGCTTTAAAGAAAGCCTTAGCCATTCTCATGTCATCAAGCAATTGCCTATGGCGCGAAACCCACTGAACGTGCAATAATGAAACATCTGTTATGTTCTCTGCCTCATCAGCGTGATTAATCTCAATTATGGGCACTATCTCAACTGTGAAATCCTTCATCTTAAGCTGGAAATAATCCCTGCTGCCGTGCAATAATTCGAGATTCTTAAAGCTCTTTTTCAGTTCTTTTTCAAGAAGAATTGAGATATTCTTTCCTGAATAAACTGCTTTTGAGAACCTGACATAAATGTCAACATCGTGGTTTCCTGAAAGCCATGTCCCTTTTGCAAAAGAGCCGCCTAAGACAGGAACAGCGTTTGGAATCCTTATCTGCTTCATTACAACTGACGCTATTTCCAATATCTTCTTCTCTTCCGCAGATGAGGGCTTTATTTCCTTTAATATGTTATCCCTAAGCATATTGGAGAAAAAGGGCTTTTGCTTATTAAATCTTGCGGGAAAAGTGCCGCGCCGCCTTCTCAGCCTCTTTCACAATCCTGTCCATCATCTTCACTGATTCAGCAGGGTATTTGCCTATTGCAGTTTCCTCGGAAAGCATCAAAGCAGAAGAGCCGTCCAATACCGCATTTGCAACATCAGTGACTTCAGCCCTTGTAGGCTCTTTCGAGTTTTGCATTGAAAGCAGCATTTCAGTGGCAGTCACTACAAACTTTTTCTTCTTGCTGCACTCCCTAATTATCATCTTCTGGAAAAACGGAAGCTTTTCAATGGGAACATTATCACCCAAGTCGCCCCTTGCAACCATCACGCCGTCAGACGCCCCTATTATTTCCGCTATGTTCCTTACGCCTTTCGCTGTCTCTATCTTTGCAATGATTCTCGCATTAGGGATTATTTTCCTAAGGCTTTGAACCTGCGCAGCTGTTTCCGTAAAAGCCAATGCAATGTAATCAAAATCAAGGCGCATTGCTTTTTTTGCGCTTTTCAGATTAAGCACGTCAACAAGCGAAAGGCATTTGACGCTTTTCAGAAGCTTAAGCAGTTTGGCGCACTCTCCAGCAGAAGCATACTTCATGTTAATCCTTGCAATGTCCATGCCTGCTTTTTTCATCGCCTTTAGAACAGGAAGCGAATTGCTTGAAGGGCCAATTGTGGCTATTATCTGCGTTCTCATGCCAATAAGGTATAGTCTAGGCTTTAATAACCTTCTTTTTGCCTTCACCTAATTTAATCATAAGATTTATTAATGATGAAAGCAGAATAAGAAAGCAATGAAGCTTAGGATAATCGCTGTTTTGCTTATAGCATTTGCACTGGTTTCTGCATTTGCTGCTGCAAATGAGGACAAGAAGATTGAATTGGTGGTATTCCACGGGCAGGGATGCTCGCACTGTGTCGCATTACGCACATTTCTTGACTCAATACAGCCCAAATATCCTGAAATGAATGTGATTGAATACGAGGTTTACTTCAGCCAGACAAACAGGGAGCTCTGGCAGAAGTATGCTGATGCCTTTGGCACGACAATACAGGGCGTCCCCATGATTTTTATCGACGGGAAGAACATAGTCGGGTTTAATGACAAGATAGGGACTGAAATTGAGCAGGAAATCCAGAGATGCACAAAAGAAGAATGCCCTTCGCCTGTTGACAAGCTGAAAGAAGGCGGAAGCTCTGTTTCAATCATAGGAGAGTCATCCCCAAAAGATGACCCTGCAACAACAGAAGCCCTGAAAAAAGTCACGATACCGGCAGTAATTACCGCAGCTGCTGTTGATGCAATAAATCCCTGCGAGTTTGCAATATTAATCATACTCCTGACAACAATACTTGCGGCAGGCATAAGAAAGAGGGTATTGTATGCAGGGCTTGCTTTCTCGCTTTCAATATTCATTTCATATTATCTTATGGGGCTTGGCTTGTACTCTGCAATACAGGCAACAGGCATCTCAAAAACATTTTATGTAATAATGGCTGTTGTCGCAATCATAATAGGGCTGTTTAATTTGAAAGACTACCTATGGTACGGCAAGTGGTTCATAATGGAAGTGCCATTGTCATGGCGCCCAAGGATGAAAACATTGCTAAAAGGAATCACTTCAGTGCCGGGCGCATTCTTAATCGGATTCGTGTTAAGCCTGTTCTTATTGCCCTGCACTTCAGGCCCGTATATTGTAATCCTCGGATTGCTTGCGCAGACAACAACAAGGAACCACGCAATGGTGCTATTGCTATTGTATAACTTCATATTCATACTTCCGATGATTGGAATAACCCTGGCAATATACTTCGGCTTTACAACAACTGAAAAGGCAGAGGAGTGGAGGCAGACAAAATTAAAGATGCTCCACCTTATTGCAGGGGTAATACTCATTCTCCTTGGAATAGGGATGTTCATTGCAATGAAGCTGGGGATGATTTGAGTAAACAATAACATGGCAAAGGCTATCCCAATCACAGCAAGCTGCGGGGCATTA
>JASEIA010000113.1 GCA_030018575.1 Nanobdellota archaeon | reverse complement strand
TTTTTCTTTCTTTTCTTCTTATTTATTCTTCATATCTCCCGCGGTGTTTCCGCAGGAACCCCGTCTATAAAAGTGATACAAAAACCGTAGCACTTTATATGAAAAGTGATACAAAAAGCATATCACTTTAGAAAAGCTTAAATAGGGCTATGCCTTAACAAAAAGCATGAAATATGAAGAATTGGCTTATGCGCTGGCTGAGCAGCAAAAAAAATTTGAAGTGGAGGACGAAAAGCCGGTAAACAGGGAGCTGATTGAAAGGGTAATAATGCTCCTCCGGCTAAATATGCCTATCTTTATAACAGGAGTCAGGAGGTGTGGAAAATCATTTCTCCTGCACCTTATTAAAGAAAGGCTTGGCCTGAAAGCCGGGCAGTATTTTTACATTGACTTCAATGACGAGCGGCTGACTGGCTTCAAAGTGGAGGATTTCCAGAAAGTTATTGATTTTTTAAGCACAGAAGGGTATGAAAAAGGATGTTACCTGTTCATAGATGAAATTCAGGAGGTCGGCAAATGGGAGAAATGGATTGAGCGCATACGGGGTCAGCACCCAATTCTGATTACAGGCTCAAATTCAAAGCTGATGAGCAAGGAAATATCTTCGCTGCTAACGGGCAGGTCTCTTAATGCATGGCTCACACCTTTCAGTTTCAAGGAGTTTCTTGCTGCAAGAGGCATTCCGCAGGAAGCATGGAAATCCAGCCTTGAAGCGCGGGCAAAGATAAAAAAAGCATTTTCAGAATTTCTCGCAACAGGGGGCTTTCCGAAAAGAGTAGTTTCAGGAGAGAAAATAATAGTTTCGGAATTATTTGAGAATATATTATACAGGGACGTAATAGGAAAGTTTGGAAAAAAGCTGGAAAAGCCAATAAAAGAGGCTTCGCTTTATCTTCTTTCAAATTCAGGAAAAAACAGCAGCATAAGGAACGTTTCAGATGCCATAGGAATAAAGAATCAGTTAACTGTTAAGAATATATTAAATGCTTTTGAAAATGCATTTCTCTTCTTTTTTATAGGCAAGTTTGATTATTCAATAAAGAAACAGATTCAAAACCCCAAGAAAGCTTACTGCATAGACAATGGGTTTCTTACCGCAGTCGGGTTCAGGTTTTCAGAGGACAAGGGAAGGCTGCTTGAAAATTTTGTGGCGATAGAGCTAAAGAGGAGGGGGCGGGAAATATTCTACTCAAAAGACAAGAGAGAATGCGATTTTATAATAAAAGAGGGTATACGAGTTGCAGGGGCAATGCAGGTATGTTATGAATTGAATAAAGAGAATAAAGAACGAGAATTAAATGGCTTGCTTGAGGCTATGGACAAATTCAGGCTAAAAGAAGGGGAGATACTTACCTATGATGACGAGGAAACTATCCAGAATGATGGAAAGAAGATAAGGGTTATCCCTGCTTGGAAATGGGCATTGCAATAAGGCACTGCTGGCGCGAGTAAACCTTATTTTTTTCTTTTCTTCTTCTTTATTGTGTATAAAGTATGAAATATTAAGAGCCAATGGCTTTTGGATATCCGAAAATCTGCGATTTACGAATACTTTATGCACTCAAGAAAGCGAGCTTTTAGCGAAGCTTTCTTGTTCTCCCGTGAGGTTTCCGGCGTTTCCGCAAGCCCACAAAAGTGATACAAAAACTGTAGCGCTTTAGAGAAGATATATCGGCTTCATTTATAAATAAGGATTATTGCCGATATATAGGCAATATTTCCGGCTGTTCAATAACAAAAACGCCGCCAAATAAATGCTTATTGTATTAATCAATAATGGACTTTATTGCCCATTATAATAAGCAAAGTTCACGAGATTAGGATTATAATCCGAATCCCTTAGCCATATCCTTAATGCCAAAGAGAAGCACATTTTTTTCATTTACTTGTTTTTTAAATGACCGCGCGAATATTGCGTAAAATTCTTCCCTGCCGTTGCTGCGCCAGTCCACTGCTTTTGCCTTGTCTTTTAGCGCTTTCAGCACTTCTGCGGCATCAATATTGTCCTGCCACTTGCATTCTGCAAAGAGTATCTGCCTTTTCAGTGAATTCAGGGCAACTATATCAATCTCCTGCTCCCCGGCCCACCATCTGCCTGATTTTTCAAAATCAAAAGGGCTTATATGCCTCATAGATAAAAACTCGCGGCATACATTTTCAAAGGCCCTCCCAACATAAGAGTTAAAGCCGATGGATATAAAATCCATTGCCTTGTCCGCCTGGCCAAGCTCAAGAATCGAAATGTTTGGCTGGCAGAATGTGAACCAGAAATTAAAGAAGTTGTCCGTAATGCCATATATTGTTTTTTTTGACTTGGGTTTCCCGGTCACAGGAGAAAATTTTCCTATGAAGCCCAATCTGATAAGAACCTTAAGATACTTGTCTATGTCTTTTGCATTTATCCTTGCCTTGTTTGCAATTTCAGAACTTTTTGAGCAGCCTGAGCTGATGCCTTCCAGCACGGACTTATATACGGCAGGCTCCCTCAATTCTTCTTTCAGCAGAAAATCTACTTCCTCATAGAGCACCTCGCCTTTTCTCAGCACTGCATTCTGTATATTTTTAGGCACATTTACCGCGTCAGTGAACTTCTGGAGATAAAACGGGATGCCGCCTGTTACGGAATAAGCCTCTATGCAATCCCTTAGGCTATATTTGGGCAGAAATTTTGCCGCATCTTTGAAACGCAGCGGCTCCACCCTTATCTGTCCTGTTCGCCTGCCGTAAAGCGGGCTCTTGGAACTTAACACGCCCTTTTCCATCATGGATACGCTTGAACCGGACAACAAAAGGAATATATTTGTGCCTGCTATCGCTTCGTCAAGGATAATCTGGAACACGGAAGGTATTGAACTGTCCTTTTCCACCATATAAGAGAATTCGTCAATTACAATCACAATCTTGCTTTTTCCCGCTTTCTTGGCTATGTAAGCAAACATTTTGTCAAAAGTATCAAGGCTGACAACAGGTTCGTTGAAAAACTCAGCAATATAAACCTTAAACCTCTCAAGGTTCTGTTCCGTGCCGCGCTTGTCGGCAAGGAAATAAATATAGGGCTTGCCCTTCAGGAATTGCTTTGCCAGCTCTGTCTTGCCGACCCGCCTCCTGCCGTAAATAGGTATAAAGTTAAGCCCCCCTTTCCTGTATTTTTCGTTAAGCAAGCCGAGTTCTTCTTCCCTGTCAATAAACCGAAACATAATGATTAGGATTACAATCCGAATATTTAAACCTTTCGGCAGGGCTAGCCGAACCGAGATATTCGAAACTCCAAAAGTTTCGGATATCCGAAAATGCCGGGCATTTTCGAATATATTGCGAAGAAAGCGGGCTAAACCTTCCGGAGCGCAGTGGAGTGAACCAGAGAACGCAGTGAACGTGGTTTCCGCCTTTTCTGCAGGATTTCTGCGCTACATTAACCAAAAAGTTTATTAACTACCAACCCTATATTTAGGACTAACTAACCCTAAAAGTAGGACAAAATGCTGAACCAAGAGCATGGAATAGTCGGCGTGTTTCTTACAGCGCCATGGAAAAAGCTTACATTCAGTGAGGTGAAAAAAGCTTATGGAAGCAAATCAAAAAGCTATGTTTATGGCATACTAAAAAAGCTTGTCAGCCAAGGCATACTTTGCGAGGAAAAAGCGGGCAATGTCCTGCTCTATAGCCTTAATTTGGGTTCTCTTAAGGCGCAGGTTTACGCAGGCATGGCGGCTGAGCACAAGGCATGGAGCAATAAGCATATCCCCTGCAATGATTTGGAAAAGCTCAAAAATAAGATTCATACCCCCTTCTACATACTTATCATCACAGGAAGCTATGCCAAAGGCAGGCAAAAGCGTGACTCTGATATAGATGTTGTAATAATCTGCGATGATAAAGCCGAGCCGAAAATGTTTTATGCAGAATTAAGGCACCTGTGTGAGATGAATATACCTGAGATACATTTATATACTTTCAAAAAAACGGAGTTTCTTGCCATGCTCCTTGACAGCAAGGCAAATTATGGCAAGGAAACAGCAAAAAATTGCCTTGTATTCGCCGGCGGCAGGGAGTATTATGCAATAATTAATGAGGCGGTGCGCAATGGACTTAATGATACGCGTTTATCTTGAAAGAACTGAGAATTAAGTAATATAATAAAATGATAAGATATACCTTTTCAAAACATATAAAATTC
>JASEIA010000112.1 GCA_030018575.1 Nanobdellota archaeon | reverse complement strand
AGGAAGCTTTAGAGGATTTCAGCCAAAACTTAACATCAGACATTAGAAAAGTCATGGAGCTAGCAAGGATAGAAAAACCAAAAAAAATCACATTGTTTGTGGCTGACAAATGGAAGTATGAATTATTCGGTATTGTGAAAGAGGCAAACACAAGAAACACAGGGGAATTGATGAAAACAGCAATGCAGAACCCGAAGATGAAAAAGCACGGGCAGGAAATAGGAAAAATGCTGCAGAAAGCGTCTGAAAGCGATATTTTATTCAATCAAAAGGATGAATTAAAGGCATTGAAAGCTGCAAAAGAATCCTTTGAAAAGGAATTTAACTGCTCTGTGAATATTCTTGAGGCAAAAAAGAGCAAGGAGCCAAAGGCAAGGCAGGCAATGCCAGCGAAGCCGGCGATATTGGTTGAGTGATTATTTTTTTCTATACCCAAATATTTTGTCATATTCTTTATGATTTAAAATATCCAAAATAAAGCAGATTATTTCTATCCTGTCTCCCTTAATTGTATAAAGCATGCGCCAAAACTGGCTGAGTTCAACACGCCAAAGGTTTTGCACATTATAAAAAGAGGGGATATTCCTTTTCAAGATATTATCGCCATAAAAGGGGTTTGCCTTGAGAAATTCCACTTTCTGGTTAATCGAGCGTAGAAGCTGCATTCCATCCGAATTTTGCCTGCCTTTTTTCATTTGCCCTTCAACAAGAGAGCATAATTTATCATAAACTTCCCTTGACTCTCCAATAAGTATTACTCTTGCCCCTTTTTGCATCCAGCAGCAAAATAGAACTGCTGTTTAAAAGCTTTGCTGGAAAAAAACATGCATTTTTTCGGAGAATATGGAAAAATTATAACTCCTTTCCCTTCCGTATCAATTCCTCAATTTCTTTCCTTTCAGCAAATATCCATAAAACTCCTTTTGTGCCTATCATAATCTTCCCGCTTTCCTGCAGGTAATCAAGAATGGAAATTAATGTTTGGTGCATTACCTTTCTTGGAAGTTTTCGTTTTATTTCAGCAACTGAAATTAATTGGCCTGCCTCCTTTAAGGTTTGCTCCACCATTAAAATAGTTTGTAAAGTAGGGGAATGCCCTGATTCCATTATTTGTATCTGCCTTTGCACTCTTGCCATTTTATATAAGTATATATCTAATGAGTATATGCTTATATATAAACTTATCCATAACAAACTATTTTAAGGCATCTGCACACTAAATTCATATGCGCGACAAATACACAGACAAGGCATTATCAGAAGGCTTGCGCGCAAGAAGCGCCTTCAAGCTGATTCAGATTAATGAGAAGTACCACATAGTCAAAAGGGGAAATGATGTTCTTGACTTGGGCTGCTGGCCAGGCGGCTGGATGATTGCCGCAAAAAGAATGGGCGCAAACAAGGTGATTGGAATTGATTTGGCGAAAATAGAGCCTGTTGTGGGCGCTGAATTCATACAAGGCAGTGTATTAGAAAGCAAAACAATCAATAAAATACAGGGCTCCTTTGATGTAGTATTAAGCGATTTGGCGCCTAAGACTTCCGGCAATCGCGGCTTGGACGTTGCGCGCTCATTGGACTTGTCGCAGGCAGCGCTGAATATCGCAATAAAACATTTAAAAATCAATGGAAACTTCCTTGTGAAAGTGTTTCAGGGAGAGGGATACCAGGAATTCTTCAGGGAAGTCAATAAGCATTTCATGTTTGTGAAGACAGTTAAGCCAGAGGCATCAAGGCAAAGAAGCATGGAAGTTTATTTGTTAGGCATTGGGTTCAAGGGCTAGAATAGATTAGTATCATATTCATTCACATCAAACCCGTATCCGACAGGCACGAACTCATAAACATTGTTCAGCCACTTCTCGAATGTTTCGCTCTTCCTGTATTCAGACAAGATGCCTGAAA
This sequence comes from Nanobdellota archaeon, assembly GCA_030018575.1. Taxonomy (GTDB): domain Archaea; phylum Nanobdellota; class Nanobdellia; order SCGC-AAA011-G17; family GW2011-AR17; genus UBA9640. Next base: position 2,361 of record JASEIA010000112.1, on the reverse strand, counting down.
AAGAGGCAATAATCTCGTCTCTTGATTCCCTGTCCAAAATGCAGTCCTGCATTCCTGCGTGCAATGAGCCGTACACCATTGCAATCTTCGGCTTTCTTCCAAGCTTCTGCATAAGCATGGGCGAAAGAAACTCCTCTGCTTTTTTGGCATTGACTGCATTTCTCAGGGTGGCAACTTCAGTGTCAAATATTTCTGTTTCCAAAGCAATTGCTTTTCTTGCAATGCCGCTTGCCTCTTTTCTTGAGCCAACTATTGCTTCGTCTGCCTTTTGAAGCCCGTATCCGATTCCAAAAATCCCAAGGGAAGCAAGGAATCCGCCGCCAAGCGCAAGAAAGCCCCTCCTCGTAAGCTTTTTCTTCCTTTTCAGGATGTTTGTGGCAACACAACAGCCGAATGCAGCTATTCCTCCGCCCCACGCAAGCCTCTTCCTTATTTCTTCGTATTTTGCGTCTGAATTGACATCAATGTCCATTGTATAAAGATTTACATTATTCTCTTTTGCAGCGCGGACAATCGGCGCATACGTATCATAAAAAAACACAGCAGAGCCAAGCCCGCAGTCCTCAAGCACAATAGCATCAAGGGATTTTATCCTGCCATCATCAAAAATTATCTCATTCACAGGCGCGTCGTGCCTTGCGTGGACAAGCCAGTATTCAGCATTGCTAGTTGAAAAGCGCGAGTAGCTCATGGCATCACATCCCCTGACAAAGCGGGGTCTTTTGGAAAATCATCAGGAAGCTTATGGCTTCCGTTCCACGGGTCATGGCACGTATGCATTCTTGCGCCCATCACAACAGGCATTTTCCCAAGCTTTGCTTTCTCTTTTTCAGCTTCCTCAAGCAATATGCGGTAATTGCCTCCGGAAGTAAGCAAATCAACAAGATTTTTTATTCTGTGAAATGTATCCGCTGCCTGCTCTTCTTTAATTGCCATATACCCCCAAAATGCCTTATTTCCGGGTATTTCGCCCCTATATAAACGTTACTATGCCTTAGAAGTTACTTCACTTTGAAATCCACGCGCCCGCGGATAATCCCGGGCCCGTAAGTGCCGCACTGCACTGCATTGAGAAGAACTGCCTTTGGGAAATGCGCCTTAACCCTTTTCATTGTTTCCGCAGGAAACTCATCCTGGTTAAGAATCTCATAAATATGCACAACTGCAGAAGGCTTTGCCGCCTCTTTTGCAACATCAAGAAAATCAGAAGCGCTCTTTGGCAATGGCATTATAATCCTGTCAAACTTCTTCCCTAATTTTGGTACAATCTTCCTTACATCGCCGCAAAACAATTTAACATTTGAAAGCTTGTTCAGCTTGACATTATCAAGCGCATACTTGTGCGCATCAGGATTAATCTCAATGCCATATACCTCCTTTGCAGCAGTGTTCTTGGCAATCACGCAATTGTAAGGCCCTACGCCTGAAAACATCACAAGAACATCCTCCCCGGGCTTCACCAAATCAGCTATCTTCTTTCTCTCAGTTGACAAACGGGGAGAAAAATAGCACGTCTCAGCATTCAGCTTCAAAAAAACATTGTTCTCCCTGCAAACAGTTTCCTTTCTTTTCTGCCCTGCAATAACCTTAAGCTTCTGCGTCCTGAAAACCCCTGAATGAACTCCTGCTTTCTTCGCAACAACTTTAATATGCCTGTTCAAAGACAAAAGCGCTTTTCCAATCAAAGCCTCTCTCTTAACAAGCGAAGGAGGCATCTCGACAATTGCAATATCGCCAACATTGTCAAAAGCCCTCGGCGCAATCGCAATCTCTCTTTTGGAAAGCTTTCCGCTTAAAGCATCATGCAAATTGCGTGGCTTCAGTTCCCTTTTCTTCAGCCGCGCATCAACAATCTCAAGCCCTTTAAGCCCTTTTACAGAATTAACAGGTATAACAATATGCCCCTTCTTAATCTTCATTGCAAGCGAGCTGTCAAAAAGCCCCTTCTCTTTCAGCATCTGCATTGTTTTCTCAGCATCTTTCTTTGGCACTTTTACAGCCTTCATAAGAGAAAGTAAAGGTATTTTGAATATAAAGCTTTCTTAAAGCTTTCAGAAAGTATTCGAGAATCCTGATTCTCGGATATCCGAAAATGCAAAGCATTTTCGAATATTTCGAACAGCAGTGAGAAAAGTTGCGGGAGAAAATAAGAAAGGCGGGGAAGAATTGGGTTGGGAAAAGAGGTGTTTCCCCCGCCTCGCTTGAACATTGACTTTTGGGAGGTGTCTTGTTCAGGTATAACAAATATACAAGCAGGGGGTTTATAAAGCCCTATGAAAACCATGTCTGTAACAATAATGCGTAAAGCTTATAAAGGGATAAAAGGCGTTTGACAAGGGAAATAAGGCAAGCAAATAGCCA
>JASEIA010000111.1 GCA_030018575.1 Nanobdellota archaeon | reverse complement strand
CCATTCACCAGCAGCATAACCCCGCTAAACACGAACTCTATTGCAAGAGCCGCTATTATAATCCCCATAACCCTTGAAAGCACCTCCCCGCCCTGCCTTCCAAGCGCTCTATGAATTATGTGCGATTTCCTGTAGCCAATCCACGAGATGAATAAATTCAGCGCAGCCGCGATGATTGTTGCAGCATACCCGAACTCATTCACGCAGATGATTGTTGCTGTTATCACTCCGGGCCCTGTAATCAGGGGGGTTGCCAAAGGGACAATCGCAATGCTGTACTTGCTCACGCGCTTTTCAAGGAAATTAAGCCCAAAAATCATCTTAATTCCTATTATGAAAAGCAAAATCCCGCCGGCAATCTTGAAGCTGCCTATTGTGATGCCGAAGAACTTGAGTATTGCAGTTCCGAAGAAAAGGAACACGAAAAGCAGGACAGCCGCGACAAAAGAAGACTTGTTTGCAATAATCTTGTGGTCCTTCAGGGACAATTTTTCAGTAAGAGAAATGAATATGGGGACATTCCCTATCACGTCCATTACAGCGAATATGGCAAAAAATGCTCTTATTGTTTCTGCAAACATAGGATTATAGCCTCCTTTTATGCTTAATAATATTTCTGATTAAGGGAAAAAAAATAATCGCAGAAAGCTTTATAAATCCCTTCGTTTTACTTTCGTGCAATGGAAGGCAACACAGTGCTGGCAATTGCAACCGAACTCAGGCCCGGCAAGTATTTCATCTTTGAGGGAGCTGCATTTGTCGTGAAAAACGTGGACACATCAAAGACAGGCAAGCACGGGCACGCAAAGTGCAGGATTGAAGCTGTCTCAATAAAGGACGGCAGGAAAATCATCACAGTAATGCCAGGGCATGACACAGTGCAGATACCTATTGTTGAGAAAAAATCAGCGCAGGTTCTTTCAGTGCACGGCGACACGGCAAACCTCATGGATTCCGAGAGCTTTGAAACGTTTGACATAAAGATTCCGGAAGAGCTTCAGGGCAAGGTTGCGGAAGGCGGCACTGTAATGTACTGGATTGTGATGGGCGACAAGATGCTTGTCCAGAATAAGTGAGGATAAAACAAAATGGTCTGCGAGCGTAGCGAAGTGGACCTTCGAAGGAATGGAGTGAACTGAGAATGGGAAAATTTGACGAGTCAGTCGGCAGGATGTTCAGCAGGGTTTTCGTATGCAGAAACTGCAAGACAAAGATAAGGACAGACAAGCTGAGGATTATGAAGGGCGAAGTGCGCTGCAAGAAGTGCGGCTCAAAGCAGCTGCGCCCCATAAAGAAGTCGAAGTGATTTCCATGGCGCTGAAGAAAGGAGACTTTATTGAGATTGTGTATACAGGCAAAATAAAGGAGTCTGGAAAAGTTTTTGACACGAATGACAAGGAGGCTGCAAAGAAAGACGGGCTGTTTTCCGAGAAATCAAAGTACGAGCCCATTGCGATATGCATAGGAGAAGGGGATGTTGTAAAGGGGCTTGACGAGTCATTTGAGGGAAAGGAGGCAGGAAAAGAATTCAGGGTTGAAGTTCCTGCTGAAAAAGCATTTGGCAAGAAAGACGCAAAGATGTACAAGCTTGTCCCTGCTTCAGTGTTCAGGGGCGAGATGCAGCCTGTGCCGGGAATGCCTGTGCAGTTCCAGAACCGCGCTTCAGGGGTTGTGAAGACAGTAAGCGGAGGAAGGATTCTTGTTGATTTCAACCATCCTCTTGCAGGGCAGGACTTGGTTTATGATGTTAAAATCACAAAGCACATTACAGATGACGCTGAAAAGCTGAAAGGATTTTTGAAGTATTATCTTGGCGAAGCGGATGTTGAGGTTAAGGAAGGAAATGCGGTTATTAAGGCTGAAGTTCCTGAGCCGATACAGAAAGCGCTTGTTGAGAAAGCAATGAAGAGGATTCCTTCACTGAAGGAGATTGAGTTCTTCAGGCTTTCCGAGCAGAGTGAAGTCGCGCGAGCAGAGCGAAGTGCGGCTTCGAACGAAAGTGAGAAAGGGAAGCTTGGAGCGCCAGCGACAAAGGAAACCAAGAAAGAGGCGCCTATCAAAGAAGAAGAAGATGCCCTGAAAACTGCCTCATAGAAGAAAGCGCCTGAGAAGAAAGTAGATTCTGTTTTGGAAGCATACATTTAAATATTACCAGAATATCACTCACATATAAATAATCTTGAAAAAAGGGTGAGCGGATGGACAAGCTAATAAAGGAAGCAGCTGCAAAAGTCGGGCCCAAAGGCACTGTATCCAGAAAAAGAAATGCAATGGATGAAGAGCTTGAAAGGCTCCTGTCGCAGCAGAAATCAAAGATAAAATTAATAGGCATTGGCGGCGGAGGAAACAATTCTATCAGCAGGATGTCGGAAGTCGGGGTTGAAGGCTGCGAGACAGTTGCAATAAACACTGACGCGCAGGACCTGCTTTACACAAATGCAGACATAAAAATTCTTATCGGAAGGGATACAACAAAAGGGCTTGGCGCAGGAAGCATTCCGCAGGTGGGGGAGCAGGCGGCAAGGGAAACAGAAACAGAATTAAAGGAAGCGCTGAAAGGCAGCGACATGATTTTCATAACCTGCGGGCTTGGAGGGGGAACAGGGACAGGGGCTGCGCCTGTTGTTGCAGAGCTTGCAAAAAAGCAGGGCGCATTGACTATTGCGGTTGTCACAATCCCGTTTGAAATGGAAGGCGCGAGAAGGTATGAAAATGCAATGTTGGGGCTTGAAAGGCTGGAAAATAATGTTGACACATTGATTGTAATACCAAATGACAAGCTTCTGGAATTAGCCCCTGACTTGCCGATGTACACTGCATTCAAGGTTGCTGATGAAATACTCACAAATTCTGTAAAGGGAATTGCAGAGCTTGTTACAAAGGCAGGGCTTGTGAACCTTGACTTTGCCGACATAAAGACAGTCATGCGCGACGGAGGGGTTGCCATGATAGGCATCGGGGAAAGCGACGGCAGGGGAAGGGCTGTTGAGGCGGTGGAGAAGGCAATAAACAATCCATTGCTTGACGTGGACATAAGCGGCGCGAACGGCGCCCTTGTGAATGTTGCAGGCGGGCCTGACATGACGCTGGACGAGGCAAGAAAAGTGGTTGAAACAGTCTCAACAAGGCTGTCTGACGACGCAAGGGTAATATGGGGGGCGCAAATCTCAGAGGACCTGCAGGGCACGATAAGGGCGATGCTTATCGTGACAGGCGTGAATTCGCCGCAGATATTCGGCAAGGACAACAAGGTCCGCGGCTCCACTAGAAAAGAAATCCAGGACGAGCTTGGAATAGAGTATGTGGACTAAAAGAGAAGGCGCCTAGGCAGTATTTTTTTGTGTACAAGTGCACCAAAAACAATACATTCTGTTCCATAATATTTATAATATACTTGAGAAAGTAGAGAAAGAATGCTCATTAAAATATTAGGCACTCTGGACATTATATCCGCTGCTGTACTGCTTTTGCTCAGGTGGGACATGGGGCATATACCGGGAGTTATATTGGGAATTTATTTGCTTGTGAAATCACTTTATTTTCTTACAGATGTTTCAAGCATTGTGGACATAGGCGCGGGAATATTCCTTATTCTTGCTGCTCTGGGATTTTATCACGTTATAGCTTACATCTTTGTCTTATGGCTTTTGCAGAAAGGGGTTTCGAGCTTATTTGCGTGAAATATCCTAATTAAGGCTAAAAAGTTATTATGAATAAATATTTATACCACATAGAATAATAATATTGTATGAGTAATGGAATTTTATTTTTGTCTGGAGGCGGTTCTGAGAAGGAATCATATAATTTAGACAAAGAATTTGCAAAATTGCTGAAAAGGAAGTTATTATACATACCAATAGCAATAAATGAAGTCAAGCACCCTTACAAAGAATGTCTAAAATGGCTAAAAGAAGTTTTCAGGCAATTTAATTTTGAATCGATTGAAATGTGGACTGATTTATCAGGACATAGTGGGCAGGATATGATAAAATTTGACGGTGTTTATATTGGGGGGGGTAATACATTCAAATTATTAAAACAACTAAAAGATACAAAATTTGATAAATTATTAATTGAATATTATAAACGCGGGGGCAATATTTATGGCGGTTCTGCTGGAGCGATAATCCTAGGCAAAGATATAATAACAGCATCAAAAGACGATAAAAATGAAGTAAAGCTGAAGGAAACTAAAGGCATGGGATTAATTAATGAATTTAGTATCTGCTGCCATTATAAGCTGGAAGAAGATGGGATAATATCTGAATTAGCAAATGCCCA
>JASEIA010000110.1 GCA_030018575.1 Nanobdellota archaeon | reverse complement strand
AGGAGGCAAAAAATGAAGAAGAAAATGGAAGAATTGGTTCAAGACGCAGAACCTTCTGTTGTAGTAGAAGAAGCGCCAAGGAAGCTGCTTTACGAAGGCAGCGAGGAAATAAAGCTGCCGGATTATCTGGACACCGACCCAAGCTATCACAACTGGAGCAGGGCTTGCGACGTAGGGCACTGATTATAAAAATGAAAAGCAGATTTGCGGCTATAATACAAGCAAGATATTCGGATGAGCAATTTGCCAAAGAGTATTATAGCCGCTCAAAATCTGGCTTAAAGCCTTACGAAACAGATTTAGTAGAGAAATATTTGAAAAACTGCAAGGATGTCCTGGTAGTTGGCTGCGGCTGCGGCAGGGAAACTGTGCCTCTTGTTTTAAAGGGCTTTAATATTACAGCGATAGATATTTCAAAAGAGATGGTAAAACAAACAAAACGGCTATGCCGTGAACTTAAGGCAAAAGCAAACGTATATGAGATGGATGCCGCAAATCTTAATTTTAAGGATAATTCATTTGATGCTGCCTTGCTTTTTAACTGCCTGATTGACCAAGTGCCTTCTCACGAAAACAGAAAAAAAGTCTGCAATGAATTATGGAGAGTCCTGAAGCCAAATGGCGTTTGCATTGCGATATCCAACAACGCATTATACCCCGGCAAAAGGCTTTGTTATTGGCTGGAGCATATTAAGGAAATACCCTCTTTTATTGCGCATTGGAGGAGACGCGATTTCTTTGACCGTGTTTATGAAGACGGAACAAAAGTATATGTTCACTTATCCACTCCTTTTTATCTAAAGCGGCTGTTTAAAAAAAGGTTTAGTATATTGGCTTTAACTTCAACGGAAAATATCTCCTGCCCAAGGAAAGGCATAACCAGATACTTAGCGCCAATCATTGCAGTCGTTTCGTTAAAAGAGGAAGCGTAAAATGCAGATATACAGCCCTCCTTTTGCCATCGTTAAAAAAGGGGAAGGATATAAGATAGGTGACCAGCTCGGCGGAAAGTATTATTTTGATAAGACAACCTTAATTTCCGCTCTCTATTTACTGGAAAAGGAGCCCAGCGAGTCGTTATTACATGATTTTTCCAAGAGATTCCAGTTTGATATAAAGAGTAGATTGCAGCAGCTTTTGGAAGCCGGTTTTTTAACAATAGCCAAGCATAAACGGAAAGCCGCTTTTAATTACGAAAAAATTATAGAAAGAGTATTAAATGACGATGCAAAAGAGAATAGCATTCTCAACATAGGCACGGTAACATTAGCCAGTATAAACCGCTGCCCTTATAATTGCAAAGGATGTTATGTGCCAACCAAAAGCAATACAGGGGATATAGCGCCACAACAAAAATTGGAGGAAGTAATAATTGATGCAATATCCATGGGCGCAAACAATATTACTTTAAGCGGCGGAGAGGTAACATCCACAGCAGATGCTGCAAGAATGACGGCAGAGTTAGCCAATTTTGCCAAATCAGAAGGGGTTGAAACCATTACATTGGTAACAACAGGATATAATCTGCCAGATTACCTTGCTATGTTTATCACAGCGGGAGTGAATAATTTCCAGATTTCAATAGACGGCTTTGAGTCGTATAACGACGTATACAAAAGAGCAAAAAACGCAACAAAACGCGCTTTGGAAGCAATTGAATTGTGCAGGCAAAAAGGAGTGGCTTTTTCAACGAATACGGTTGTTACAAAGCAGAATGAAGACAACCTTTCTGATTTTGTAGAACTCCTTATTAAGAACGGCGTTAAGAATATCCGCTTATCCAAAATTATTACGGGAGATGCCGGCTTGGCATTAAATATTGAAGATTGCATAAAGCTGGATGAGCTTATAAAAAATTTAAAGGCAAAACACGGCGCAGCTTTGATAAACGGGCCTTTCGACAATCCGTATGTTACAGAAGATTATGTTAATTGCGTTGCCGGCAAGTTGTATGCCCATATCGATTCTTCCGGGGAAATATGGCCATGTGCTTTCATGAGCGACAGGAGAATAGGGAATATTAACGAAAACCGCTTCAAGAGTCTATGGACATTGGAGAATCCAGTGCTGAATGCGCTGTTTGCCGGAGAAAATGTTGCTGAATCCTGTGGAAACTGCAAAAAGAGATTCCATTGCTTTGGAAATTGTTTGCACGATTATGAAATAAAAAAGCAAAAATGCCAAAATGGATAGCCTGTTGAATTGCATAGGAGAAATAGAAAGTGTCAAAGAAAGCTCTTTTGAGCCGTTATTCCATATAGTCAGAAGTGTTCTGAAAAACCGCAGCCCAAACCTCCTTGAGAGGATAAAAAAAGCTGTTTTTGAGGACACCCAATTTGCTTACGCTAAAACTGGTATGGGCTTTCCTGCATTTTTAAGGTGCAAACAGGGAGATTGTTTGGATTTTTCGCTAATATTCTACTTTTTGTTTAGGCATTTCAGAGTACACACAGAGATGTTGGCCGTCCCCGACCATACAATTGTGAGATTTTTTGAACAAGACAAAGGGCAAATTGTTGAAGCAACCGATGGCAGCTTAGAAACAGCTGAATTTTATATAACCTCCCGCAAAATACACCCTCAATCTATTCTTAATCATATTTATCTTTCAGCATTGCAGGATAACCAGATTCTTGCTATTTATGCCAATAACAAAACCAGACAGCTGATACAAAATAAAGATTATGCTCTTGCTTTGGATATGCTCAATTTGGCTTATGGCTATTGCGCCGCAATACCTGAAGTATGTTATAACTTGGGATATGTTTATAGGCAAAGCGGCAAACTTGATAATGCCAAGAACTTTTTTTCGCAAGCGATAAAATTGCATCCTAATTTCTTAAAAGCATATAATGAACTTGGCATTTGTTATGCTCTTGAAGGGGATTCCAAATCAGCCGAATTTTATTTTTTGAAATCCTTATCGATAACTCGCTCATATGAAGCAGAAACCAACCTATTGCGTCTTAAGCATGAGCCTAGATATTAGAAAATTTGTACAAACAATCAAGGAGACAAAAAGATGCCAAGCATGTATGAATACCCAAAATATTATGAACTTGTTTTTGGCAAGAGAAATATAAAAAAGGAAGTTGATTTTCTAGAAAGCTTATTCCAAAAGTTTTCTGGCAGAAAAATCAAAACTGTGTTGGATATTGCCTGCGGCACCGGCCCCCATATGGATGAACTGGAAAAAAGAGGATATGCATTGGCAGGATTAGATAATTCTTTCAAAATGTTAAGGATATTGCAAGAAATGCCACATAGAAATAATTTTATTGGCGCATATAGGCAGGACATGAGGAATATATCAATCAGAAGAAAATTTGATGCTTGTATTTGTATGGTCAATTCATTGGCAATATTAACTGAAAATAAAGATTTAATATCCCATTTTGATTCTGTTGTTGGTGTATTGGAGCAGGGCGGGCTATATATAATAGAGATGGACAATCCTGTAAATATCCTCTCAAATCCAAAGCCTTACGAAAAGGCAAAGACTCACAGGAAATTAGTAAAAAAAGGCAATATCTCCATAGAAGTTATTTATGAGCAAAGGGGTTTTAACCTGCTGAAGGGAACAGAGCAAAATAGGCTTACATTGAATGTTAATGATGCAGGCAAAACAATTAAAATTGTTGATGATTCGCCAATACGAAGATTGTTGCCAACTGAGATAGAATTATTATTAAGGATAAATAAGAGATTAGAATTGGTCGAAATACGAGGGGCTTTTGATTATGCTACGAGCCTCCATGATAAAAATTCCAATAGGATGATTATTATATTGAAGAAGAAATAAAGGGCGGATGGTTCTGAGACGGAGTGAGATTGTTTGCAAGCAAGATAGAGTTTGGACCTGATGCATTCAGCCAGAATAATGGATATTTAGTTTTAGCAGCAACACCTTCCTCACCAAGTTGCAGCAATATCTGCACAGCTCATGGCATGGGATGCTATGATGGCTTTTTGATAGGCGGCGGTGATTCTTCCTGTGCCCTGATAGGAAGTTACAGACACTGCTGGTGCGACTAAGCCTTCCGAGCCGAGCGAAGGAAGGTTAGGAACGAAGAGACTAAGCCTCTTTTTCTTTTCTTCTTTAGCCGCAAACTATTTATACATCTCTTGCCATTATTCTTTTCATTAAAAGAGGAATATTATGAGAAGAATTATGCTAATCTTGGGAATGTGCATCTTGCTTTCTTTTTCAGCATACGCCCAGTATGAAACCCTTACGGGAATTACAGCAGAAAGCCCTGAATACGGGCAGTATAAAGGATGCATTGACTCCTGCGGGCAGTGCGAGACGAGCTGCAAGACAAACACTTACAGAATGGCTGCTGAATCCCAAAATAAAGAGGAATTCTGCAATTACCTGCCTGAAGCTGAAAAGCAGATGTGCCTGAACAGGATTTATATGGCAAAAGCAATTAATTCAAAAGACTCGTCA
>JASEIA010000010.1 GCA_030018575.1 Nanobdellota archaeon | reverse complement strand
GCCGCATTCTTGTTTTCATCAAAGCCTTTTGCATCCTTTGCCCTGGCAATTTCTGTAGTGGCTTTTTCGCCCAGCATTGAGAAGATAAGCTCCAAATCATTCATGTGGTCGCGCAGGTTTTCATGCTTAAGCCCTTTAAGTTCCTTATATTCGCCCGGCTTCAGCCCGAAAGTTGCCTGTGAAATCTCAGCGGTGAGAATGGCAAATTCTTTTTCTCTTTTCACGCCCCGCTTATTCCACTCGCCTGTAAGCTCATCCCTTATTGCAATTCCCCTCACTCTTTTTTCAATCCATTCGCCTGAATAGCCTTTTGCTTTGTAGATTTCACGCATTCTCTTCATTGCAATCTCAGGATTCTGAATTTCTTTTACTCTTTCATAGCCAACTTTTGCAAGCCACAGCTTCATTGGCTCTGCCTTTGGAGAGGGAATTGACTCTATTATCCTGAAAGCCCCCTCTGTATTCACACAATTCATTACCTGTCTGCCGCCAGGCGTTTCTACAGGAAGGATGTGTACAATTTGTACCCACCCTTTTGCCAAAGGTTCGTCCCTCTGCTTCATCTTTTGGATATACTGCTTTGGGTCCTTGGAGTCAGTCAAAATAGATACAATATCTTCCAAGACAAACCACCATTCGTCATTATCCCATTCCTTTCTTAGTTTTCGCCCTTCAAACACAGCCATTGCATTGTTTTGTTCCATATTAAATCACCCCGTCAAGAAGAATAGCGCCTGTCTTTATAAGCCATGCGCGTGTCTGGCGAATGGCAAGTGGTTTAACATATTTCTGGAAAATATGAAAATTATACGCTTTTGCTTACTGCGAGAAATACCCTTCCATCTCTACATACCTGACAGTTGCTTCAAACGCTTTTTTTAATTCTGGAAAATGTTCAAAATATTTTCCTTTTTTCTCAATCAAAAATTCTTTTGTCCATCCTTTCCAGTCAGCCTTGTAGTCCATCTCGTGGATAACCGCGTCAAGCTGGTCAATCGCCCTTGCAAACTTTGCTTCCATTGTCCTGCATTCCTCAAACTCCTTAAACAATAAGGCTGCCTTTTTTCCAAGGGAAGCCGGCATCTCTTTTTCCATCTTTTTCATTGCAGAGCTTTCCTTTCTTTTGCCGACTGAGTTCATCCTTTCAACATTCTTTAATTTGTAAAGCTTTCGAAGCTTGTTTATCTCTTCCATATATAATAGCTTGCAAACGGAGTTTATAATCCTTATGCCGCATAGAAACATTAAGATATAATCCTAAGAATTATGCAGCTATTGCTTACTTCTTCCTAAATACCGGCTTTTCAGCAAGGCTCTTCCTGCTTTTGAAATAGCGCCTTACGCCCCATATTCCAAAGCCAACAACTAAGAATGGAAGGAGAGAAGAAAGAAGCCTGAGCAGGGTGCTGGTGGCATTCACAATATTTGCCGCAAGCTCTGACGCATCTACAAATTCCACATTAAAGAAGCTCAGCTCTTTCTCGCCAAGGTAAAATTCTATTGTAAAGTAATCAACCCTTTTCCCTTCATCCTTTAATGCCTTTTCCACGCAAAGCCCTTTTTAACTGCCTTCTTTTGCCCACATTGCCATTTCAAAAAGCCTTAAATATCAAGCCCCCTTTAATTTAGGCTAGTGATTCATTTGAAATACATCGTCTTCGCACTAATCGCTGTAATTCTGTTGTCAGGCTGCTCACAGAAAGAGGCACAGCTGCCTTCTCTGGTTGCAGAATCTCCGCCAGTGAGCGCAGAAGAAACTACTGAAGCGCCGGTTATAGAAGCCCCAACGGCAGAAACACAAACACCCGAAGCGCCTGCTGAAACCCCAAAGCCTGTTTCAATATCATCTTCAATAGAATCAAACTGCATCGGCTTTCTCACAGGGGATGCGTTTGAGGCCGAGACAGTGAAGCTTGCAGGCGGAAGCATGACAAGACCGCATCCGGGCCCGTTTGTGTGGGACTTTCTTGAGCCTGAAAAAGGCAGATTCAATTTTGAAGAAACAGATAGGTGGGTAAAAGAGGCGCAAAGGAACAACATCGCAATACTCGCCACTGTCTTCCCGTTTGCAGAATGGGAACAGGCAAAGTGCCATTCAGAAGAATGCGAAGTTTCTGAAATAGACACATTCTATCCAAGACAAAAGGAAGGGCGCGGTGAAGGGCTTCCAAAGTCAAGGTGCAAGCCGTGCAATATGGAAGACTATAAAACATTTGTTGCAAAGCTTGTTGAAAGGTATGACGGCGACGGAAAGGATGACATGGAAGGCCTGAAAATTCCGATAAAATACTGGGAAATAAGCAATGAGCCTGAAATGAAGGAAACTCAGCTTACATTTTTCAAAGGCAGCGCAGAGGACTATGCAGACATCCTGAAGCAAAGTTATGCAACAATAAAAAAGGATTGCCCTGACTGCAAGGTATTGCATGCAGGAGCAGCAGGCGGCGATGCATTCTCAATAAGCTTCTGGGGAAAGGTGTTTGATGCTTCAAAAGACTTTGACATTGCAAACACGCATTTTGTGAAATACGGGGACAAGGAAACGCTTAATGTGAAGGCATTCAGGCAGCTTCTTGAGTCAAAAGGGATTTCAAAGCCCACATGGGTGACAGAGGCAGAGTATGAAAATTCCGCGGACGTTGCATCCTCATTTGAAGGCGCATTAAATGCAGGAGCTTCAAGGGTGTTCTTCACAAGGTTTGAGATTGGAAAGCAGGGGCCGCCATCGCACGGCGTGTTTGACAAGGCCTATGAAGGGCTGGAGTGCAAAAAACCACCCTCTATTTGACGTATAAACCTTAATATTGAGGCTTATAGCGCCTTCCCGGGAATACCCTGAGCTAAATATATACCTGGATTCCCGGTATAATGTAAAGCTTTATAAATAAGGGTTCTTTATGTTATTGAATGCGAGTATACATCCCGAACAGCGCTTTTTTAGGGAATATAGATACATTTTTAAGGGCTTTTGATAGCTCAGAGCCTGACAAGCTGGAGATTACTGCAAATAAAAAATGGATATCAGTGCATCCCGCAGTATTAGCGATGACTGCCGCACTGGGACTAACGATAGCCAAGAAGAACATAACATGTGAAAAGCTTGAAGCAGTTTCAAAGCATTATCTGGCAAGAATGGGGCTGTTTAATTTCTTAGGCATCGAAACGGATATTGTAATAACAGAGCACGAGCCCGCAGGCAGGTTTATTCCGCTGACACAAATAACAAACTCAGACGGGCTAACCAGATTTCTCACAGACATGGTGCCTTTGCTTCACCTAAGCTCGGAGCATGCTGCATCAATAAGGTATATAATAAGCGAGCTTGCAAGAAATGTATTAGAGCACGCCAAGACAAAGCACGGGGCAATCCTCTGCGCGCAGTATTATCAAAAGAGCAATACAATCAGGATAGGCATTGCTGATACAGGAGTGGGCATTAAAGAAACAATAAGCAGAGCGCATTATGCACCTACACACATGGAAGCCATTCGGCTGGCATTAATGCCCGGCATAACAGGGGCGACGAGCAGGGAAGGCGGAACCGAGTTTAATGCCGGTGCAGGGCTTTTCTTTATCAGGTCTATTGCCAAAGTAAATCGGGATTTTTTTATGATTTACAGCGGCAATGCAATGTATAAACTGCTGAAAAGCCGCTCAATAAAAAGGATTGGGCTGCATGCTGATCCTTTCAAGGAAAGGCATGCGGTCGGCTCAGGGTTCCCTGTATGGCAGGGGGTTATTGTCGGCATAGATATTTCTCTTGATGCAAAAGAGGAATTCTCAGCGCTGCTTGACTTAATCAGAAAGACTTATATAAAAACAATACAGGAAAGAAAAAAGGAAAGATACAGGAAGGCAAGGTTCATATGAAAGAGATTAAGCTAAAGCCGATAGTAGGCGAATTTGCCGAAAATAAGGACAGGGCAAGAAGCATAAGGCTTGAAAAGATAATGCCTGCCTTGGCAAATGGGGAAGAAGTAACCCTGGACTTTGAAGGGATTGGCTCGGCAACACAGTCATTTATTCATGCTTTAATCAGCGATATAATCAGAAAGATGGGAAATGAGGTTTTGGACAGGATATATTTTAAAAATTGCAATGAAACAGTCCAGAAAATTATAAATATTGTCGTAGAATACATGCAGGATGCCGACTAGCCTTCGTCATAATCATACCCTTTTTGCGTTAAATATTCCCTGACATGCTTCTCCTGCAAATCATAAACGCCTGTGAAAAGGTATTCCTTTTCCCATTCAGCAACGTCCCCTATCTTAGCCTGTATCCCGTCAATAATCATTTGCGGGGCCATAGAGGGCTTGAACATAAAAAAGAAGAAGGCGATATTATCGTATATTCTCGCTCATTCTTTATACTTTTTTTGTATAAAATAAGCATTTTACTGCAATTTTTATACTATTTGTGTATAAAACAGAAAAGTTTATAAACTAGGCATCCTTCCCCTTTAGCATGAAAGAAGCAAGCATAATTTTTTGGGAAAAAGCGCAGGAAGTAATCAAGGAAATGGAAGCATTCGCCGGCAATGAGCAGCAGCTGAAAGAATTCAGGAAAGTAGCAGGGCAGCTGCTGTTCTATGCAGGCATAAGCGCAATAGAAAAGATACTTTCCCAGAAAATGAGCATCTATGTTATAGGCGACCACAAAAAGCGCGGCAAAGCAATAGCAGACAACCTCCATCTCTTCAAGAATGGGGAAAAAATAAAAAGATATTATGGAATCCTTACTGAATCTGAATTTGATTATCGGCGAAAAGTAGCCTATAAGGGGGAGAATGGCAACAAGTTTGCCTTGCTTAGGGAATTTGCAGAATTATGCATGGAGGAGATTGGATGGACAGAATAATCCAGTCTGTAAAATCCGCACTGGAAAAAGAGCAGGATATTATTGCATTATTCTTATTTGGCAGCAGGGCGGCCGGGAATGAGAAGAGAGGCTCGGATTATGACTTTTTTTTGATTTTGGACAAAAATACGAGAGATACATTTAGAGAGGATGAAATTTCCAAGATAGTATTGGATAAAACAAAACAGCTTAATGCAATCGTTCATCTTACATTCCAATATCTTTATATCATAAATGAGGATAAAAGCCTTCTTTTAAAAATAAGCGCGGAAGGAAAATTGATTTTTAGCAAAGGCATGCTTTTCGGCTCTTTTGAGCAGCTAAATCTCTGCAAATATTATCTTTGTGAGTGGGATATAAAGAAAATTTCAGCTCCCGGCATAGTTGTTATAAGCTCACTAAGGCAGCAGGTGCGCAGGTTGCTCTTTGGCTATAAGCAAAGATACGAATACAAGGGGGAAAAAGTGCATTTAAAGAAAGGAATTGTTGATAATATCGGCGTGATTGCAGAAGGAGATATGCTTCTGGTTATTGATACAATGTTTGAGCATTTAAATTATTTGCTTGAATCCCATTTTTGCAAGCTAAAGATTCTCCATGAGGCATATCTCCCTGCCGGCAAAGTAGAGGGAATATGGAAATACAAGCTAAAAAGGCTGCTGGAGAATTATCTAAGCGAGAAAAATTCTTTTGCCCGTTCGATTCAAAAAATTGATTATGGGCTGCCTGATGCAAAAGTTTTTATAAAGTTTACGCGCAATGGCAGGGCGGCAAACACCTTAAGAAAAGTAAATGAGCTGCCAGAATCTGTTAAAGAATATCTTGGCTATTTTAGAGAGAATTTATGCTTTGTGCCTTAATAGTAGAAAGCAACAAGAGGCCGTTCCCGTTCCGCAATCTGGAAAGAATTTCTAAGCTTAGAAAATAAGATTATTGTATTCCGGCAAGCTGTTTAGACATTTCCCTTATCTTAGCCAATAATTTGCTTCTGTATTCCAGCCTGTCCTTATGCCAAAGCAATTCTTCTGTCACAGGCTCTTTTCCAGCTGCATACCCGGTAAGGATAATCTGATGCCAGCCGGGATTGCCTTTTTCATAAATCCCATAAGGGCAGGCTAAATACAATGCAGGGCGCTCAGTTGCTATTATTTCAGGCATTCCTTCAAAATGCAATCTCATCCCAATAATATCAGAAGAACAAATAATACTTGTCCTCATCTCGCCGCATTCAATCGGCACGTCAACATATAAGTCTGCAATTATCGGATTAATTGGCATTCTATGCCCTTGTAAAAGCGAGTCTAACTCTGCAAGCTCTCCCCCTTTCTTTCTGAAATCCATCCTACAACCCAAACCCCTTCGGCATCCTGCCCTTCATCCTTTTCATCATCTTTGCCATGTCTTTCTCGCTCTCAGGGCTTTTCCAGCTTTAATATCTCTAATGGCACTTCAAACTGCTTATCTGAAAAAACAATTTCTTCACATTGAGAGATGGCTTTTTTGCAGATGCCCATCATTTTCTCATAATTTTGCGCCACTTCCTTTATTTCAATTACGGGGCTGTACCTTGATTTTTCTCTTTCATCAACATCGGATTTTTCTTCTTTTTCTTTATATACCATTATTCTTCGGATAAACTCATCATCATATTCAATGATGCCCTTATCTTTTACATATTTAAGAAACAGAGCAGTACATCTCTGGCTTCTGCTTTCCACTCCGAATTTAGCTAAAATAGCCAAGGCGCAATAATAAAGCGTATAAAACCATTCTTCTGGGAGCTTATAATCAAACCCTTTATCTTTATAAAATTTGCATAGCTCCAGATTCTTTTTTGCCTTAAGGATATATCCTTCTGCTTCTTTTAGATCGGGCTTGGCTCTCAAAAGGCCCTTATGCTTCCTGCCCCTCCTTTCATCTTTCAAGGCGCTGGCAAAGCATTCTTTTACGCTTTCTATTGCCATTTTTGAAGCCCTCTTATGAATTTTATAAATTCTTCCTGGCCAAATAAAATAACCCCTTTCTTTATCGCCTCTGCATACGCTTTATTCGGCCTTTTTAATTCCTGTTTAAGCTCTTTTTGAGTCAAATTGATGGAATGAATTTTCTTGTCCTGCGTTTCCTGCGCTTTTAATATTTTGTCAGAGAGCCCGGCCAGATCCTTTTCTTTGGAAACGACACCTATTATGTCAATATCCCTGGCTTCCTTGGGAGAATGCAGTATGCTTCCATACAATATTAAAAAATCAACTTCCGGCTTAAGCTCTGCGAAATTAAATCTCCATCTTTGGTGCTGCAGTGCTTCCTGAGCCAAAAAAAGGGCCATGCTCTTCTCCACTAATTCATTATCCCAGTTTAATCTTATCCTCTGTACGCTGGTTTGCCCTTTCCCTATCTGTTCAAACATGATGAGCCCATCTTTTTCAAGCTTCCTTAGAATCTTCCATATTCCCTGCCTGCTCAATCTTAATTCCCTTGATAAAGAAGTGGCGGTATGAATACTGAAATCCTTTAATAAGATAGTTGCAATCGTTTGCGCTGTTTTGTTTATTGTCTCCATTGTGTTGATAGTTGTCAACAATCAGTTGATATTTATAAACCTTTCGGCATCGCGGTTTAAAAGCACCTCACCCTTTATCATAATCATACCCTTTTTGCGTTAAATATTCCCTGACATGCTTCTCCTGCAAGTCATAAACGCCTGTGAAAAGGTAATCCTTTTCCCATTCAGCAAATCCTGCTATCTTGCCTTGTATTCCGTCAATAATCGCCTGCGGAGCCAAGGAAGGCTTGAACATAAAAAAGAAGAAGACGATATTATCGTATATTTTTATTGTTATGTCAAACATCCCTAATTCTTCAGAAACAGCATTAAGCGCATTGCGCAGCCCTTCCTTGTCTATCTGGTTCAAAGCCTTATGCGCATACAAATATCCGCCTTGGCAAACAAAATGGCTGAATTTATAGACTCTCCTGCCTCGCTTGTCTGTTTCAATCTTCATTTTAATCTTTTAAGCCCCCTGTTTACCGCCTCAATGTCAAACTTTTCAGGATCAAAATCTTCCCCGAGCCATTCTACTATATATTCCTTATAATCAGGATGCTTCTTGTTCTTCTTTATTTTCAACAAATCTTCATATCCCCACACACCGCCGGAGTCTTCAGGCGGGCAGTTTCTTTCACCTGCAATGCAAACAGGCGCTTTTTCAGCATTATCAAGAATTTTTTCAACAGTTATCAAATGTTCCCAATTGTCGCCGAAATCATAAGTATAAACAATCTTTTGCTTTGGAGCATTAAGCACACTCTTGACTTTGAGCCTTCTGGAATCCCTTACTACAACCTCATCATCAGGGTCAGGAATGCCTATCTCCTCGTCTTCATCCAGATTAAACCGATAAAGGTGATAATCGCTCCAGCCCATTACTTCCTGTATAACTTTATGCAGCTGGTGGAATGTAATCCTATCATCAACCAAAACCCTACGCCATACTTCCGGCTTTAAGCCGAGCAGCTGTATCTTTAGTTGCAATATCATTTTATTCGCCTCCTTCCTCTGAATCAAACTCTTCCGTCAAGCCTTCCTCATCGAGAAGCTTTTCATATTTCTCGCAAAGAGCATTATATTTAGCCCTGTCTTTTTTCGCCTTGGCTAATTCAAGCAGGAAATAGATTAGGTCATACTTGCCATAATCCCCTTCTTTTACATTTTCAGCTTCTTTTTCAGCCATGCTGATAAACTTCTGCCCATCATCTTCGGATAATCCTTCCAATATTGCCTTGTCAGCTTCAAAGCCATAGCCATCTTTCACTTTGAGATACTCTGCATATTCATTAAATAATTCTTCAACATTGCAAATCCTGTGCAGGCACGCAAAGTAATTCGCTATAAACTTCTCAAAATTCAGCTTTCCGACTATGTCTTCATAATCAAAATAGTTATTCTCGCTCTGAAGCAGGAGAAACATGAGCTTTTTGTAGCAGGCGGCTGCAACATCATAATTCTGCTTTTTAAACTCCTCTTCAATCATGCGGAAGTATGCTTTTATTGTTTTAAGCCCTTCCTGCCCGCAATAATAATCCCTCTGGTAATCGCCGTTCTTTGCATTGCGTATGAACTTGTCAATGTCTTTTTCCAGTGAATCCTCGCTCAATGCATAGCTGTAGGTTTTGATGATTTTCATTTGCCCTCTATAAAGGCTAAGCCTGATTGTTTTATAAGGTTAATGGAAACGCAGATGGAAAGGCGGAAATGTGGCAAATAAGTTTATTAATATCTTAAGCCTTATCTCATGTATGCTAAGAGTTATCTTTGATACAAATATTTATGGCAGGCTTATTGAGGAGCCAAAATCTTCAGAGATTATATCCAAGATAAGGGTTGATGATGAATTTAAGGTATATGGCTTTCATCCTATCCGCCAAGAACTGCGCGATACGCCAAAAAACAGCAAGCTGGGAAAAATAGGTAAAAGGAACCTCTTGTTGGGCGTTTATGATACTCTGACAGCAGGAAGGTATTTGCATGACTCCATACAGATTAACAGGCTGGCATTGAAATTTTATAATTCTTACAGACAGTTCGGAGGCATAAGAAATTGGAACGATACAAATATTGACGTTGACTTTACAATCGTCGCTTGCGCAAGCTTCTATAAGATGGATATTGTGGTTTCTGATGACAGAAGACCTTGTTGAGCAAGCCAGCGGTTAAGGCATACAAGCATATAAGCATAAAAGAAGGGATGTGGAACCCCAATTTTTGGAAATATTCAGACTTAAGAATAAGGTATGGGTTTTAGCTGGTTGTTAGTTTAATGAATTTTCTTACTTCTCTCATGAATTCGGGGTCTTTTTTTGCCGCATTTATTTCATGGACCAATTTGTTCCATTTTTCATTGCTTGTTCGTGTTCTCATATCTTAAAATGAGGCTATTATCTTTAAATAGCTTTGGGTTTTGCTAATTTCATAACCCTGTTAGCGGATAAAGGGAAGGCAGCAAGGGGGCGCCCCTTGAAACCCGATGAACTGAAAATTTTTCAGCAATCCAGTAAATATGCTAAACCACCTGCCACTCGCCAAACACGCACAATGCTTATAAATGTAAATGCTTATGTAGAATCCAGATGAAGCAAAAAGGCAGGTATTTAGCCGATAATCCCTCGGAGTTTTTATTATATACTTCTCCTGAAGGGGACATTAGGGTAGATGTATTCTTCCATAATGAAAGCATCTGGCTAACCCAAAAGAGAATGGCAGAGCTGTTTGATGTGGAAATACCTACGATTAATGAGCATTTAAAAAATATTTTCAGCTCGGGAGAATTGGGCGAAAATTCAGTTATTAGGGAATTCCTAACAACTGCAAATGATGGAAAAAAGTATAACACTAAGTTCTATAATCTTGACGCCATCATTTCAGTAGGATACAGGGTTAATTCTGCTAAAGCAACCCGATTCAGGATATGGGCTACACAAAAATTAAAGGAATTCATTATAAAAGGGTTTGTTCTTGATGATGAAAGATTGAAAAATGGCAGGCATTTTGGCAAGGACTATTTCCATGAGCTGCTTGAAAGAATCCGCTCAATCAGGGCAAGCGAAAGGAGGATTTACCAGCAAATAACAGACATATTTGCAGAGTGCAGCATTGATTATGATAAAGATTCGGAAATCACCCGCAATTTTTATGCCCTGGTGCAAAATAAGTTCCATTATGCGATAACCGGGCAGACTGCCGCGGAGATAATATACAAAAGAGCAGACTCAAAAAAAGAGAATATGGGGCTTACTGCATGGAAATATTCCCCAAAAGGCAGGATTTTAAAGTCTGATGCGATAATTGCAAAGAATTATCTGGATGAAAAAAGCATTAAAAAGCTGGAGAGAACAATAACCGGCTTTTTTGACTATATTGAGCATATAGTGGAAAATAGGATTGCCATGAAAATGCAGGATTTGGCTGAATGCGTGGACAAGTTCCTGAATTTTAATGAGTATAAAATACTGAAAGGCAAGGGAAGCGTCTCCAAAAGGCAGGCAGAGGAA
Organism: Nanobdellota archaeon; assembly: GCA_030018575.1. Lineage (GTDB taxonomy): Archaea > Nanobdellota > Nanobdellia > SCGC-AAA011-G17 > GW2011-AR17 > UBA9640. The sequence continues at coordinate 12,739 of JASEIA010000010.1, read as the reverse complement.
AAGGCATTCAAGGAGTATGAAGTTTTTGATAAAACCCAGAGAATTGAGTCTGATTTTGACAAGATGATGAAGAAGATGCTAAGTGATGCGAAAGGCGAATAGAAAGAGGCAAGGGGATAATGGCTTCACTTATAAATTGGCGTATAGCCCCTTGAAACCCCTCTTAAGGTTATTTTCCCAGTTCTTCCTTAATCTTCAGGATTTTTTGCTTTAAATCCGGAATATCATTCTTGAGAATCTCCCAAACAACATCCAAGTCAACCCCGAAATAATGGTGTATCATCTTGTCCCTTGTTCCGGCTATTTTAGCCCATTCAATTTCCGGATGTCTGGCTTTCATGCTGCCGGAAATATTTTTAACTGCTTCTCCTATAACTTCTATCCTTCTTATATTCGCCTCTTTTACGTCTTTGCGCTTCAGGAACTGGGCTTTTGTAAGCCCCTTTATGGAAACCTGAATATCATTTATTGCATCCAAAATGTGCATTATGTAAGGCAGGTCTTCATGCTCTGTCATATTGCCCTGACCTCACTTTCCAGAATCCTATCCCTTAAATAAGGGCTGAGATACTTATAAGTAACCATGTCCACTTTTTTACCTAATTTCTTTTCCAGCTCCATCTGGATTCCTGCAAAGCCAAAGCCCATGCCTTTAGGGGGCTGAATGATAATGTCAATGTCGCTGTTCCTCTTCTGCTCCCCTCTTGCATAGCTGCCAAATATTCCCGCCCTTTTAATCTTGTATTTTTTCAGGATAGGAAGTATCTTTTTCTTGATATTCTGTATTTGCCTTGTATTTGCTTTTCGCATATGGTCTCCTATCGATAAGTTATATATGGCTGAGGGAGTATATAAGAATTGCTGTTTGTAAGAAATTGGAAGGCGGCATAATCAATTGTTAAAGGAAAGGAGGCAAGGGGATATTGGTTTTACTCATAGATTAGTAATTAGCCCCTTGAACCCCACAAATTTGAAACTTTTCGGCAATTCCGTAAAAGTATTAAACCACTTGCCATTTGACAAGTACGCACAAGGCTTATAAGCTGATTTATAATAAGTTATAACATGGAACTGCTAAAGAACAGGCAAAAAGTGCTGCTCAAGATAATTCAAGGGCTGCAAAAGAAAGGAATCAGCTCAAGAAGGGCAATAGTGAAAGCGCTGTTCCTGTTAAAAAAGGAATATTTTGCTGACAAAACCTTAAAATTTTATTCATTCTACCCGTATAAACAGGGGCCATTTTCACAGTTGTGCTTCAGCGACTTAAGGAAGTTTAATTCAGAGGGGATGATTGACGACAGCGAAGCCAAGCTTACAGATAAAGGAATAAAGGCTGCAAATGAAATCAAGATAATGGAAAGTGATATTCATCATTTGCTCGGCAGATTTACTAATGAAAAAGAAATGCTGGATTATGTATATTCGCAATATCAGCCTTATACCATAAAAAGCCAGCTTATAAGCCCTAAAAAAGAGCAGAAAACAGGATTTTGCACAATAGGATATGAAGGAAAAGACATTGACTCATTTCTTAATGTGCTCATACAAAATAATATAAATATGGTTGTTGATGTAAGGAATAATGCCTTTAGCATGAATTTTTGTTTCATAGGAAAGAAGCTAAAGCAATACCTAAATGATGCGGAAATTGATTATATGCATATGCCTGAATTAGGCGTAGAAAGCGAGGATAGGGCAAACCTTAATTCAAAAGAAGACTATGAAAAACTATTCCTTAAGTATAGGCAATCCTTGCCGTTAAGGCAAAAATATCTTGATTCTGTAGAAAAGGAGGGGAATAATAAGCGAATTGCTCTACTTTGCTTTGAAAAGGATGTTTCAACATGCCACAGGCGCGAGATTGCGAGGCATATCCGTAACAAGGGGCATGAGGTTCTGGATTTATGAGCGAGTGCTTTTGGCTTAGAAACATGGTTGTAATGGGGCAGGGCGCGCCTAATTCCATTCGCAAGCTTGGAAAACAGCAGGGAATATGCCTGTGCTTGTGGTCTGAAGAGAAAGGTTTTTGCAGGGTATATCCTGTGCCTTACGACTATGTGCATGACTGGGAGATAATAGACGTAGAAGTAAGGAAGCCAAATGATGACGGGAGGGAAAACTCGTTCGTTATTTGTGAGTATGAAACGGAATGGAAAAATTTATCAAAACGGATTCATGTTCACGAAGCTAAAAACAAAAATGGCAAGATTGAAGCAAAGTCTTTAAGCAGGGATGAACAGATAGCTCTTTTAAGAAAACTGGCTAAAGATACATTTTCTGACGTAAGGAATAACAAAAAAAGCTTTGGGCTGGTTAAGCCCGCTTCGCTTAAAATGTCTCTTGAGAAAAACAAGGAAAAGGCAGAGGGGCAGGCAACATTAGGCTATACTGAAGACAATTCCATTGACAATGTCATAATGAACCAGAATGACTATGCATGGCTGCCTTACATTGAATATTCCTGCTCAGGCAAGTGCAGCTCAAAGCACCCGCACACATCAAAGGTAGTTGAGTGGGAAGCATACCAATGGATGCGGAAAAAGCCAAACAGCGAGGAGCACTGCAAAGAGCTCATTGACAATTATCATATTGGTAAAGAGGGATACGAGCATTATTTATTGATTGGAAACATAAGATTTTATCCAACGACGTATGTGATTGTGAAGGTTGTGAGATTTAAGGTTAAGTAAAGATTATTGTTCTCTATCAAATGACTAAAAGCCATATTTTTTAATTACTTCAATTACAGTTGGCAGAATCCACGCCGCATTATCTCTTAAAAAATCTAAAGCCTTACCTATTAAATTCCTACTAGGTTCAGCTTTTTTCAATTCTTGCTCTATGGAAATTATAGCCTCCTTAATCTGTTGTTTATTATTGGGATTTTGTTTTTCAATCTGATTATATATCCCTTCGAAAAGAGTAGAGGTTTGCACATTATTATCCCCAATAGCAATGTTACTACTGTTTGTGATTATATTCAATGTTAATGGAAATATTGCATTGAAATCTTCTGGATTTTCAATGAGGTCTTTACCAAAGGCAGTTATTTCAGCAGAAAAGAAAAGGCTACCTAGACCGCGGGAGAGTTTCAAGTATCCCTTTTCTTCAAGATAAAGCACATTGCTATCTAATTTGTTATCCGGAATATTCATATATAACTTTAGTTCGTCTCTTGAAATGGGATAAGAAGGATTATCTTCATCTTTTTGGTATAGATACTCCAATATACGTCTTCTAATAGCTTTATTTTCCACCTTACATCCCAAACCCTTTCGGCATCCTGCCCTTCATCTTCTTCATCATCTTGCCGATGTCCTGCTCGCTCTCAAGCCCCTTCATGCCCTTTATCATCTTCCTGCTCATCTTGTACTGCTTTAACAGCTCGCGCACAGCGCCTGTTGAAACACCAGCTCCTTTTGCAATCCTTTCAACTCTTGCACCGTCAATAATCTCAGGGTCTTCCAGCTCTTCTTTTGTCATGCTCTGCATTATGTGCTTCCAAACCTCAATCTTGGTTTCCTGGCCTTCAAGCATCTCTTTAGGTATTTTTAAATTTCCCATTCCCGGAATCATCTCAACCAATTTGGAAAGCGAGCCCATCTTTTTCATCGCAGCCATCTGCTCATACAGGTCAATGAAATTAAACTCGCCCTTAAGCAGTTTCCTTCCCATGTCCTCTGCGTCTTCCTCGGAAATGGCTTCCTTTGCTTTCTCCAGCAAAGCCTCAATATCCCCCATGCCAAGCAAACGACCAACAAACCCGGGAGGATTGAACTGCTCCAAGTCATCCACTTTCTCACCAACACCAATGAATTTAACAGGAGCTCCTGTAACAGCGCAAGCAGTCAAAGCGCCTCCGCCTTTTGCAGTGCCATCCATTTTTGTGGCAACAACGCCGGTTATATGGCAGGAATCGTGGAACTGCTGAGCCTGCTTCATTGCAGCCTGCCCTATATCCGCAGATATTACCAATAAATTCTCATCAGGCTTAATGTAATTGTTCAAAGCCTCTATCTCCTCAATCAAGTCCTTGCTTAAAGCATCACGTCCTGCCGTGTCAATAATTACAAGGTCATACTTTGAAAGCTCTTTCTCAAAAGTTTTGTAAATCTTCAAAGGGTCTTTTTCACCTTTGATAATAAAGCACTTTGCATCTATTCTACTGCATATCTGCTCAAGCTGTTCAGGAGCAGCAGGACGATGTGTGTCCAACCCAACTGCGCAAACCTTAAAGCCCCTTTTCTGGTAGAATTTCAAGAGTTTACCAATTTGAGTTGTTTTGCCTACGCCATAGAGCCCGATCATCATAATCTTGAAAGGTTTCTTAGACTTGTCAATCTCAATGCCTGTCTTCTCTCCGCCAAGAAACTTGACGAGCTCATCATAAACAACCTTTACAATAAACTCCCTTTGCGAAACTCCCGCAGGAGGCTTTTCCTCAAGTGCCCTTCTTTTAATCTCTTTAGTTAAATTAAACACCAATTGGACATTGACATCAGCTTGTAAAAGCGCTCTTTGTATATCACGCACAAGCTCATCTATCAGCTTTTCATCAACAGTCAGGCTTCTCGCTATCTTGCTTAAAGTGTTCTTCAGTGACTCGCCAAGTTTCTCAAGTACCATGGTATTAGAGGCAGAATAGGGTATTTATAAGGGTTTTGAATTAGAAAAGATAAAAAAGAAAAGAAAAAAACAAGCGCCTAGCACTCGCTATACACCATAAAGGTGTTCACGCCGCACTTGTTTGTTTCAGCGCTGCACTTGCCTTCGCAAGCCTGCTTTGCATAGCTTGACCATGTGTCAGATGGCTTGCAGGAAGTATCCCCTCCCTCGACTGATTCAGTGCCGTCATGGCATATCCATTTTGCATTCCTGTACTGCGCAGCCCTGAACACATTTACAACCTTCTGCACAATTGTGGGCTTGGACGCATACTGGGAATTGCAGCTTGCCGAACAATCCTTTAATAGGGGCATGCACTGCTGCTCAATGCATCTGTTAAACTTTGGCACGTCAGAGCCTAAACTTGCATAGCAATTTTGCTTGCAATCAGAGTATTTCAGCTCGCAGGACTGTGTGCACTGGATTAAAAGCTCATTTCCTTGCGTTGGCGCAGTTGTAGTTTCCTGTTTAGCGCACTGCTGCTCGCACATTCCATATACTTCATTTGCCTTATCCTGACAGGCCTTAGAGCAAGGGCCTTCAAAAGTTAAGTCTTCTTCAGAGCAACCAGCAAAGCATCCTGCCTTGTCATAATTCTTAGCCATGCAAGTGTCAATGCATCCAGTTCCTTCTTCAACAGGCTTTGGCATATTGCAGCTATTCCAGCACTTCTGCTTCATTGAAGCAGTGCATCCTGCAAGGCATTCCTCATCTCTTTGGATTACCTTGCCTTCACTGTCCAACTGCCCTACACCTCTGCCAGTAACGCATGCATTTTCGCAGTAAGGCTTCCCTTGCTCAGCCATGCACTTGTCAACGCAATTGCCAGAAGGCTGCCACGGCTCAACACTTGGCACTCCTGCTGAACAGCTCTGCTCAAGCTCAGCAAGCAGTTTCTTAATCTGCGCTATTTTGGCCAAGGTATCTGCCGAGCACACGCACTGGCTCTTGTCTGCTATTTGCCCTATCCCATTAAAGACCTGTACCTGCCCTGAGACAGGCGCGACATTCCTTGCTATTTGCAAGTCTGCTGCTTTTACCGTTTTTGCCGGCAAGGCAACCTGCGCAGCTGCTATTGAAGCAAGCAAAATAACCGCGCACAAAATTGCTATTAATAATTTTCTCATGTTTTTAACCTCCGATTTAAATTATTCTTAATATAATAACAGGCAATCGCCCTTTTTATAGTTTCCGCCTTATTTGTCCTCGGAGCTTAATACATACGCCTTATTTTCCTGCGCTTATGCCTTTTTGCCCTAAAAAAGAAGGCAGCCGCAATAACAGCAATAATTGCGATTAAAGTCACGTAAATCCACGTCTTACCCTGCTTTTCAGGCATTACAGGCGCTTCAGGCGCCTTGGGCTCTTCTACAAGAGCTTCTTCTTTTATTTCTTCCTCTCCTTCTTCCACAACTTCTTCATTCATTTCTTTTCTTGCAGTAATCGCAAACAATGAAAAGCCGGGCGTTATGGCTTCGTAATATGCTTTTGAACTATCTTCCTTCAGCTTATTAGTTGTAAGCCCCCTCCACTCATTCTCAGCAAGCCTTTGCAGGACAACTCTTAGGTTTTATAAATGCTTTGTTGCAAAAACTGCCAAAAAATGACAGTATTCAAAACGCCATGGGATATTATTCAAACATTGGCAGATGGTGCCTTTCTTAAACGATTTTTGCGGTTTGGGCGTAAATGCCCCGTGGAATAGCGCCAAGCGCAAGAACCGCCAAAAGTAGGATATGCCGAAGTTTGAAGAGAACCTGCTTTTTCAGAAAGCGAAATTTAGATATTTCGGCGCCTGCCTAAGCGCTTCCAAACCTTTAATAATAAGATAAGCCCTAAAAGATATGTGCCTTGGAAAAAGGCAGGAGACACACAATGGAAATCAAGGGAATACTTTCATATATCGTGATTATCGGATTAGTCGCGGCTGTTGTCCTTACGGCAGCCATCAGGCCAAACTATTCGCTGAACATGCAGCCTGCAAAGAACGTGCTGACTGTTTCAGGAGAGTCAACAATAACAACCTCTCCTGACAAGGCTGAGATTTACCTGAATGTTGAGAAAAAGTCAGAGACAGCAGACGGCGCAAGGATTCTTAATTCAGAGGCATCAAACAGCGTGATAGCTGCATTAAAAACAAATGGCATCAAGAAAGAGGACATTGAAACAAGCTCTTTCACAATTTACCCTGAGCAGAGATATGACGGGGATACTGAAGAGTACATTACAACAGGATATGTTGTCAGGCACGTGATAAAGGCGACAACCTATGATGTTGAAGGGGCGGGCCAGCTTGTTGACACTGCAGTGAAAGCAGGGGCAAACTCGGTTGAGAACATAAACTTCGGGCTTTCGATTGAGAAAAAGCAGAAGGTTGACAAGGAAGCATTGGCAAAGGCGACAGAGCTTGCCAAGTCAAGGGCTGAATCAATGGCAGATGCAGCAGGCGTTAAATTAAAGAAATTAGCATCTGTTGAAGGCGGAAGCAGCTATGCGCCTTACATATATTACCGCGCAAGAATGGAAATGGCAATGGATTCAAAGGCAGCCCCAACTCCGATAATGCCCCAAACACTGGAAGTAAGGGCTACTTCAACGCTTGTTTACGAAATAGAGTAAGCCTCCTTTTTTGTTTTTTTCTTTCTTATTCGCAACATTTAAATAGCATCCCGGTTATTCAATTCCGAAATGAAACCAAGGCACATAGCCATAATCCTTGACGGCAACAGAAGGTTTGCAAAAAAGCAGGGGCTTGAAGCGTGGAAGGGGCATGAATTCGGGGCAAAGACTGTTGAAAGCCTGATAAAATGGGCTGTGGAACTTAAGCTAAAGGCGCTTACTATTTATGCCTTCTCAACTGAAAACTTCAACAGGAGCAAAATAGAAATTGAAAAGATTATGGGGCTTTTCGCAAGGTTTTTTGCAAAACTTATGGATGATGAAAAGCTTGAAAAGCATTCAATAAAGATAAATTTCATCGGCAACAAGAGCTTGTTTTCAGAAGAAATACAGAAAAGCATGAGGGCAATGGAAGAAAAGACAAAAAGCAACAGTAATCTTGCTGTAAACTTTGCAATAGGCTATGGCGGAAGGGCTGAGATTGTTGATGCGGCAAAAAGAATAGCTGAAAAGGCAAAAGCAGGCGAAATTGCAGTCAGCAGCATAACAGAAGAATCGTTTCTCAAAGAGCTTTATCTTAAAGAAGAGCCTGACATGATAATAAGGTCTGGAGGAGAGCTAAGGCTTTCAAACTTTCTTCCATATCAAAGCACTTACAGCGAGCTTTATTTTATCGAGAAGCTTTGGCCTGAAATCACAAAAGAAGACTTGATAAAGGCAATGGAAGAGTTTGAGTCAAGGGAAAGAAGGCAGGGGAGATAAGCTATTTATATGCTAGAAAGGTTTATAAATAGGCTAGCTTTCTACCCTATAAAACCAATGACAATTTAGGAGGTCAAAATGGCAGACGAAATAACAGACATGGCCCTCGAGGCAATAGAAAAGGCAAGAAAATCAGGAAAAATCAAGAAAGGCGCGAATGAGGCAATAAAGGCGCTGGAAAAGGGCGCTGCAAAGCTCATTGTTGTTGCAAAAGACGTCAACCCGCCTGAAATCATAATGCCCTTCAAGCCGCTTTGCGCGGAAAAAAAGGTTCCGCTTGTGGCTGTTTCTACAAAAGAAGAGCTTGGCGCTTCAGCAGGATTGCCTGTCGGCACATCAGCTGTTGCAGTTATTGTTGAAGGCGATGCAAAAGACGTTATAAGAAGAATAGCTGAAATGTCGCAGTAAGGTTCAAAATGGAAGAAGAACAAAAAGAAAGGCATAAGAAGAACAAGCCGTCTGAGGAAAAGGCAGATGCGGCAAAAACAGCAGAGTATCAAAAAGGAACAGCCCCGACAGGAAAAACCCTGTTTTCAGCAGCTTATCCTGCAAAAGTCGAGGAAGTTGCGGGAAGGACAGGAATAAGGGGAGAGCTTATGTATGTAAGATGCAGGGTCCTTGAAGGAAGGGACCAGGACAAGGTTCTCACCAGAAACGTAAAAGGCCCTGTAAGAGTCGGCGATGTCCTGATGCTTAGGGAAACAGAATCCGAGGCAAGAAGAATCGGCAAGGGCGGGAGCACAAAATGAGTAAATCTACCGAGCGTAGCGAAGGGAGGCTTGGAATACAATGACAAAGTGCACATTCTGCTCAAAAGAGCTTGAAAAAGGAACCGGGACAAACCTGATACAGAATGACGGCAAGCTTGTTTATTTCTGTTCAAGCAAGTGCCAGAAGAACATGATAAAGCTTGGCAGGAAATCAAGAAACCTCAAGTGGGCTTCAGCTGCCGTGAAAAAGAAGTAAAATGATTGAAAGGACTTTGGTTCTTGTAAAGCCCGACGGAGTGCAGAGAGGGCTTATCGGCGAGATAATCGCAAGATTCGAGCAGCGCGGCTTGAAAATAGTCGGCATAAAGATGGTTTGGATTGACGAGAAGTTCTCAAAAAAGCATTATTCAGCGCACGTCGGAAAAAAGATGTATCCTTTGCTGGAGAAATTCATAACATCTGCTCCAGTTGTTGCAATAGCTGTTGAAGGCATACACGCTGTTGAGCTTGCCAGGAAAGTTGCCGGAAGCACAGAGCCGAAGACAGCGCCTATAGGAACAATCCGCGGCGACTATGCGCATGTTTCCTATGACTATGCCGATGCAAAGCAGATAAGCGTCAAGAATCTGTTGCATGCTTCCGGAAACAAAGAGGAAGCAGAGCAGGAAGTCGGCTTGTGGTTCTCAGAGACAGAGCTTTATGAGTACGAGACAAGCCACGACAGGCACGTGCTTTAATCCAGCATCCTGTCAATGTCTTCAGCAACTGAGTTAATCTCTGCAAACATCTCGTCCATTTCTTTTTTCAAGTCCTTCACAAGCAAGTCAAGGCTTGCTTCCCTTAAAGAATACTTGTTTTTTTGCGCAACAACCATGCCTGAGTCAATTAAATTATTGAGATGGTGCACAACAGCGCCCCTTGAAAGGTGAAGCCTGTATGCAATCTCGTCGCTTGAAAGCGCTTTCCCCTGTTTTGCAGCCTTTAATAATTCAAGAAATATCCTGTAGCAGGACTTGCTCTTATCCCTGCACGTGAAAAGCCCCATTGCTCCTGAAAACCACATTACCTGCTTGTTAATGTCAGCATTCTTCGGCCTCTGGAGCCTGTATATAGTCAGCTTTCTTGCAGCCATTCTCATTCACTCCGTTCATTCGAAGGTCCCGTCGAAAATGTCACACATTTTCGTGGTGCCGAAAATCTCGGATTTTCGAGCACACTCGCAATTGCTCGCAGACCATGCCTTAAAAGAAGGCGGAGTGTCTTATATAATTTGCTATGCCAAGCGGCTTTGCCCCATAAGTAACCCATAAGCCTGACTTTTGAGGCAAAATTAAGAAAACAAAAGTTTTATATAGATTGTAGTTTATATCAAAAGTATGAATAAAAAAAGAAAATCAAAGCTAAGTCTTGTGTTTGACATATCCGGAATAGCACTGTTAGTAATTGCAATAATAATTGTAAAATTAGCAAATCAACCTCTTGTTGAAATCTTGGCTGGAGTCTTGGCAACAATGGGATTCGGGCTAATTGCAGGTGCAAAATATGTATGAAATAATAAACGTGCAGACATGGATTCTAATACTTGAAGCGATTATATTATTTATGTCTTCAAAAAAGAAAGTCTTATTATATTTCTTGCTTGCTTTATTCAGTATTATAATCTTTTATTTTGTATGAATCCATTTCTTGACTTTTGAGGCAGAATAAGGACTTATTGGGCAGACTGCACTTTAGGCGGGCTATTGAGGCAATGCCAAGCAAAAGGCTTTTTAATAGGAGAATAATACAGACTTTAAGGTGCAAAAATGCTTGAAAAAATAAGCGGAGTAAGGGAAATCAAGGAAAAGCTTGGATCAGTTGAAAAAAAGATGCGCGAGCTAGAGGCAGGCATGCAAAAGCACAGCAATGATGTTATTGAAAAGATAGAGAAAGAAGCCCATGAGATAAAGCATTCGCAGCACGGATATGTTGCGGAATTCTCAAAAGACCTTGAAAAGATAAAGGAATTGCAAGCGGAGTTTGAAAAGGCGTTAAGGACTTTTAATCAGAATCATAGCCAATTATACGAGTCAATCTATTCAAAGCTGCAGAAAGAGGTAAAGGAGCATACACTGCCTTTGAAAGAGGCTGTTGCCGAGTTTAGCGCATTAAAGCCTGAAGCAAGGAAGCTTATTGAGTCCTTTGGCGCTGTGAACGAAGGCATAGCAAAGCTGAATATCGCTGCCCAGGGCATAAAGAAAGAGGATTTTGAGCTGAAGGAGTATGCTAAGGAGCTTTTGAAGGCAGACAGCGAGAAATTGCGTTTAATGAAGGAAATAGAAACGCTTAAAAGGATAATCTCTTTTGAAAGAAGAAAGCAGAGATAGCATTTCTTATGGGGCTGTAGTCTAGTTTGGTAGGACTCAAGGTTCGGGACCTTGTAACCGGGGTTCAAATCCTCGCAGCCCCATTTAATCTTTCTCATTGTATATAAGAAAAACAATAATTGTAAAACAAAATGGCTGTGAGGTTTCGAATGCTAATGAGATTGCCTCGCAGCCCCATCAGGGGATGTGAGGTCAGGAACGAAGTGACCCTGCCTCGCAGCCCCATTAATTCTTACTATTAAACTTTTTAATTCAAAAGCAAATAAGTCAAAAGAATAAAAAGAAAGAAAAAAAGAAGGCTTTAGTTCTTTTTCTTCTTGAAGAAGAACACTGCCAAAACAGCTATCACAACAACTGCGATGACCACGTAAAGCCACGCTAAGCTTGCCTTTGCAGGCGCCTCAGCAGGCACAACAGGCGCTTCTTCAGCAGGCGCTTCTTCTTCAGCAGGCGCTTCTTCAGCAGGCGCTTCTTCTTCTGCAACAGGCTCTGCTGCTGCTTTCACGCCGATTGCAAACACGCTGAAGCCGGGTGTTTCCGCCTCAAAGTATACCTTGTCTGCATCAGATGTTTTTACTATTGTCGGCAGCGATACCCACTGCGTTGTATATCTCTTTAATTCAACATCAGATGAATCAAGCCCGTTTTCAGCCAGCCATGCCTTTGTCACAAAGAAGCTTATCTTTGCGCTCTTAAGCTTGGCGTCCGCAAGGTTTTCTTTCTTTATGTCAAGGTACTTGTAAACCTTGCCTTCTGCAGCAGGTATGCTTGAAGGCGGCGCAGTGATTGCCGCTATGGTAACCTTTACGTTTGACGCTGCTTCGGTTACATCCAGCGTAATCTCGCTGACTGCAATCTTTGCATTGTCTACCTTTATTACAGCAGGCGCTTCAGGCGAAACAGACAATGTCGTGCTTACTGATGCGGTTGTTGCAGATGCTGCTCCGCCTCCGCCTCCTCCTGCAGTGGTTATTTCAGAGCCAACAGTGAATGTTGAGGATGTTGAAGCACTTAGTCCTGCACTGTCAGTTGCTGAACAGGTTACTGTATATGTCCCTATTAAGCTTGTATCTGTAAACGTACCGTCGAGGTCTGTTGAATAAACATCGTTTGGCAACCTTACTGTAAAGCTCGCAGGGTTTGCAGCGCCCCTGTCTGTAGCTGTACAGCCTATTGTCTGCGTGCCGCGCAGGGCAATTGCTGACGAGCCAAGCGTTATAGTCGGCACAGGGGGTGTCAAGTCAACAGTGAAGTGCCTTGTCTCTGATCCTGTTGTGTTTATGTTTAATGCCGAGTCATTGCACGAAGATATATTCCAGTAGTGTATGCCTTCTGCAAACCCTGTAATTGAATAGTTTGCCATTGTGCCGTTTATAACAGTAACAGTCTTGTTTATCACACTGTCTATTGTAAGGTTGCAGGTCATTACTGTTGAAGTGGCATCTGTTGCTGTCCAGTTGAAATTAAGTGTTGTACTCGATATGTTAAGCCCGTTGTCAAGGCTGTTTAAATCAATTGTATGCGGCTTGACTGTGTCAACAGTGAAGTGCCTTGTCTCTGATCCTGTTGTGTTTATGTTTAATGCAGAGTCATTGCACGAAGATATATTCCAGTAGT
>JASEIA010000109.1 GCA_030018575.1 Nanobdellota archaeon | reverse complement strand
TTGTCCATTGCCAGCCTCATAAGAAGATTCAGCCTAAGCTCCTTCCGCACAGAAGAGCAATTATCCTCATAATGGGAAATACCCCTGTCTTTCTTAAAAACCAACGTTCTTCTCAAATAAGCCCTTTAGCAGGGAGATTGCTTTCTCTGAGTCTGAATACTTAAGCTTGTATTTCTCATACAGCTTTGCAATCCTTGCGTTTATCTCATCAAAGCTCATGCCCTCTTTTGATTCGGCATAAAACCTGAAATTGATCATTTTTGCGGTAAACAGGGATAATCCGTCGGCATAACGAAATATTTTGCCTTCTTTGGTTTTTGGCTTTTCTGAAGAGCCGTGGTTGAGGATGCAGTCCGTATCAATCTCATCCAGTTCAAACTCTTCCTTTAGAATTTCCAGGCTTATCCCTGCATGCCCTTCTTCGGACTTTATCTTCCCTATGTCATGAACCCATGCAAGGGCAAATAATTTTTCCTTATTTTCATCAGGCAGCAGCAGTTCCAATACCTTAATGACGCTTTCTGAATGAAGGATATTCCACTGGTAATATAAGTCAGGCAATTCCCTGAGCGTTCTTAAGGCGTATTCCTGCGCAGTTGTAAGGGTTAGCTTTTTCATATTGTTGTTATACTCCTGCTTTGTAAGCAATAAAACTTTCCATTATGAAATAGGAATTCTATGTCTTGGGGAGAACCAAAGCTCTTTTCAATTATTTTGCAGTTTTCCAGCACCTGCCGGAGCTTTTCAGCTTCCAGGCTTACTTTCTGGTCCCCTTCTTCAAATAGCCGTATGCTTCCGGAATGCTTGTCAATAATATACAATGAGGGATTTACTTTTCCTGAAACAATCTTTTCGCATTTACCCGCTGTAACCTCCATCATTATGGACTCTGGGTCATTTTCAATTAGATTATATGAAAATAAAACTCCGGAACAATCCGCTGCTATCATTCTTTGTATTATTACCCCCATTCGGACATCATTTCGGGCCGGAGTGGCCAATCTGTTAAATGAGGCGGCAGATTGATAAACATCCCGGATGGCCAGCGGAACGTCCTCCAGCAAAACATCTAAAAGGGTGACAAATTGCCCTGCATAAGATTTATTATTTGAATCTTCAACATTAGCCGAAGACCTGACTGCATAGGGGCCGGGCAGCCCTTTCAGGCACTTCGCTATTCTTTCTCTAAATTCCCTTGAAATCTCCTGCGATGAAATATATTCCTGATAATGCTCAAAGCTAAGCGCTATCCCTTCCGGAACCAAAATGCGCCTGTTCATTAAAATGCTTAAATTCCTTGCTTTGTTCCCGAAAGAATTTCCCCAGGTTAACAGGCTTTCCAGTCTACTGATCATCTTCTATCTTCACCCTTGAGTTTAATTTTTCTGTTGCATTGATTCTTATGCGCTGCCCTGTAGCCAGCCCGCCATAGCACCCTTCGCATGCAGTGATGCAGGGTATTTTTAATTCTCTTGAAACAACGGCAAGGTGGGACATCAGTCCCCCCACTTCGGTAATTATTCCTTTTGCTTTGTACAGGAGGGGGGATATCTCGGGATTTGCATTTTGCGTTATCAAGATATAGTCTTCAAAAGGCGGCGTTTGTGAAGGGTCATTTGTTACAAATGCCCTCGCGTCTGCTAGCCCCTGCGATGCTATCTTCCCTTCAAGGTTGCTCATTTTTGCCTCCTCTAAAAAAGTTTAACGGGTTTTCATTTTTCCCCCAAAACGCATTGAAAAATTTATTTTCAAACAAACAGAAATTGGAACAGAGCTTGTTATATTTGCTTACATATTTGAATAAGTCAAAATTATCTATGTTAAATCCTGTTTCAAGATGGGAATATCTTGAGCAGGGGACAATTTTATTATTGGGCATAACATACATTCCCCCGAATGGCACAGGGCAATAATAAACCTGATTGAGATACTCTCTTTTAATAGTGGTGCTTAAAAGCCATAGCTTGTTTCCCAAAATGCCCTTTAGCCTATCTGCCTCCTTTTTCAATTCGGCCATATTAAAAATCAGGTAATCCTTTTTTTTGCCTTTGGAGCATTTTTGGGGGATTATCAGGTCAATCGAAATTATGACATTATCAAACTTTTCTGAAAGCCGCCTTAATTTTTCTATTTTTTTCTTTGTATTTCCCTTGTACAATGCAATTTTTAAAACCACTTTCCTGCCTATATCCTTTACAGCGATTATGTCTTTCTCTGTTACAACATCGGAGTTTAATTGGACAAAATTGATTTTTTTCTCCAGAATTTTTAATAATTCAAGCTGGCTTTCATTCCAAAAGGTATTAATTAAAGGGTCCACTGCGGTTATTGTGCTTTCTTGTGCAATAAACTCCGCTATTTCTTTCCAATGGGGGTGCTGGAAAATATCCCCCCCCGTAAGATTTACCCTGTATTCAACACCATTTTTTTTGGAATATTTCCTTAAGTTTTTCCAAAGGACCTTGATTTTCTGCAGGCTGAGATATTCCTTTTTATACGCGACCATATAGCAAAATTCGCAATTAAGTGGGCAATCCCCTGTTAAATTAAGCTGCACAAGATATTCCTTATTTAACCATACGCCTTTTGGGTCTTTATCATTCTTATAAACCCGGACTATGGCTGCCATGACAATATCTCCCTTGCCTTGCTTAATAATTCCCTTGTTCTGCCAAAAATAACAGACTCAGGCGGAACATATTCAACTCCCCACAGGCTTTTGTCATTTCTCATATGGCCCAGCATTTCAGTTTCAGGAATCTTTTCCATTCCATAGGCGGGGTCAAAAACATAAAAGTACTTTTGGCTTTCTTTAAACTTATATCCGACTATCATTTTATAATGCAGCATGGGGCTTTGCCCGCATACAAATGAGATTAAATGGCCGTTTCCCAATTTTTCTTTTAATTCCGCGGTTGTTATGACGGCATAATCTAAGGCGTCCCCTTTAATTTTTTCGTAATCCCCCTGAAATTTCCTTAACGGCTCTTGTGCTGCCTTTTGCTTCAAAAATAGCGGGCCAAAGCTTGAAAACTCCGCAAAAAAATGCGAAGGGATGCCCAATTTATCCCTGGAAACATACGCCAATGACGAAGGAAGGTTATTAAAAAATCCGGGTACAGTGACCAATTTATGTATGCCGTCTTCCAGGGAATTATTTACCTTGATATAAGGATAGTAAGTTCCTACAACGTTTGCTAAACAAGTTGCCCCGCAGCTGAGCTGGGTCTGTTTATACTGCGGGATATTTGGTCGGAAGTTCTCGTTAAAGGCAATGTTAAGCTCGCCCAGCTTGCTTAATATCGAAGGTATATCCTTGGAGCAGGAAACCCTGTCCGCAATGTCAATGTAGAACTTAAGGTCTGTCATTAACATGCCGCTTTCCCTCAGGAATAATTCAAAAAAATGATCATACATTAAAATGCCCTTCAATGATTCTTCATATTCATTTTGAGGCGAAAATTCTGTTCTTTCTGCTTTTTTATTAAGCTGTGAGGAATGGCTTAGCAATTGGCCGAATAATTCTACTGATGAGCCTGACAGGGAGAACAATTTCCTCAAATGCGGATTTTTAGCCAGGATTTCCCTTATTTCATAGGGATTCTTGGTGGACAGGCTGTCAGAATTAACTTCTTCGATCAAATAAACCGGAAAACTCTTTACTGACTCGATTAATAGCATCATCCTGTCTTCAGAAAGATTTTCAATATTTCTTTCGTAAATCTCTTTTTCTATGTCTGTGATAAGATAAATATGTGTATTTAATTCAAAAGTTAATTGAACCATGTCCTGGAAAAGCTTCAGCTTCTCTGGAAATAGGAAATCAAGATTCTCTGATAAAGATGCCATCTTCGAGGAAAGTTCTAAATAGACTTTCCAAGAGTCCTGCAGGTGCTTATAAAATCTTATAAAATTCGCTGGTGATGCCGTGGCAAATTGGATAATGTCTTGGCTTCTTATTTTCGCCCTTTCAAATGACTCTTTAAAATGGGATACCAGTTTCCCGCTTTCCCCTAAATATTGAATATCTGTTTTTCCACTTAGCATTTTAGTTTCAAATAATGAAGGAGAGACATTTTCATATAACAGCCTCTCCTCCAAAGATAAATCCTCCATTCTTAGTCTCTGCCATTTTCTATGGCTTCGTCAGATCCTGCTCCGCAAATCTTTTCCACATTCTTGAAGTCAACGACCTTCAAATTCTTTTCTTGCTTCATTTTTGTACCCCTACCAGTTTTTGGTTAAAATTGCAATGTATGCTTAGTATTTAAATCTTTCGGTATTGTTATCACTATATAATTGATATAAAGGGGAGTTAGGGGTTTCAAGGGAGCTCCCTTGGGGCTTTCTTCCCACGTGCTTTCTCTTTCTTCCCTTACCAAACCGCCTTCAGCCCATACTTCCAAAGCCTCGGCTCACTCTTTATCAGCTTGAATATAAACTTAGAAGGGA
>JASEIA010000108.1 GCA_030018575.1 Nanobdellota archaeon | reverse complement strand
ATTCTTTGACCGCATAATCTTACTTAATTTTCCTGCTGCCATTATCTTCTTTTTTTATCTGACGTATCTTTCCGTGCAGTGCAGGTGATGATGAAATTTTCAGGCTCCAGATCGGGGTTTTTCTCAAGCTCCTCAACAAAGATATTGATCGCCTTTCGCATAAAGGCTGAGAAGTTTATGCCCCTTGGCAATGTGTGGATCCTCTGACGCGTGTCTTCGTCGATTGATACTGTGTGCTTTGCCATAATCACTCCTTTTTCAGTGAATGCTGTGAATGTTTAAATAAGGCAGAGGCGTTGATGAGGATGCCTGAGAAATAATCATATTTTCAGAAATCCTCAAATTTTTTCTTATCTTATCCCTCCTGCAAGTTATAATCCCTGACCAATGCTTCTCTGAAATCTTTCCTATTACCAAAAATCTTGGTTCAGCACTGGTTTTTACAGGGATCTCAATGGAATCAGGGTCATCCCAGAGTGCTTGTGCTTCATAGAAATCAATTCCATGTTTTACTTTATTGCCATCACTTTTTTAGGGTCAAATTCAAATTCCATAATATATAATTATTATACCTTTAACATACCAAAAGAGCCAAAAATTTATTCTTTAATCGCAAAGACCTCTATGGTCCCTCCTCTTTTTAAAATGGTCTCAGCAACTGACAGAATAAAGGAAATAGGGATAAACAGCGGCAACAATGCAAGCGTTAAAAGTATCTTGCCTTTTCTTAATCTTATTGTCTTTCTGATTTTTGGATTTTTCAAGGAATTGTAAAAAAGATTTTTCTCAATGCCTGAAAAATTAAGAAGGGTTTGCAGCCAGCCGAAAGGGTTGTATTCAAGATTAAAATGCCTTATGTCCAATATCTTAAATGAGTTGTTTTTTAATAGATCTAATAATCCAGCTGTGGAAAAATGATTTATATGATATGGCACATCAAGATGAAACCACAATTCCTTGCCAACCACTGCCTGAAGGCTTGATATATTAGGAACAGCTATAAAAAGAAGCCCTTCTTTTTTTAACAATTCTTTGCACTTTTTTATATATTCAGCAGGTTTATGCACATGTTCAAGAACATGGTTGATTGTTATTACATCAAAACTTTCATTAGGGAAATTCCAATTTGAAGGCTCTCCTACTGCTACATTCAATCCATACATTTCAGAGGCGTAAAACGCTGTTTCTTTATTTACCTCTACGCCAGCCGTTCCCCATCCATCCTTTTTCATGATGTGAAGGAAAAGTCCCCTTCCGCAGCCTATATCAAGAATACTCCCTCTTTCAATATATCTCTTTATATCCCCCTTTCTTTTAAGCCTGAAAACATAGATGAAAAACTCTATAATCGGATTAAAACGAGTCCCTGTGTCTGTCCTGTAACTCTCTGATGAATACAAAGAAAGCGCTTCATCTGGCTCTGGCATCGGGGTTGTTATACCTGTCATGCAATAATCGCAAAAGAAAATGTCATAATAATCACCATTACTTTTGATATCTTTCAGGATTTTTTGCTCCAATCCTTTGCCGCATATATTGCAGGAGTATCTCATGCATCCACAAGCCTCTTCCCTTTTGGATTGAATATCAGATATTCCCTTACTTTGAATTTGTGCAGAAGAAATTTCAACGAAGTTGCAAGGACGCCAAATCCATATTTAACGCTCCTTTTGAAATTTATTGAAGACGCATCTTCAAAATATCTCGTTGGACAGCTTATTTCACCAATTCTAAATCCAAAAAAGACTGCCTGCGCGAGCATTTCATTATCAAATACAAAATCATCAGAGTTTTCCTCAAGTGGGAGCTTCTCAAGAACTTCACGGCTAAAGGCGCGAAAGCCTGTATGATATTCAGAGAGTTTAACGCCAAGCGCTATATTTTCAATAGCGGTAAGAAATCTGTTAGCTATGTATTTATAAAGAGGCATTCCGCCTTTTAATGCCTGCCCGCCAAGTATCCTTGAGCCTAAAACTATATCATAATGCCCTGATGTAATCATGGATGACATGGCAGTTACAAGCCGGGGTGAATACTGATAGTCAGGGTGAACCATAACTATTACATCTGCGCCCAAACTCAAGGCTGTGCGATAACAAGTCTTCTGATTTGCGCCGTATCCTTTATTTTCTGTATGAATAATGGTCTTTATGCCCATTTCATTTGCTGTTTTTACTGTATTATCCCGAGAGGCGTCATCAACAAGGATGACTTCATCCACATACTCATGAGGCAGTTCTCTATATGTTTGTCTCAATGTCTTTTCAGCATTATATGCAGGCATGACAACTATAAGTTTTTTCTCATTAATCAAGATATACCGCCAAAATAATATTTACCTTTTACCCTGCAATATCCTGTTCAAGTTATTCCTCGCTGCTTCATCATTAGGGTTAAGCCTTATGACTTCCTGATAGTGTCTTGCAGCCTCACCCGTCATGCCTTTTTCCGCATAAGCCATTCCGAGGTAAAAGTGGACATCAGCATAATTAGGATAAATCCTTAAGACAGCTTGAAAGTTACCAATAGCTTTATCTATCATTCCTCTCTCCATATATATAATTCCAAGATTATTATATATCTCTGCATGATACGGATTAAACAGTACAGCAGCTTCAAATGCTTGAACAGCTTCCCCTAACATTCCCTTTTTTTGATACATTATTCCAAGGTTGTTATATATTCTTGCGTATTTTAAACTTAAACTTGTAGCTAACTGAAATGCTTCATTGGCTTTATTTAATGCATCTTCGCCGCTTCTGTATTTCTTATACGCAAGGACTAACTTATTATACATTATAAAAGAAGCATGATAATTCTCAGGAGCATCAGGCAACGCCTTTATTGCATGACTCCATAGCGTTATGTCATCTTTCCATATTTGAATCTGTTTTTCAGTCTTGTATATCATCCCGCTGAAAAGAATAATAGAAAATATAGCGAGGATTGTTTTTACAACCTTTTTATTAATTAGATAATAAGATGACACAAGACATGCCCCAACCAATAAGAAAATACTAATGCTTGGTAAATAGGTATATCTGTCTGCTGCTATCTGTAAGCCAATTGGAACAATACCCAAAACAGGAAACAACATTATAAAATAACAGCCAAATACAGCAAGCAATGCCTTTTTATTTTTATATAGAATACAGAAAACTGTTATTGTAGCTATTATCAATGCAGGCAAATATAAGTTGTAATACAATGAAATAATCTTCTCTGGATAAGGATAAAATGGCGATAATACATCAGGATAGAAAATCTTATAAAGATAAAAAAAGAAGGCATTGCCTGCAAGCAAGATGTTTTTAGACAAAGGATACAATGCCAATGGTCTGATAACACTTGAAACCTGCATAATAGTCGTAGTAACAATAGATGAAGCAATACTGAGCGCAAAAAATGGAATTTTCTCTATAAATATAACTTTTATTGTTTCTCTGTTAAGCCTTCCAAGAGGATGCCAGTCTAAAATCAGCATTACAACAGGCAAAGTAACTGCCATTGGCTTGCTCATGAGGGCAAGGATGAAGAATGTCAGGCTCAACAAATAAAATCCCCTCTTGCCAAAAGGGGATTGAGGGGGATTTTCTTGATTAAAAGCAGCATATCTTATATATGACATGAGACTTAAAATAAAAAAGAATGCACATAATACATCCTTTCTCTCTGAAACCCAAGCAACTGATTCTACATGAATTGGATGAATTCCAAACAAAAGTCCTGTGATTGCAGATGCCATAAGTATAGCCTTATCCGATAGCCTGCCTGTTACAGTCAAAATCTGCACTGACAGCAGAACAACTAAAAAAGTATTTAGTGAATGGAAAATATTATTTACAAGGTGATAACCAAAGGGATTTAACCCCCCTATGGCATAATCTATTGCGTATGAGATATTTGTGAGTGGATGCCAATTGACGTGATAGAATTCAAAAAATGCCCATTTAAGAAGTTTCAAATCCAGTGATTGTATATGAGGATTTTCAGTTACATACTTATCATCATCCCAGTTCACAAACCCATTCTGAAGGGCTGGAAGATAGACAAGGAAGGTTATTAAACCAACAATGGCTGCTATAAAAATTTGTTTCTTTCTCATCTCAACGACTACTATTTGAGCATATAATCAATTAATCCGGGACACACTCTTATTTTTAAAATCCCTAAAAATTTTTCTTAATCTTATCCCTCCCCGCTCAAAAAAGGCAAGACCATATTCTATAGTGTTCAAAGCGTCAGAGTATCAAAGCAGCAAAGTCTCAGAGTTTGAAAAGCAGCCAAAAAGCTTTTTATCCCATGTTATAATTCAATGCTATGGAATTGTTGCATTTCTACCGAAAACCTGCGCTTCCTGATGTAAAGAAGGACAATCTGCTATCCACTGTCAGGCAGTGCGTTTCTCTTGACATAAAGGATATTGAGACTGAGCACTGCTTCAATATTGAGGCTACTACTCCGCTGACAAGCAAAGAACTGAGTACCCTC
>JASEIA010000107.1 GCA_030018575.1 Nanobdellota archaeon | reverse complement strand
CATGCAACACCTGCAGCTGAAATGGAAGCTGCCGAGAAAGAAAGATGGAGGGCGGAAGAATTAAGGCTGGAAGAGGAAAGGCTTGCAAGAATAAGGCTAAGAGAGGAAGAAGCAAATCTGAAAAGAAAGCTTACTGAAAAAGAAGAGGCAAGGCTAAGGCAGGAAACAGAATTAAAAATAAAGCAGGAAGCAGAGCGCCTTGTTGCAGAAAGAGAAAGGGAAGCAGAGCTTGCAGCAGAAGGCGAAAGAGCGCATTACAAGGAAGCAGGAAGAATAAAAGAAGAAGCTGCCAAGAGGGCCACTCTTGAAAGGGAGGAGCAGGAAAGGATAAGGCTTGAGCAGGAAGGAAGAATAAGGAAAGAGGTTGGCTTCCTTGAGAGATTGGGATTGAAGAAGCACGGCGCAACGCAGGAAGGATGGGAAAGGACAAAAACAGAACATGAACTGGCAAAGCAGCAGAGGGGAGAGGAAGCCGCTGTTGTAAGAAAGCATGAAGAGGAATATGCTCATGAAGAAAGGGAAAGGGAACTAAAAGGGCAGAAAGCTGCTGAAGAGCACGTTGGCTGGCTTGAAAGAATGGGATTAAGGAGAAGGGAAACAGAAGAGCAGAGAAAGCTCAGGCTTGAGCATGAAAAAGAAGCTGCAAAGGTAAGGGAAGAGGAGCTGCTTGTAAACCAGAGAAGGCAGGAAGATGAGATGTGGAGAGAAAGGGAAGCGCAGACAAAGGCTGAGCAGAAAGAGCTTGCATTAAGGGAAGAGCAGGAAAGGAAGGCTGCATTGAAAGCAGAAAGGCTTGCTGAGGAAAGGGAAAGACAAGCAGCTGCAAAGGCGGAAAGGCTAAGGCTTGAAGCAGAGAGAGAGCAGCAGGCAAGGCAAAGAAGGGAAAGCGAAGCAGAGATACGAGTGGAAGGCAGAGTAAAAGCTACACAACGAAAAACTAGAAGAGCGGCTGCTGCAAGGCGCGGCAGAATGAGATAATTCTTAAAACTTACTTGTTTAGGAAAAGGCGTCCGCAGGTTTGACGACGGAAGAAAAAAACCGCTTTCGGTAATGCTGAAAATCATTCAGAAAAACTTCTAAAAACAGGAACTTTTTCAGAGGGCTTGTCAGTATTTTCAACTCTTATGAAAATTTTCCGGAAAATCATGGGGAACGCTTATTAAACAGATAAGCAAATAGCTTGCTTGCTCAAAAAAAGCTTCCTGAAAAAAGCAAACATTTATAAAAGTGAATAACATTATTCATTAAGTGAATAATATGAGAAAGGAAACTTTATTAAAAATAATAGGGCTGTTCAGGAAGAACCTGGACAAAGGAATGACAATGCTGGAAATTGCAAAAACGCTAAAGATAGGATACAGGCCTGCCTATAACCATTTGCTTTCAATGCAAAAAGAAGGTGTAATAAATATAAACAGAGTAGGCAAGGCAAGGCAGTGCTTCATTAACCTGAAAAGCGAGAAAGCAAGGCTATACTTGCAGGAGGCAGACATTGCGAGAAAGGAAGGGCTGTTTAAAAATACGAAGCTGAGAGGCATATTTGAAAGCCTTATGCTTAATCTGGAACCTTATCTTCAGGCAGGCATCCGCTCAATAATACTTTTTGGCAGCTATGCAAGAGGCAGCGCCGCAAAATCATCTGACGTGGACCTGATTTTCATAATAGACAGCATAAGCAATAAGCCGTTAAGGGAACTTATTGAAAAGCAGTGTGTTGGCTTTCGCTATTCACACAATACCAAGGTAAGCCCTGTCTTTGCGGATATTGCAGAATTCAGGAAAATGCTTGCGTCAAAAGAGCTGAATATCGGGAAAGAGGCCTTGTCTTATGGGATTCCGCTTTGCGGGCCTGAACTGTTTTGGGAGCTGGCTGCGTGAGCAGGGTCAAAGCGCTCAAAAAGAGAATCAGCATATACTTGAAGAAAAAGCAGCTTGAAAAAGATGTTTCATTTAGCAGGCTGAAACCGCCTTTCCTTAAAAGAGCAAGGAAGAATTTAGCAGTTGCGGGGCTTATTATGGATATTTCAGATAAGGATGATTTCAAAACGCTTAAGGATAAGTTGTTGATTCCAGTCAAGCCAATTAATCATCGGCTGGACCATAGGATTAGAGCTCATATTTTTATTTGCGTTTTGGCAACGGTAATGTATCGTTATCTTCTTTGGAAGGTAAAGAACCAAGGGTTGACAGAAAAGCAGGTTGTTGATGAATTGCGTACGATGCGTTTGGCATTTGTGAAACAGGAGGATGGTTCGGTAAGGAAGGTGATGGAAACGATGAATCCTGCTCAGATAAACTTGTATTCGATGTTGCATTTAGAGAGATTTATGCCGTAAAAATAAAAGGCAAGGGGTAATACGCGTTTATTCTCGGTAAATCCCCCAAGATTGGAAAGTCAGGTTATAGAAAAGCTAAAAGAGATTGAGAAAGAATAAAATGGCGGAAAGCTTAAATACTATAGCAAGTTATACAGGTGCTATGGCAACAACAATACAGGTAAGCAAGGAGCTTCTGCAAGCCCTCAAGAAAAGGAAGATGTATGACAAGGAAAGCTACGAGGACATAATATGGGACTTGATGGAGGACACGATGGAGCTGAGTGAGGAAACAAAAAGAAATATAAGACAGGCAGAAGAAGACATAAAGGCTGGAAGGGTAAAAACCCTTGAACAGGTAAAAAAAGAATTAGGGATAAGGTGAATCCTTTGTACAGGATATTCTTCACTGATATTGCCAAAAAGCAATTCTCCAAGCTTGATACACAACTGCAGGAACGAATAATGTCTGTTTTGGAAAGAATAAAGGTAAGGCCTTATTCTCATATTATAAAATTAGTCGGCTCAAACTATTATCGCCTTCGTGTGGGAATTTATAGGATTATCCTAGATGTTCAGGATGATAAACTGGTTATATACATAATTCAAATAGGCAAGAGAGAAAATATTTATAACAAATTGCCTTCCTAAAACCTCCTTTTACAGGCTGTTCCTTATTATCATCTCTGCCTTGCTTACGAAATCAACCGCTTTCTCTCCAAGGCTTTCTGCCAGCACTTTCTCATAATCCACAGATATTGAATATGTGGCATCTTCCCTGTAATTCTTTAGCTCTACAAATTCCCTTATGTCGCCTTCTGCCATCATTGTATTTACAACGGTTTTCAAATCATCTTCTGTGATATGGGCAGGATAAAAGAATTTTACAAGCAGGGATATTGTCGCTGTATGGCTTTTGGTGCTATACCCCTTAAGGGCGCATAATGCAAGCGCGGCTTGGTATACTGCATAATAATATGAAACAATAGACCACTCGTAAAAATCCTTAAACTCGTCTATAATCCTTCTTGACAATTGCAGGTTTCGCTTTGCCTTATGCAGATGCCCTTCAACTTCAATGCTTGATGCGCCGGTGCGTATTACCATCTTTTTTATGTACCCCCTGAAATCAGATTCAAGCAAATTCCTGTTCTCAAGCCAAAGTTCCCACTTTTCTTTCTTCAGTCCCATATCGCCTCGTAGTATATCTGGCTGCCGAATACAGGGTATCCTGTTGCAACCGCGTCCTGCAAAGCATAGTTGGATTTATTAACCTTTTCCTTCATAAATCCATCCATTGCCATTACTATTGCATTAACTTTCAATCCTGTTTCAGCAAGAACGTTCCTCTTAATATTCTCAATATTGTCAGCAATATTGCGGCTGATGCTTCCATAAACAGCTATTAAGTCAATGTCGCTCTTTGCAGTGAATGCGCCTTTTGCAGTGGAGCCAAACAGGAGCACAAAATAAGGCATTCCTGCTTCCTTTAGCAGGCTCACGAACATTTTTATTGCCTTGCCACGCTTGTATTCCAGCGATTCAATCCTTTCAAAGTCAAAGTAAGAAAAGAAAATTTTAGCAAGCTGGTTTTTAGTGTTTAGCTCATATATCTTCAGGTTCCCTTCTCTGCCTGAATTCAGAACACCTTTCTTTTCCAGTGTTTCCAGGTATTTAAGCAGCGTGTGCTCGGAAATCTTTGCCTCTTTTTTTATCCTGCGGACATGCCCCCTTTTCCAAATATAAAAGTAATGCAGTATGTCTAATTCCTTCTCCGTTATATGTTGCATTTTTTGCATCAATCGTTGTTAATATTGCAACGTTTATAAGCTTTATGGTTGAGGGTACTACATTTAATCAGTGAATCTTCAGGGAAAGCGCCATAAGAAAGCCCTTCTGAAGCCTCCTTTTGCTCGTTTTTTGGCGCTGTAAAGCCTTGTTTTTGAAGCTTATACGCCTGATAAAGCCCTTTCATGGACGAGGGGAGCCGAAAGGTTTATATACTAGTTACATCTACTAAATAGTAACAATATAAGTGTTGCCTGACACTCTAATCACAGGAGGGGGTAAAAAAAATGGAAAAGACACAGCTACAGCATTTAATTGAAAGCATTGTTACAAATGGCAGAGGGTATGATACTAAAATGCTTTCTAATGAAAAAATGTACCCGAATGCAAGAACAGACGAAGACAGGCTGCAGGCTGCATTGTACTATCTTGAAAAGGATATGCCTGTTTACGGGCAGCCCAAACAAAGATTATACAGGCGGTGCCATCAGCTGATGACAGACCTGAAA
>JASEIA010000106.1 GCA_030018575.1 Nanobdellota archaeon | reverse complement strand
TCTGAAAGACATAACACTATTCAGTGTATAATTACTTATGTCTTTCACTATAAATTATATAAATATTTATATGCTACATTTATAAACTTTCAATCCATCTACTTTTTGATGAACCAAAAAATCCAATGCTTTTCAATCCAAAGCATGGGTGAATTGAAGGGGTTTGTTAAAAATGGGATTGACTCAAGCACTTTGATAAATCTCATAGTGGTTTTTCATGCTGAATTTGATGAATTTCGTGCTAGGGGATTTACATTTCCGCCAAACCTGTTTCATTACCATGAGGCTTCTTATTCTGAAGTTATAGGGGTTCTCATTAACAAGCATGGCTTCTCAAAGGAAAAAGCCAAAGAATCTTTTGAAAAGCTTAAACAAGAATTTGGTTTGCAGGAAATAAAGCGCATTGATTCTGATGAGGATTATGAAAAGCGCGTTAAGGAAACAAACAAAGAGGTTGTGCGAAAAGAGGATAATCCTAAACTGGAAATAGGATGCACAGATAGTGTTATAATCGGCGGCTTTCTGAGGGCGCGAATGAATATTATACACTCAGGGGATGAGGGATTCCTGAAAACATGCAAAGCAATGGATATGAACATTGCACCTATGCCTGAAAGAGATATTATAAAAGAGAATGAGATAAAGAAACTTTTGAAGAAACGCTAATATATTTTAAGATACTTCTGATAGGCTTCTTTCGTACTCAGACTTTTATCCCAATGTTTACTTCTAAATTCTTTTAGTGCTTTGAGGGTTTCCTGATTCTGCTTCTTGGAAACTTTAGCCCCATAAATCATTCTAAATTTAAATGTCTCTATAAGAGATTTTGATACATTTGTAACCTGTTTTAATATATCTGATTCCATCTTATCAAATTTCTCTTGGGTTAGCATTATTTGCCCTGCCATACCTATGAAACACACTAAAAAGTTTATAAAGGTTGTGGTAATACCCTATAAACACTAATAAAATTCATTATGCGCCGGTGGTTTAGTGGTTAGAATCTCGGCTTCCCAAGCCGATAACCCGGGTTCGAATCCCGGCCGGCGCATCAGCGGCGAACGGTCCCGAACAGCAGTGAGACTACCGGTCGGCGCATATCATTCTTTAAGCCTAGGCATTAAGCTTCACCTCTGCAAAATCAAGCCCCCCCTTGACAAAATAGCCTGTTGCTATGCTTTTCAGCAATCCTGCCGGCAGCTTTTTCAGCTCTTCCTTGTCTTTTGCGCTGAACACCTGTATTTCCCTGTTAAGCTTTATCTCATACTTCCCTTGCTCCAGGTCATCATCATTGCCGTAAATAAACAAGTCAATGTCGCTTTTGTCATACCAGTCCCACCTTGCCATGCTGCCGAATATCACCACTGTTTTTGCTTTTTCAAGAGAAATAAGGTGCGCAAGAAAGCCGCTTTTCTCAAGCCGCTCGAGGGCATACACTCTTTTTTGCGCCTTGAATGAGCTGTTTTCCCAGTTCGCAACATAATATGGCATTTTGTCTTTCGGCTTTATTCTTTTTATCATTTCCTCCTTTGAAAGCAGCTTAATCCACGCGTTTGCCTGCGCCCTGCCAAGCTTGGACTGCTTTACAATCTCATCAAAATGCCACTGCTTCGTGCTGTTGTTGAAAAACAGGCATTTTACGTTTTCTTTCCTTTCCATAATAGTATGGTTAAGCATACTAATATCTAAGTATTTCTGTATTAGTATATTCATAGATATTCCCCAAATTCTTCCTCCTGCACTTTTGCCATTTTGAGGATTGATTTTAATGTTCCTATCCGCAATTCCTGGTGCATTGGCACAACAGTCCCTATTTTGCCTTCAGCAGTTTCCTTTGAAAGCCTGACGTGGCTGCCGCTTCTTCCGCTTATGCTGAACCCAAACTTGTTGCACAAAATCTTGACAGCTTCAAGCCCTTGCACTTTCCTTAACCGCGGCACCTATATTCACCTCAAACATTGTTACTAACGGCGCTTCAGAATTTTCTAAGGGAAACTCCTCAAGGTAAAGCTCGGTAGCCTCTTTCAAATTGGCCACTGCTTCCTCGATTGTTTTCCCCTGGCTGGCTGTGCCCACTTCAGGGCATTTTGCCACATACATGCCATCCTCTTTATGTATAACCGCAGTAAGCACTTTCATACTGCTTATGTTGGTTATTTCTTTTATATACCTATCGCTCATTTTATCATATCCTTTGCTGAAAAAGCACAATGTTTTGCTATTTAAACTTTCGCCTGCCTTATGAAGATTTTTCCGTCGTCAGGTAAGAATTTCCATTAATCTTGGAAATAGGCGCATTGTTCAGGAAAAATGCGCAAAAAATCTGGAAATAATAATCGGATTTGAAGTGCCTTTGGGCTTTTTATCCGCCTTTCTGAGGTGTCATAATTTCTGGGAACTACATTAATACCTATAAACACTAATAAAATTCATTATGCGCCGGTGGTTTAGTGGTTAGAATCTCGGCTTCCCAAGCCGATAACCCGGGTTCGAATCCCGGCTGACGCATCAGCGGCGGACGGTCTGGAACGCAGTGTCAACACCGGCCGGCGCATATTATCTTCTTGGCTTGCCCATTACAGCATGGCGCAGAGTATTATACTTGTTAGGTATAAAAGTGAAAAGGAAGATTTATATACCTATTAGGTATTATACTTGTCAGGTATAAGATGCGATTTTATAACAGGGAAAGGGAGATAAAAGCGCTCTCAAGCATAAAGAACAATTTCAGGATTGCTGTAATAGGAAGAAGGAGGGTTGGGAAGACAACCCTTGTTGAGCATTATTACGGCAGAAAGTGCCTGACGTTTTTTATTACTGCAGAAAAAGCTGAGAAGGAAACAATAGGCGATTGGGTAAGGGATTACCCCGCCCTTCACTTTCCTTCTGTAAGCACGTTCAGGGAATTCTTTGAATTCGTATTTTTCCATTTACATGATAAAGTGATTTTTATAGACGAGATTCAAAATTCGCTGAAAGTCAGTAAGCCTTTTCCTTCTGACTTGCAGCATCTTATAGATAAGCATAAGCCTAACCTCGTGATTTCCGGGTCCCTGATAAGCGTAATGAAAAAGGTTGTGGAGGATTACAAAAGCCCGCTCTATGGCCGGTTTGATTTTGTTATAAAGCTTGCGGAACTTGATTTCAGGACTATCCTTCTTATATGCAATGACCTTAGGCTGGGGACAGAAACCGCCTTTATGCTGTATGCTGTTTTTGGCGGGGTGCCGAAATATTTTGAGCTTATAGAAAAGTTAAGCGATTTTGAATTTAAAGATGCAGTGCTTAACTTTTTCGTCAGGTACCCGAGACCGCTGCATGAGGAAGTGAAAACCATGCTTAAGGAGGAATTTGGAAAAGAGCACAAAACATTTTTTGCGATACTTTCCGCAATCATGCAGGGCAAGAGCAGAAATTCTGAAATAGCCGGTTTTCTTGGAAAAAAAGGCACAGAAATTACAAAATATCTTGCGATGCTGAAAGATGACTTTGAATTGATAGAGCACCGCGTGCCTTTGGCAGGGGGAAAGAAGGGCTTATACGCGGTAAAGAGCAATATTGTTTCATTTTGGTTTGCTAATATATGGAAATACAATGAACTGCTTGAAACAAGACAGGAAGAAAAGCTGGAACATTTTCTTGAGGAAAACATGAATAAGCACATAGCGGGTGTTTTTGAAAAAACAATTTATGAACTGCTTTCTTCTGGCGCGATAAAGATAATGCCTTTTGCAGCAATTGGCAGGCAGTGGGGGCATTTTGCAGGGGAAAAGGGAAAGGACAGTTATGAGATTGACATAATGCTTACAGACGAAAAAAGCAAAAGCTGCGCATTCTGCGAGTGCAAATGGCGGGAAAAGGTTAATGCGCTTGATGTTATAAGCTCATTGTCAGAAAAGGTAAGGCATGTTGAGTGGCATAGCGCCGATAGGAAGGAAACATTCGCTGTATTTGCAAAATCATTCAAAAAAAGAATAAATGAATTTGAAGGAAAGAAAGTGATTTGCTTTGACTTGAAAGATATAGCAAAGGCGTTGAAGTAACAAGACAGCGGATTATGCCTTTCTGTTAATCACTTCATCCCTTATGAGCCTGTCTCGCTTGGTTAATTCGTAAACACGGCACCTATCTTCAGTTGGGGTCAGGCATTTTACAATGCCCTTTTTTCAAACTGGACAAGCACCCTGCTTGCATTTGTCAGGGCAATATGCGTCTCCTTCTTGATTTCAGTAGCCATTTTCGGCTTGTCAAGAATTTCAATCACTTTCCTTCTTTGCCTGCCCCTTGCAGCCCAGCTGAAGTCATTCCAGAAGGTGTTTGCCATGGATATTCAGGTGTTATGAGAATATTAAACTTATATCACCATTAGATAATCAAGAGATAGCCAAAGTTATTTAAATATGGGTATCCTGTGGATATATGGTAAAATAGGTGGATAATGGAAATAATAAATAAAATTAAAGCAATGTTTAAAGAAAAAACTGAAAAAGAAAGGCTTCAGGATAAACTGAGAATGGCTGAAAAAGCAGGAAGATTTTGCTCAAAGATGGATAAAAAGAGAGCTAAAATAGAATGAAATGCCCCAAATGCGCCGAATTTTCACCCGAAGACCAAGGAGAAATTGTGATGAAAAAAACCAGAAAAGGCAGGG
>JASEIA010000105.1 GCA_030018575.1 Nanobdellota archaeon | reverse complement strand
CCATCAAGTGGCGCCGCATTCTTCCAAGTGGCGCCGCATTCTTCCAAAAAACAGAATATATTTCCGGAAAGCATATCCTTTTTTCCGCTTTTCTCTCGGAGAGATATGCGCATATTTTAAAGTTTTCAAAAAGCCACTTGCCGCCATCTGCCAAAGAGCGCCAGAAAAGGGCTTTCGACTATTGTTTTCTATACATTGCACCAGCTTGACACAATCCTGTCCGCTGACTGCAAAAACACCATTTCAGAGCAGAGCTTTTTGACTTTCTCTGAGTTTATCTCATAATTCTGGTCATAGCCTCCCATGTGCCATCTTATAAGAAGCGATTCTTTTATTGTGGGCTCTATGTACTTTGAAATTATCAGCAGCGACTTCTCGCCGTGCCCTAAAGGATATTCATCGTCAAAGCTATAGGGCTTGACAGGCGCCTTTCCTCTTTTTGCCTCATTCTTCCTGTAGACTCCAACTTTGCAGAAGTCATGGCATATCCCTGAGATTATCCTGCTTTCAGACGGCAAATCCGAGCCGTGCCTTGTAAGCAATTCATCAAATTCATGGTAAACCAAATAGCTGTGCGCAGCCAGCCCTCCTTCATAATTGCCGTGGAACTTTGTTGAGGCAGGCGCTGTGAAAAAGTCAGAGCCCTGCATGTATTTCACAAGCTTATCAATGCCTTTTCGCTTAATTCCTGCCATTGCATCCATTATTTCATTTCTTATTGCATCTATTGTCTTCCCGGAAAGGCAGCCTTTTTTCGCTTCCTCAGCCAATACCTTAATGTCCAGTGTCATATGAGCCCCTCCTGTGCTTTGTATAAGCATTCCACGTCCTTTGCAGTGCTTGCCTGCATAGGGGTTTTGTCTTCCCTTACCTGCTTTGCCCATGCAATGCGCAATGAGTATGATTTCTCTCCATTAAGCCCGCAGCTGTGCCAGTTCCTGCCATAATGTATGTTCATTGCTTTTATCTCCATTACTATTGAGGCTGAGGGCTCAACATAGAATTGCGGCAGGTTATCCGGGGATGCTGAAGGCGATATGGCGATTGATGAAGGTTTCTCGCTAAGGAGCTTTCCTTCAAGCAGCCTGCCAACCTCCCTGTCTATGCCTCCCCTCTTTGCATTAACCTTTGCAAGCGTCTCAAAGCATTTTTTTTCCGGGCTGTAAGTGCCGCAAAGAAGCTGGCTTATCCCCTTGTCATTCATGTATATCCCAAGCACTGCAAGGTCTATTGTTTCAAACTTCTTGAGCTTTATCCAGTGCGCCCCCCTGTACCCCGGAATGTAAGGCGAAGCCGGGTTCTTGCAGACAAGCCCCTCGTTCTTTTCGCCAATCACCTCGTTGAAAAGCGCTTCAAGCCCCTCTGCAGAATCAACTTTCCACTGCTTTCCGGGATTTATCCCTTTGAACCTGATTCGCTCTGTATAATGCCTTCTCTGGGAAAGGGGCATATCCATAATCCTTCTGCCTTCAATATTCAGGACGTCAAAGACCCTGAGCTCAAGCTTCTGCTTCATGTCTGCCTTTTTCCTGTATGCATCCATGTCCGGCATCTTGCTCCTGAACCTGCCCTTGACCGCCTTGAATCCCCTGTGCCCTATCCCTCCATTTAGCTCGCAGTCAATCACGCAGTCAGGCAGGCTTTCTATTGATTGTGCGAGTTCAGGATAAATATCAAGCGGCACGTCATTCAGGCTTCTTGTGAATCCCTTCACTGCATCGCCTTTTTTGTGCAATTGGAACCTGTACCCGTCGTATTTCAGCTCTGCAAATGTAGCCCCGCTGTGCTGGCTTATTATTTCTTCAAATACCATTTCCCCTGATGCATAGTTTGCAAGCATAGGCTCAATCGGCTTTAGTATTTCGTGTTTTGTGTCTTGCTTATTGCTTTTCATTTGTCTCTCCTGGATTCTTTGTCCCATGCAATTAAGGAGATTAGGCGCTTATATTAACAAATGGGGTGATATAGGTTACCACAAAATATATAAGCAAACAGGCCTTAATAATCAATATGTACGAAGAGCTGATGTCAGCAGGGTTTACCAAGGCAGAGGCAAGGATTTATGCCGCTTTGGTTGAGCTTGGAAAGGCGCAGGCAGGCGCGTTGTCAAGGAAGACAGGCATTCACAGGAGGAATGTGTATGATGCTTTGGAAAGGCTGATTGAAAAGGGCCTTGCCAGCTTCATAAGGGAAAACAACAAAAGGTATTACATGGCTTCTGATCCGAAAAAGATTATTGATTCCATTGACGCGAAAAAAGAGGCGCTGCTTTCAGTGATTCCCCTGCTTGAGCAGAAGTTCAATGCAGTGAAGCAGAAGCAGGAGACTCTTTTCTTTAAAGGCGTTGAAGGATTAAAGTCTGTGTTTGACGACCAGCTGAATTCAAAGGAAATTCTTGCAATAAGCCCTGCATATGCGGCAAAAGCTGTCCTGCCTTATTACATGAAGCATTACTCCAATGCAAGAATTAAGAAAAAGATAAGGCTGAAGATGATTTACACAGGCGGCATAAGGGGAAAGCAGATGCCTCTTTGCGAAATAAGGCACCTTCCAAAGCAGTATGAAAGCCCTGTATCTTTGAATATTTATGGCGACAAGGCGGCAATCATTGTCTGGGGAATTGAGCCTGCTGCAATATTAATAGCTAATAAAGAAGTTGCAAAAGCCTTCAGGAATTACTTTGAATTAATGTGGAAGACTGCAAGGAAATAAAATCTATTAAACAACCTAAGGCTCCATTCCCGCAACCCAGTCGCGGTGCACCAGCTTCTTCTTTTCCAGCCCGGGCTTTCCGCAGTACGGGCAGACTGTCAATGGGAATGTCTTTGCCCTTGAGAACTCATACTTGCAGTTGCCGCACCTGTAGTCAACCTTGTCTGACATTATGTCTTTTACTCCAATGTTTCCCGCCATTCTTTCCCTCACTGACATTGGCTTTTCTATAGCCCTGACATCTCTTTTTTCCTGCAGATTCTGGAGCGTATTCTTC
Source organism: Nanobdellota archaeon (assembly GCA_030018575.1). Classification (GTDB taxonomy): domain Archaea; phylum Nanobdellota; class Nanobdellia; order SCGC-AAA011-G17; family GW2011-AR17; genus UBA9640. The sequence continues at coordinate 1,694 of JASEIA010000105.1, read as the reverse complement.
ACTTTTGAGCCCCTTTCAAGCTTTGCAGCCTTTGCATTAAAGCACTCAGGGCATATGAGAAGCTTCCTGTTGCTTGGGTCATACTTCATGTTGTCCATTGAGCTCTTTTTGCCGCATGTCCTGCAGGATATTTTAACGTCCACCATCACTAGATTATGATATTCTGCCCCTATATAAAGATTTTGGGCTGCTTGGCTTTGCGTATAAATTCAGTGTAAGTTAGCAAGCTTATATAGGTAATTCGGTGGGATATATGAGATTCTCTTTAGTTATCGGCATATAGCACCTTTTACGCATTACTGCTAAATTACCAGACTAAATTTCTCCTCGGAGGAGTATTTTGTCTCCTGTCACAGAAAACAAGGTAAACGCTGATATGCCGAAGATTAAACAGAATCCTTTTTAAAGTATGTGGAAAGCAGAAAGGTTTATATAGTATAACAAAATCTGCCAAGCTATGGGATACACAGCTACAAAACGACAAGAAGCACCCCTGACTGCACAGATTGAACTTACAGGAAGGTGTAACCATTCTTGTCAACATTGCTATATGGCGGGGAATTATGGTAATAATCTAGAAGGGATTTTAGATGAAAATAAATTATTAAGTGAATTAAGAGCGCATAATTTTAAGAGATTAATATTGACTGGCGGAGAGCCATTTACTGTAAAGGATACCTTATTTAGATTATTAAGCCAAACGCCTGATTTTGATGTTAGCATTAATTCAAATGGGACTTCAATAGAAGAAGCAGATATCGAAAGATTGGTTAGTTATTCACAATTAAATGGATTTTTTGTAACATTATTTAGCCATATGCCTAAAACGCACGATTCCATTACAGGAGTTAAAGAGTCTTATGTTAGGCTAATCAAAAATATCAAATTAATGTCAGAAACGGGATTATATGTTGTGCCAAATATTCTGTTAAGAAGGGATAATTTTAAGGATTTTGAAAAGACCTTAATTTATGTTGCTGAAGAACTATATTTAAAGAAGGCTGTCGTAAGCAAGGTTATCCTCACAAAAAATACAGAGAGTTTAGAACTTAAGGACGAAGAGCTAATTGAAAGCTCTAATATTATGTTAAGGCAAAATGGCAGATTGCACTTGTCATTTTCAGATCCAATACCCTATTGTTTCTTTGGTAATAAAATAGGTATATATAAACAATTCTTGAATGTAGGATGCAATGCTGGAAAAAGCCAGATTGCTATTGCGCCAAATGGGGATATTCGCCCATGTACACATTTTAGCCTTATATTCGGGAATATATACCATGATGGTTTGAAAGAAGCATGGGAACGCATGACTATATTTAGAAATGGCTCATTAACACCAGATGCTTGCAAGCCCTGCGAAGGTGTAAAATATTGCCATTACGGTTGCAGAAGCGCTGGATTTAATAAGCATGGAGAATTAAATGGCGCTGATCCGCTAATAAAAGGATGCGATTTCTATTATAAAGCTGCTGGGAGTAAAAAATGAGCTTTAGACGATTAAAGGCGCCTATTACTTCGCAAATGGAGATTACATATAAATGCAATCATAATTGCATATATTGCTATAATTATTGGAGGGATGATGATAATGTTCCTACACATGGCGGCTCAGAGGATGAAATAATATCTTATCTTGAAAAATTGGGCAATGCAGGGATATATCATGTAACTTTTACCGGCGGAGAGCCGTT
>JASEIA010000104.1 GCA_030018575.1 Nanobdellota archaeon | reverse complement strand
TATCTTCGTAGAAGATATGCTGTGTTCCGTTGCCGTGATGAACATCAAAGTCAAAAATAAACACTTTTCTCATGCCCTTTGACCGCGCATACCTTGCTGCAATTGCCCTGCTTGGAATAGCTGCATTGAAAAAAGGGCTTGAGCACCGCGTTGTATTGACAAGCGCGATTAAAAAAGACGACAGGATTCTCAACCTGACAAGGGAGGCTGTCCGCAACCAGGATGTTGAAAAGGGGCTTAACCATCTTTTGCATGAGCTTGCAAAAGGAAATTTTCAGGCAGGGATTGGGCCGGGGCATATAAGAGGAACGAATGTTAATTATATGAGGGAAAGAAAAAGCGGCAGGCTTTATTTCAGGCAAATAGGGCCTGAGCATTATGAGATTGTTGCAAAGTCAGGAAAAGCCAATCAGGACAAGGTTATTTCAAGGCTGAGAGAAATGTACAGGGTGTAAATTTTACTCAAAGGATTCAAATAATCATAGCCTATTGCAGGATGGCGGACAAGTGACGTTCCAAGCCTAAAATTAACATATTTTGCATTAACAGTGTAAAAAAGGTTAATTATATAAATGGGCTGTGCTTTATTTTCTGTATGACAACTAAATATGACGTGTTTGCTGCAATCATAGAGAAATCTCCCTGCAAGCAGAATGACCTGGATTTCAAGAGCCCTGTCTACATGCATATCTCTTCATTGCAGAAACAAGGCTGGGTGAGGAAAAACCATGGGCTGCTGACGCCTGTAAAGGATAAGTCCACCCAAAATGTGTTTAGAATAATCAGGTATTGCCTTAATCATGGGCTGGACCATAATGCGTTCTTCACAAAGAGCATGAGGAAAGTGCTCGGGTGTCTCCCGCAGGGATTGCCTGAACTCAGGCCGGAACAACTGAAGGGGAACAAGGAAATCACGCGGATACTAAAATATCTTGAGCAGAACCAGTTCATACTGAAGCACTCCATAAAACCTGCAAAAGGGCGGATGCTGAAGCACCGATTACTAGAATGGGCGGCAGAATTCCATGGAATGAGGATTGCGCTCAAGCTTACAGAAAGACCAGACCTAATTCAGAAGATACTTAAGCATAAGGCTGAACCTATCAATCCTTTCGAAGAAAAAGCATTTTCGTTCTTGGCAGGCTCAGCACAATTAGAGGGCAGCACCATAACTGAAGGCGATACAAGGGAGCTTCTCCTTAGGGGTATCTATCCTGACAAGCCTTCAGAGGAAATCCAAATGGTAAAGAACCTGAACGAGGCCCTCAAGTTCATAGTCAGCAACAAAGACAGAGAGATAACCCCGGAGAGGATTCAGGAGATAAACAAGCTTGTAATGTTCAGCCTGCACGCAAATGCAGGGAATTATAAAATCACACAGAACAGGATACAGGGAAACCCCTCATTCAAGACCGCAAAGCCCGAAGAGGTTCCGAGGCTAGTTAAAGGCTTTTGTGACGAACTTGCAGGCGTGGATAAAAAAGAGACTCTATTGAGGAAGCTCGGCTGCAAGCACAATCAACTCCAGAGGATACATCCATTCTCTGACGGAAACAGCAGGACAACAAGGATGGTTCTTAACTGGATAATCCTCAAACATGAGCTTCCTATTATTATACTCAAGATGGGAAGCTTCGATGAGTACATGTCGCTGACAAAATTAGCTTCTATGCGGGATGACGAAAACCTGAATCAGCTGTTCCTCGAATTGATTGTCCATGAAAGTAAACATTAAGATGGCAAAGTCTGCCCCAACCCACAGCAGGTATTCAGGGACAGGCTTCATCCAATTAATCCAAAACCCCAAAAATGAAGGAGGCTTAGTGTTACATCCCTAGACACAATTATTAGGCATTAACGTTGCCTAAATGCAATATGATTTTCTGACGAACGGCGATAAAACACTATTTTGGAGCATAGTCCGCGCTATGGCCCGCCCGTTACAAGTTCCATATGTTTGCCTCTTTATGCTCTAACCCACAAAGGGATACCCTTCTCTCTTGCTATTTGTATTCCCACAATTACTCGCACATTGTAGGCGTTGAATCTCATCGCCATCTCTCTTCTTCTTGTGTACCACTTTTTGGAATATAGCTGGTCACCTTATCTGTTTTTCAATGCCGAGAATACGGCTTCCACTTTAGCCCGTTGGTGGTATATGCCCTCGCATACGCCTTTAAAGACATCCCACAAAACAAAGAGGTTCCTCCAAATGTTGAGTCCTTTTGGTTTTGCATTTTTCTTAAAGGGCGAGAAAAATGCGCCTCCCCTTTTGGAAACAAATACGGCATTTGTCTTATTACTGTAGCCCTTATCAGCAATAACCAGCCCCAATACACGAAATGCCGATACAAGTTTCCTGAGAAATGGCGAGTCATTTCTCTTGGAGTTAGAGATTCTGAAGTTTACTATCAGTAAACTACAAAGACTAACCGCAATATGTATCTTATCGCAGTCCTTTTTCAGAATCTTTTTCCCCGCCACGATACAGAACCAAATGCTCCTGCCGACGAGGCGAATGCCAGAAGCATCAAGAAGCAAATCGACAGGTTTTTTAACCCAAGCGTCAATAAGCTTCTTGTTGAACACAGATAAGAGTGTTAATGAACACTGAAGTGCATAGTTGTTGACTGTGCTCTTACATGGGAGCTTGTCAAGCTTAAACACTTCCATCAACCTCTTGTCTGTCCGCATCTCCGTTTCGTAATCCGCATATGTTTTGCGGAATAAGACGCGGAGTACGCATAAGACCAATACGAGGCGGGAATCGTATGGTCTTCTTCCTTTGCCCTTATAATGGGGCTCAGGAAGCAATAGGGCGCAAGAGAGAAGGATCTCAATGGCCTTATTGAAAAGGACACGGTTACGAACCGAGTCCACCTGTGGGTTGAGCCGAATATTCGGCTTACCCATAGTTTTTATTCAATATGCGAGGATTAATCTATTTTTGGATGAAGCCCATAATCTGTCCAAAAAGAAAGCCGCTACCCTGAAAACTCTTTCAGCACTTCAAGAACGCTGTTTGACAATGCTTTTATGTTATATCCGCCTTCCAAAGAAGATATTAGCTTTCCATTGCAGTGCTTTTCAGCAGACGCTTTCAGCATTCCCGCTATTTTCCCATAGCAATTTTCATCCAAGTTTAACCCGCCCAACGGATCATCCTTATGCGCGTCAAACCCTGCTGAAACAAGAATAATGTCTGGCTCAAACTTGTCAATTGCAGGAATTATGGCTTTGCTCATTATCTCAAGGTATTCTTCGCTTCCTGTCCCTGCTTTCAAAGGAATATTCAGCGTAAATCCCCTGCCTTTTCCTTCGCCTGTTTCGTCTGCTTTTCCTGTTCCCGGATACAAAGGCCATTGGTGCGTTGAGCAGTAAAAAACAGTGTTATCTTCGTAGAAGATATGCTGTGTTCCGTTGCCGTGATGAACATCAAAGTCAAAAATAAACACTTTTCTCATGCCCTTTGACCGCGCATACCTTGCTGCTATCGCTATGTTGTTGAAAAAGCAGAATCCTTTTGCCTCTTCTTTCTCAGCATGATGCCCCGGCGGCCTTGACAATGCAAATGCGTTATTGGCTTTTCCTTCTGTTATTGCATCTATAGCGGTCAGCACAGAGCCTGCTGAGTGCAATGCAGCCTCGAATGTGCCGTCTGTAAAGTAAGTGTCGCCGCTGTACACTTCAGGGTTGAATCTTGTTAAGCCTCCAGTCACCTCAAATGCAGGCTTTGAAAGATAGTCATAAAACTTATTTGAATGCACAGCTGTTATTTCTTCCTTTGTTGCCTTCCTTGCATTTAAATAAAGCAAAGGCAATTTTGAGCCTTTAGCCGCCTTTATTATCGCCTCGGCCCTTTCTGCATTCTCAGGATGCGAAGGCTCATTGTGCAAAAGGTGTTTATTAGTGTAGATTATTGCTGTTTTCATCTTTGTAAAGGCGATAGAAAGGTTTTTATAGTTTATTGCTATTTTTATAGGCAGGAACAAGCTTAATATTCCAAAGGACGAAAAAAGGTGAGAAGCATGAAAAAGACAATTGTATTGATTATAGCCGCGCTGCTTGTTATGAGCAGTATTGCCTCTGCCGGGTTCTGGGACAGGATTACTGGAAAGGCAACAGCCACAAGAGATTATAGCATAACGCTCTGCACAGATGCAGCAGCAAGCTATATCTCTGGAGATTTCTCCTTCCTAAGTGAGATGGAATACTTAGTAGTAGACCATAGGTATAATCTTGCCCATAGGACAGACAGCCGCGGGATAGTGTATATAACTTGGGGTTCTATGCTGCCCATGAACCAAATTATCGTGCTTTATGCTAAAGACAAATATAAAGGTACTACTATGTTTGACAATTTTAAAGTAGGCGATAATAAGTTGCTTACATACGGCGGCGATACAACTGAAGGGCTTACAATAAAAGTAAACAGGATATACAACCCGAGAAACCCCCTAAGCACTGTTCCGGTTGAAGCAAGATGCGCAGATATGGTAGTGTCCAAGCAAGTTGACGTTGCAGACGTAACAATAACTGCTACAATGCCGGCGGCAACAGTCACGGCGCAGCCTTCTGTTGCTGTAGCTGTGAAGAAGCCGGGACTGATAGCAGGGCTGTTCAAGAAGAAAGTAGCCAAGATACCTGTGGCAGCACCCGCAGAAGAAGGAATAGCAACAACAGAAGAAACATGCG
>JASEIA010000103.1 GCA_030018575.1 Nanobdellota archaeon | reverse complement strand
CACAAAAGTGTCCGCTGTCTCAAACCTTTTGAAGTATTTCCCTGTTGTTTTAGTCACGAAAAAAGGCGAACTGACAGGCATAGTGACAAAGGCGGATATTCTTAAGAACCTTATCTGAGCGAAACAAGCCTTTGTAGCATTTCAACCCTTTTTCTTGAGAAATGCACAACATTTGTCAATCCAAGCGCGAGAGGATTAACTGATTTGGTTACAAGCCTGGCTTTTCTCAGGCTCTCCTTGAATCCCTTTATATCATCAAAAGAGTCCATCTCAGCATAGCATATGCCAACATGGCTTGAAAAATGCGAATCACTTCCAACCGCCTTCAAAAGCCCGTGCTTCTCGGCATACTCATTTGCCATCCTGTTGTATTTCTGCAAAACAACCCTTGCATTGAACACCTCGACAATGTCTGCCTTGAAATCATGCACTTTTAATGTTGACATTCTTCCAATGTCAAAAGGATGAGGTATATACACCAATGCGCCTTGCTCTCGAATTATGTCGACAGCCTCATGCACGTCAATTTTTGCAGGTATCTGCTCGTTAAGGAAAATCCCTGTCAAATCACCCTGCAATGTATGAATCTCCTCGCCTATAATGCAGTCTCCGAATCTCCGTTTGTATTCCACTGCGCCTTTTATCGTGTCGTGGTCAGTAATCACGGGAAAAAGCCCTCTCTTTTTGCACACCTTATTGAATGTTTCAAGACTCATCAGGCTGTCATTTGAATATTTTGTATGCACGTGAAAGTCAAGCTTCATGGCATTCATTGTTTGTTCTTTTGTTTTTAATGCTTGCGGATATTAAGTTTATAGAAAAAAAATTAAAAAGAAAAAAATAGCTTATGCGCCGTACATTTTCTGCAAACCAAGCACGTCAGACCGCTCAAGGGTTCTCTTTGACGTTTCCCCTTCTGTTGAATAGCCGTACATGGTTACTGCAGTGCAGCTTGATGTATACAAGTCAGCCAAACCAACAGTGTGGCCAAGCTCGTGCGTTGCAATGTTCTGGAAGTCCATTAATGCCGGATTAACTGAAGCATCTCCCCATGCAAAGCCTGTGTTGAACAGCATGTCAAACTCGACAATCTTCCTTCCAACCCTTGTGTACCAGACAGATGTGACTGCTATGACATTTGCATTGCCATAACTGCCGAATTCAACTGAATTCTGGTAGTCCTGCACGCCGTATGCTGCTGTATAATCGACTGTATATGCATCATTAAAGAGCTCTGCTGATGTTGCCGCATCCCATGTCTCTGCTGATAATGCAAATGCTGATGTTACAAACTCCTCTGTCAATCCATCTGGATTAGATGGGTTTATTGCATAGCTTACAGGCAGCGATGGCCATGTGACGCCCATCAACTTGTAGCATGTGTCTGTCCTTAGCGGTTTTGCCGCGCTTGACGGCTTTGCATAGTGGATAAAGTCCACCCTTTCAAGCTCCCATTCGCCTGTCGGCGTTTCTGAAATCACAGGCGACTTTTCAGGCGCCCTTGCGTTGTTTCTTGCGTTTTCATTTGCAGGTATGAGCATTGACGCTGCCGCTGAAAATGAAAGCAGCATTACTGCCAAACCAATTGCAACCAATATCTTTGTTTTCATTTTTATCCTCCTAATAGATGTTTATTAAGGATTAAGTAAAGGCATATATAAAACTTTTGGTATTCGGCGCATCTTAACCCTATTCAATATCTCCCAAACAGCTGCCCCCATGGCGTCTTTGAAAATTTCCTTATCCTTGATTTTCCAAATGTGTTATACCAGAAAGTGTCGTGGTAAAAGGCGGAAGCAAAAACACAGAGCTGAAACAGCCCGGTGTGGAACAATAAAGGCTCGAGGAATTTCATTTTTTTCCTGAAAAGCTGGTCAAAGAATATCACAGGGCTCTTTCCTGTCTTAAAATTAAGATTGACATTGGTAACATCATCCCCGAGCATCTCAACCTGCGAGACATCCCCGCACCCAAGCCCCCTGTCATGCGCCATCTTAATGAAAGGTATCTGCATTGGGTCAAAGCCCATCAAGCGGGCGGCAACAGCGTCAATTGCAACCTGGTCATCAGAAGCCAGTAAGAGATTCGCTTCAACAGGCTCCATTGTCCTTGGCCCTTTTCCATTGCCTGCAACAGCGCCGTCCATCACTGCAAACAAATGAGGGTGAATTTCCTTTTGTATTGCCAGCAAGTCAACAAGCACTTCGTGAATCATCTTGTGCGAATGGTGCCTTCTTTCCGTAATCAGCCCGCCAAAAGCATTTTTCATTGCGCCCGTCATTGTGGTATGCCCGTGGCATTTCAATGTGGGCAAATGCAATACATTCTTCCCAATGAACATCTTTGGTATCCTGTGCCCGTCAGGAAAAATGCTGTCCATCGCAAGCATCTCAGCCTTTGGCTTGTAAGAAACCCATTCTGCCTCAGGCAATGAAACAAAAGGCACGCCATACTTTTTCATCAGCGGGCCCCATTTGTTGCCCTTAACGCCTTTCATCACATTTGTGACAACTGTCTTGTTTTCAACAGCCTGCACATCATTGTAGCCATTTTCTTTCAAATACTTTAAAATCCCTTCAAGCTGCCACGGCTCTGTCGAGCAGGCAGGATAGTAAAGGCTCCACGAGAGGTTTAGCTTCAGCAAAAGCTCTTCCTGAGAGGGAATATGCTTTTTTACTTCTGAAGTTTCAAGCAGCCTTTTGTAGTCGTCAAGCACTGTTTCCGGAGATGTATGCACTACTGTTACTTTGGGCATAAGGTAATTTTAAAGAAAGCCCTTTTTTAAACATTATGGTTCTCTAGAATGAAAACAAGCCGGCCATCATGCCGGAGATTCCCCACCTGACCAAAAAGAATATGCCCAGAGCCAAAGCAATCAGGAGGGGCGCGTACTTCAAGCCCTGTTTCTCCTCGCCCTTGCTTATCAGGCCGATAGCCATTGAGCCAAGGATTGAAGTCACGCAAAGCGCTATAATCACGTACTTCATCACAAAGTCAGGGCTTATGCTGACGCTTGATATGGTAATCGGAAGCGACATGGCGCTTGTCTTTGGTATCTCAATCTTTCCAAGTATGTTTGTCAAAACCTCGACAAGAAAGCTGCTCAGGCTGTAAAGCACAGGCGCCCCAACCCCAACTGCTGTAAATATGAAAATAACATACATCCTGACGCTGCTTCTTATCTTCTGGTCAACAAAATCCTGGTCCCGGAGATTGCGCGCAGTGTGGTCAAGCAAGGCAGCCAGCTCCCCGCCGGATCTTAAACCGGATACAATCAAAGCCATCATCTTCTCAATCTTGTCGGATTTCACCCTTTTTGTTATTTCAATAAGCGCCTCATCAATCTCCTTTCCGACTGCAACCTCCTTTCCAGCCCTGTTAATTTCATCTGACAAAGGCCCAAACTCAGGCCTGGCGGCAAGCAATAATGCCCTTTCAGGAGTCATGCCTGCACGGAGATTGGAAGACATCAGCTGCAGCGCGTCAGGCAATACTTTTTCCATGAACTTTGCCTTTGCCTCAACGCTCAATGCAAGCCATGTGTAGATAAAAACCTCAAATGCAATGAACGTGACAGCAAAAGTGGTAAAAAGCCCCCAGCCGAATAATTTTGCAGATGGAAAAGCAGCTGTCCAGCCCAATAAGAACCCTGCGAGCAGTATGAAGCCCAAAAATCTCGATGGCTCTTCCTTGACATTTGCGTAATCAAGCAAGGATGCATACTTTTGGTAGAAGTTGCGCGGGTATGCCTTTGATATAAGCCTGTATACCATTTTACTCCGCCAGCAGATTTGGCCTCTTTGATTTTATTATACCAAGGAACATCATTTGCATGAATATGATAACCACAAGCAAAGCCCAGAAAATGCCCTGCACCATTGTGCTTGACAGGGAGACAAAAGAGGCAATGACAATTATGAACGTGACGCTAAGGCTCGGCACTATTACAGCCATAAGCATGTAAAACATCGCAAGCGGGCTCAGCTGCGCGCCGTAATTCTGTATCTGGATTACCTGCTGCTCATTAAGCGCATTTATTATTTCCCCCATAACAGCCCCCATGTCAGCCCCTGCCTTCATTCCGTTTGCAAGCTGCCATATTGCCCTCCTGAACAGCATGCTCGGGTTGTTTGCAGCCATCTCTTCCAGGGCATCAACCTGGCTCATTCCTGCGTTTATCTCCTTGACAGCCTTTTCAAACTCCCTGCTTAAGTCGCCGTAATTTCCTGCTGAGATATTTACAAGAATGTTGAACACAGGAACCCCTGAATTCAGCTGTATAAGGATATTCTGCAATGCAGGCATGAGATTCCGTTCTATAGCTCTTACTCTTTTTCTCAATAGCATTTTAGGGTATAGAATCTGCTGTATGAACACGAAAAAAGAGAATATAATGGATATAAGCGCGCTTACAGGAAACGGATTTTCAACTTTTGCAACCAAAAGCATTATGCCAAGCGCAAAAAGAATAAACACAAAGAAGATTAGCGAGGCAAACACGCACATTGCCATATACCTGTCAGAGCTTTCCTTGTACCCCGCCTGCCTTAGGTCAAGCCCCAAAAAAGGGAACATCGGCAGCAATCTTCTTCCAGCAGGCAGGAAAAGCCTTGAAGCCTTGTAAACAGCCTGCGGCGGCAAAAATGTGTAAGGAAGCTTTATCATTTCAGTATGGGTCTGATACCCTGCAGCTTGCTGCGATTGCCCATTTCACCTCCACTTGCC
>JASEIA010000102.1 GCA_030018575.1 Nanobdellota archaeon | reverse complement strand
CAAAATATTCAGTTTTCCTCTTTTTTTGCCAGTTTTCCTCTTTTTTTGCCTTTCTTTCTTTTATTTCTAGCTCTTTTTTCAATTTATTTTTAATTGATTTAATTTGTATTTTTCCATAAGAAATTGCTTTATTATTAGATTTAAAGGAAACAAAGGTGTTCCTTTATTCTTATTGGTTTGATATATGCTTTCCAGAGGAAAAGAAGGTGTGTGTCCGGGGTATTTTTCGCTCTTTTTCAGGCTTATTATATATCTTATAATTTTTCAACAAATTAAAGAAAAATAGGCGCTTAAACTTCCATAAGAACTTTTTTTAATTCATCTGCATTGTCAAAAATCCTGTGCTCTTTATGCGCTTCAATAAATTCCTGCTTGTTTTCCAGGCCCAAGTCAGCCTTGCTAAGGTATATTATGAACTGCTTTGCCCTGAATCTCCTTGAAAGCTGCTGGAAAAGCTCTTCCTGCTGCTTTATTGTGAATCCGCAGCTCTCGCTGATGTCAAATACAAAAACTATTTTCCTTGTAAGGTGCTTTATGGCAAGATAAGACTGCTTTTCAATCCAGTTCATTTTTTTCAGGTTGTCTGTAAAAGTGCCAGGCGTGTCTATAACCTGTATTTTATTCTCAATATATCCAACCATAAGCTGTTTTGTTGTGAATGCGTAAGGCGCAATTTCAGGAGTGGAGCCTGTCAGCCTGCTTAATAGAGTGCTTTTTCCAACATTAGGATAGCCGCATATGCAGACAGTAGGCATTTTTGTCTTTATTGAAGGAAATCCTTTTATTGTTTTTCTCGCATTCTCAAGAAAATTAAAAGCGTCTTTTGCTTTTTTTGTAATGGAAAAGCTCCTTCCATAAAATTCAGATTTTATTTTTTGCACTTCGCCCAAGTCGTTTGCCTTTTTCATCCTTGTATTTGCCTTTTGCTGCAGCTCCTCTATTGTTTTCATAATGCCCGCTATCCTTGCAATGTTAATCCTCAATGCATCAGCTCCTATCATTGCATCAAGCAATTCCTTGTAAAATATAGGAAGCTGGTTTATTGAGGGAAATGCAGAGCATATTTTCTCTATATTTCCCTTTACGCTTCTCGCAAATGTTTCAGCTTTTATTGATTCTAATTCAGCCTGTCTTCTTACCCTGTGCTTCTCTCTTAATTTTATGGAGGCAGCATATTTTTTTGCGCTTCTTATTCCTAAGTCAATGTAAAACTCAGGCTTCTCTATTTTAGGGATATTTTCAAACATAAATTAAAGAAAAGCGGTTCACTATTTAATGCTTTGTATAATTATTCTAAAGTTATGATTTTTGCCACTTTTTGCCTGTTTTAGCTGCATTCTCAATATAGCTATTTTAGCAAAACCTTTATAAGTAAGTATAATCTCATACCTATTAATTCACGTTTATGGAATGGAGGTTAAAATCATGCCGGAAGACGACAAGAAATATTCCAAGCACCTGATTGGCAAGACAGTTGTCACAAAGTCAGGAAAAAAGTTTGGGGAAGTAGGAAATCTTACTTTTGAGACAAGGACAGGGGAGCTTATGCACATCCTGTTGAAGAACCCGACGCCTTATGTTGATGCGCTGAACCTTGAAAAAGACAAGCGCGGAAACTGGATGATTCCGTTTGGCGCGGTTGTTGCGGTTGGCGACTTCATAGTTGTTTCTGAAGAAGAAGTTGCATAAAAACATTATTTTCAGTTTTTTTTAGTTTAACAATGTTTTTAAACCACTAGCTTAATTATATATGGCAGGGGCAGAATGGCTTTGAAATACAAGACAACAGCGGACATAAAGGTATCCAAGAAGATAGCAGAGCAGATTATAGGCCAGGAAGAGGCGCTTAACGTAATCAGGAAAGGCGCAATGCAGAGAAGGAATGTTCTTCTTATTGGAGAGTCTGGAGTCGGAAAGTCAATGATAGGGCAGGCGCTTGCAGAGCTTTTGCAGCCATCCAGCCTTGTAGACGTTCTTGCTTTCAACAATCCCATTGACGAGAATGTCCCGCTGATAAGGACAATGCCTAGGGGAAAAGGGATAGAGTTTGTAAATAAGGCAAAGATTGCAGCAATGGGATCAATGAAAAACATGAACTTTCTTTTGCTTGCTTTTGTCCTGATTGCTTCTCTCTTGCCTTATTACCTTTATTCAAGGCAAATATTCCCTTTTGACAATCCGACAATATATGCGGCTTCGATGATTACAAGCATGATAATGATTATCGGTTTCATGGTTTTCATAAACATAAACAAGAGAATGGGGGGAAAGCAGGAATCGCAGGTTCCAAAACTTTTGATTGACAGCTCTAATGTCAAGAAAGCCCCGTTCATAGACGCGACAGGTTCGCACGCAGGCGCATTATTGGGTGATGTACTTCATGACCCGCTTCAGTCCGGCGGCCTGGGCACTCCTCCTTACCTGAGATTGATACCCGGAATGATTCACAGGGCAAATGGGGGTGTTTTATTTATAGATGAAATAGGAACCCTCGCTCCAAACACGCAGCAGGAAATACTTACCGTAATGCAGGAAAAGAAATATCCAATCACAGGGCAATCTGAGCGCTCTTCAGGCGCAATGACAAGAAGCGAGCCAGTGCCTGCTGATTTTTCATTGGTTGCAGCAGGAAACCTTGATTCTGTCAAGCACATGCACGTTGCATTGAGGTCAAGAATAAGGGGATATGGCTATGAAATATATTTGAATGACACAATGAATGACACAGAAGAAAACAGGGAAAAGATTGCAGTATTTGTTGCGCAGGAAGTTGTGAAGGACGGAAGGATACCCCACTTTACAAAAGATGCTGTTGAAAAAATAATCCACGAGGCAAGAAGGCTTGCAGGCACTTCAGGCAAATTGACAGTGAGATTAAGGGAGCTTGGCGGCATTGTTCGTGCTGCCGGCGACTTGGCTTTGGAAGAAGGCGCAAAGATAACAGAATTAAAGCACATTGAGAAAGCGAAAAAGATTGCAAGGCCGCTTGAGCAGCAGCTGGCTGACAAGTATATTGAAAACAAGAAAAAATACCAGGTTATTGTCACAAAGGGAAGCCTTGTTGGGAGGGTGAACGGGCTTGCTGTTATTGGCGGGGATTCTGCTTACTCAGGCATTGTATTGCCTATTGAATCAGAAGTCACTCCGGGCGGAAAGAAGACAGAGTTTGTAGCTACAGGAAGGCTTGGAGAGATTGCAAAAGAGGCTGTAAAGAATGTTTCAGCAATTATTCTGAAGTATTTCGGAGAGGATGTTCGCGAGAAGTATGATATCTTTACGCAGTTTATCCAGACGCATGAAGGAGTTGAAGGCGACTCTGCTTCTATAGCAGTTGCAACGTCAATAATTTCTGCATTGAAGAAAGTTCCTGTAAGGCAGGACACCGCAATGACTGGCTCATTATCAGTAAGAGGGGAAGTTCTTGCTGTTGGCGGTGTCACTGCAAAGGTTGAGGCTGCGATAGAAGCGGGGATTTCAAGGGTTTTGATTCCAAAGACAAATGAGCAGGACTTGCTGCTTTCAAGGGAAAATGCAAAAAAGATAACGGTAATACCTGTCTCGACAATCGAGGACGTATTAAGGGAAGCCTTTGAATGGAAAGGCAGCAAGAGCCTTCTGAAGAAGTTCAGGAAGAAGTAACTCCAGCATACAAATCTTAATAAACCTGTTTTCTTTACTTTTTTATTATGGGGGAAGAGGCATACAAGAGGCCGGACTGGGACGAGTATTTTCTTCAGATAGCAAGGGATGTTTCCAAAAGGGCAACCTGCCACAGGAGAAGGTTCGGCGCAGTTATTGTCAGGAATAATAAAATAAAGAGCACAGGCTATAACGGCGCTGCATCGGGGCTTGAGGATTGCCTTGAGAGAGGATATTGCCTGAGGGTGCAGTTTGGAATCCAGCACGGCACGCATTACGAGACTTGCAGGAGTGTCCATGCAGAGGTAAATGCAATAATGAATGCGGGGTTTGAAACTGCCAACGGCGGTGTATTGTACCTTTGCGGGGAAAAAGGAGGCGATACGCGCGACCTGATTGATGGGGTGCCGTGCAGCATGTGCGCAAGGGTAATATTGAATGCGCATCTTGAAAAAATGGTTGCAAGGTTGGCTGATGGCAGCATAAAGGAGTATACAAAACAAGAACTAAGCAATATAGCTGATCATTTTGAGGTTCCTAAGACACCTTAGACTGTTGAAAAAAGAGGCAAAATATGATAATAGGCGTAACAGCGCTGGCAAGAGCTGGAAAAGACACTTTTGCGGATTACCTTGTTTCTAAGTACGGCTTTACAAAGCTTAACATGAGTGATGTTATTGCAGAAGAGCTTGTAAGAAGAGGGCTTGAGCCTACCAAAGACAATCGTTCCTTGCTTGGAGATGAATGGAGAAAGCAGTACGGAATGGATATAGTAATAAGAAAGGCTTTGGAAAAAGCGCAAAGTTATGATAACGTCATTATTACAGGCGTGAGAAGCGTCGAGGAGGCTGAGTTTCTAAGGAAAAACTCCAAAAGCTTCTGCCTTGTGGCAATAGTGGCTGACTTGAATGTCAGGTTTGCAAGAAGGGATAACTTGGACCCTGAAACACTGGAAGGTTTTATAGCAAGGGATGAAAGGGACGTCAAGAACAAGGGTTTGGGCAAAGTCATAGAAATGGCTGACTATGCGCTGGCAAACAACTATAAGGCACAGGAAGAATTCTACAGGGATATTGATGTTCTTATGCAGAAGATAA
>JASEIA010000101.1 GCA_030018575.1 Nanobdellota archaeon | reverse complement strand
TCTGAAAGACATAACACTATTCAGTGTATAATTACTTATGTCTTTCACTATAATAGGGGGGCGACGGGGCGCAGAAACATACTTTTAAATACCTCTAATTATTTCTAACTAAGTCATGGATATTTTACAGATTAAGGAGATTATAGCAAAAGGGGAAACTCAGGAAGTTGAGTTAAAGGAGTCTTTTCATAGCCATCAGGAAGTTAGCAAAATATTATGTGGCATGGCGAATAGCTTTGGCGGAATCTTATTTATAGGGGTTAATGATAAAGGGCAGATTTTAAGAATACAAGGCAGCCTTGATAAGCTTCAACAGGAAATATCTGCCGCAAACCAGGTAATCTCCCCAGCTCCGCTTATTTCTATCGAAGTGCATACAATAGACAATAAACGAATTGCAGTAACCATTGTCCAGCGTGCAGCAGATTCGGTGTATTATACGTTTCAGGGTGCAATCTATGTAAGAATAGGCAGTACAACAAAAAGGCTGGATGGGCCAACACAGCTTGAATTTCTCAGAAACAAGCAGATACTCTCTTTTGATGATTCTTATGAACCAATTGCCAAAATGAGCGACTTAGATGCTAATAAAATTAAAAATTATCTGGATAATAGAAACCAAGGCAATTTTTTCAAAGAGCACAGCATCGAAGATTTTCTTGTAAGCAATAGGCTAGCTTCAAAAAATGGGGAAATAAAGCTTAAAAATTCTGCCATCCTTCTTTTTGCCAAAAATCCGCCTCAGTTTTTTCCGCAATTGGAAGTAAAGCTTGTCCAATTTTTAGGAAAGGAGCCTGTTGAGATAATCTCCCATAAATTAGTGCAGGCAGATTTAATAGGATGTATCGAAGAATCAATGGCGTTTGTAAAATCGCATCTTAATAAAAAGATTAAAATAACAGGCTCTGCAAAAAGGGATGAAGAATATGAATACCCTCTTAGAGCTGTCAGGGAAGCAATAGTAAATGCAGTGGCGCATCGCGATTATTTTAGCCGTGATTCTATTCAGATATCTGTCTTTGAAGATAGGATAGAAATTACTAGCCCCGGTTCATTACCTCATGCTTTACCAAGAGAACTATTTGGTACCATTTCTGTCCAAAGAAACCCCTTAACCTATCGCTTTTTGCGTGATATGGGCTATGTTGAGGGATTAGGGACAGGCATATCTAGGATGAAGAATCAGATGAGAACTGTGGGGCTGGAAGATCCAGAATTTATATTTACAGAGAGCTTTTTTAGAATAATATTTTATAATAAAAAAGGCATTAAGAGGACTATACATACATTAAGTGACTTAAATGCGAGACAAAATAAAGCAATAGAATACTTGAGAAAGAATAAGTCCCTTAAGGCAAAGACTTATAGCGAAATAAATAATGTTTCCTATGCTACCGCGGTAAATGATATAAGCGAGATGATACATTTTAAATATCTAAAAAAGATTGGCTCTTTTAGGGGGGCGTATTACGTTCTGAACAAGGAGAATCCGAAGTAAAATGCCAGAATCAAAAATAAAGGAAAAATCATGGAGCAAGGAGTTTGAGAAGGAAGCATATTCCAAATGGAAAGCTGATAAAACCTACCATTTCGACAAATCCTCAAAAAAGCCTGTTTACTCAATAGACACTCCTCCGCCTTATGTAAACACTCCGGTCCATATAGGGCAGGCAACAACTTACTGCCTCATGGACATGTTTGCAAGGTACAGGCGGATGAAGGGCTTTAATGTTCTTTTCCCTTTGGGCTTAGACAGGAATGGGCTTCCTATTGAGGTGGCTGCTGAGAAAAAGTTCAATATCAAATTAACAAATACCCCAAGAGAGCAGTACATAGAAGCCTGCAGAAAGGTTTTGGAAGAAAGCAGCATGGCTTCAACAGACACTTTCCTGCAATTGGGGATAAGCTTTAACTCGTGGGAGCTTGGAAAGGAAATAGGCGACGTGTACCATACTGATTCTGACGATTACAGGACTCTGACGCAGGAAACATTCATTGGCATGTGGAACAAGGGATTAATCTATGAGGATGAAAGGATAAACAACTATTGCCCCGGCTGCCAGACAACACTTGCTGATGCTGAAGTGGATTACGCTGAAAAAGCCTCAACATTCAATGACATCCTATTCACAGTGAAGGAGACAGGAGAGAAATTAACAATAGGCACAACAAGGCCTGAGCTTGTATGCGCGTGCGGCATGGTTATTTTCAATCCTGAGGATGGCAGGTATAAGAAGCTTGACGGAAAGCACGCAATAACTCCTTTGTTTAACAGGGAAGTTCCTATAAAGGCGCATCCGCTTGCGCAGATTGACAAGGGAACTGGCTTGGTGATGATGTGCTCTGCAGGAGACCTGTCTGACATTAGGTTCTTCAGGGAAATGGGCTTGACTCCTGTAATCGCAATCAACAGGGACGGCACAATGAACGAGCTTGCCGGATTCCTTAAAGGCCTGAAGGTAAAGGAAGCAAGAAAGGCAATGATTGAGAAATTGCAGGCAAAAGGGCTTTTGGTTAAGCAGCAGCAGATTACGCACAAGACTCCAATCTGCGAAAGAAGCAAGCACGAGATTGAGTTCATTGCAATGAAAGAATATTATGTCAAGCAGCTTGAATCCAAGGACAAGATGAGGGAGCTTGCTGAGAAAGTGCATTTCTATGCGCCTGAATCTCGCAAGATACTTCTTGACTGGATTGACGCTGTTTCAATTGACTGGCCGATAACAAGAAGGAGGTTTTACGCAACAGAGGTTCCTTTATGGTACTGCAGTAAATGCCATGAGGCGATTGTTCCTCCAAAAGGGAAATACTGCAAGCCGTGGAAGGAGAAAGCGCCTGTCTCAAAGTGCCCTAAGTGCTCTTCTACTGAGTTTGCAGGCGATGAAAGGGTGTTTGACACGTGGTTTGACTCATCAATATCCCCATTATATATACTGAAGTATTCCCGCGATGAGAAGTTCTTTGAGAAGAACAGCCCTTGCTCTTTACGCCCTCAGGGAAAAGAGATTATCAGGACCTGGCTGTATTACACTTTGCTTAAATGCTATTTGCTTACAGGCAAGTGCATTTTCCACGATGCGTGGATTAACTACCATATTGTTGATGACAAGGGAAAGAAGATGTCAAAAAGCACAGGCAATGTCATTGACCCGCAGGAAGTATTGAAGAAGTACGGGGCAGAGCCTTTCCGCTTGTGGGCTGCTGTTGAAGGCAATCTGGAGAAAGACGACTTCAGGTGCTCGTTTGAAAGGATTGACGGAGCGGGAAAGACAATCGTGAAGCTGTGGAATGTCGCAAAGTTCATATCAATGTTTGAGGTTGTATCTAAGCCAAATAAGCTTAATCCTCTTGACGAGTGGATTCTTGCAGAGCTTGACAGGCTTGTAGAGGTTTCAGACAAAAGCTATGAAAATTATAACTTCCACGAGCCTGCAATTCAAATAAAGCATTTCATCTGGGAGACGTTTGCCTCGCATTACATGGAGCTGGTTAAGAACAGGGCGTATAACCAGGAAGGGAAGTGCTCAAAGGAAGAGCGGGGCTCTGCATTATGGACACTGCATACCTGCTTGGAGACAATATTGAAACTGCTTGCTCCGATTATGCCAATGCTCACTTACAAGCTTTCAATGGACATCTTTGGCAAGGACGTGCATTTTGAAGAGTTTCCTTCTGCTGGAAGCCACAAGGCAGCTTTTGCAACTGAAGAGCTTTTGGCTTTTGACAGCGCGGTCTGGAAGGCAAAGAAGGACAAGGCATTGAGCTTAAAGGCAGAAGTGAGAAAGGCGGTTATTCCTGAGAGTTTGAAACTGATTGAGAAGGACTTGTGTTCCACGCACGTGATAAGGCAGGTTGAGTATGGGAAAGAGTTTGGCGTGGAGCTGTAGAAAGCCCGCCTCCGGCTTTAAGCTGATGTTTTTTCGGTTTTTGCAATAATTCTTTCGCTTTTTCTGAAAACTTTTCAGGCATTTTGTAAAAATGCGCCAATTAACCACTTGCCAGCAAGGCGCAGGGTTTATAAGCAATACTTTGTTAAGCATTTGCAGGAAGGTGAGGTTATGGAAGAAAACAAGTCATTAGCGGTGTTTCAGGGAAAACAAATAAGGCGAATATTGGTTAATAACGAATGGTTTTTTTCTGTTGTTGATGTGGTGGAAGCTTTAACAGGCAGCGTTAATCCTAGAGATTATTGGTACAGGCTGAAAGAGCGTGAAAAAGAGTCAAGTGGAATTGAGTTGTCGACATTTTGTCGACAACTGAAGATTAGGGCTGCAGATGGAAAGTTATATGGAACTGACTGCGCCAAAACAGAAAGTATTTTTCGCATAATCCAGTCAATACCTTCCCCAAAAGCAGAGCCGTTCAAGCTTTGGCTGGCAAAGGTAGGGTATGAACGAGTGCAGGAAATCCAAAATCCTGAATTGGCGCAGGAGCGCATGAAACTGCTGTATGAACTGCATGAAAAGAAAGGCACGCTTGATGTTTCCAAAAATGAATTAAAAGCAAAGCTTTGCCCGCAATGTGATGAAACAGAATTATGCAAAAAAGCAGGCAAAGAAGGCAAGCTTACAGTGTATTGTCTTGAGGGAATTTTTGCAAAAATATAACCTGCCCCTTCCCCAACTCAAACCCCCTGCTCTTTCTGCGCATCTTCTTTTTCCAGCTCTCTAAAATAAAGCTCCGCAACTTGAGTCTGCCCCCATTCAGTCATCTCCAATTCGCAGTTTTGCTCATCTGTTTTCAG
>JASEIA010000100.1 GCA_030018575.1 Nanobdellota archaeon | reverse complement strand
CAGAGTTAGAGAGAATGCGTACAGTGAAGTAAAAAATTCACTTCAGGATATACAGGTTAAAAAAGACAAAATTTTATCTATAAATCTTCCAACAGGCATCGGAAAAACTCTTGCAGGTTTATCATTTGCATTAGAGCTTAGAGCGAAAGTAATAGAGGAATTAGATTTTACTCCAAAGATAGTATATGCCCTCCCATTCCTTAGTATAATAGATCAAAATAGCGAAGTAATAAAAGAGATATTTAAATTGGTGTATAAACAAAAAGAACCGCCAACGAATTTATTACTAAAACACCATCATTTAACCGAAATTGAATACAGTGAAGAAACAGAGAACGAACTGAATGTAGTCCAAAATATCAACAGCTCATTATTGCTCACAGAAGGCTGGTATTCGGAAGTTATTGTAACTACATTTATCCAATTGTTTCATAGTTTGATTACTAATAGGAACAGAGCAGCAAGAAAGTTCCATAATATTATAGATTCAATAATCATTTTAGATGAAGTGCAGTCCATACCAACACGCTATTGGCTTTTGATAAAAGAGATTTTAATGTATATGTGCTATAAGTTTAATTGTTGGGTAATCCTCATGACAGCAACGGAACCGCTTATATTTGAACCAAAGAAAGAGATAAAAGAATTAGTAGCAAATAAAGATAATTACTTTAGCTTATTTAATCGGTATAATATTGGTTTTGAATTGAATGAGAAGGAATTTAATCTATTTTGTTGTGAAATAGAAGAAGAAGTGCAATCATGTCCCGATAAGGATATAATGGTGGTTCTTAATACTATTGGTGCATGTAAAAAGCTATATGGACATTTAAAGGCAGTCTTATCAGAGAAAGCAGGCGCCAAACCAACCATAGACCAGAATGGCATTTGCTGCCTACAAGACTTAGAACTTATAAATCTCTCAACACACATATTGCCCAGTGAAAGATTACGTAAGATAGAACGCTTAAGAAATAGAAATAAGCAAAAGATAATTATTACCACTCAATTAATAGAAGCAGGTGTTGACATTAGTGCAGATATTGTTTTTAGGGATATGGCCCCACTGGATTCTTTAATCCAAACGGCTGGCAGATGCAATAGGAATAATGAACGAGAGGGAATGGTAAAGATAATAATGCTAAAAGATGAAAGGACAAAGAGGGCATATCATTCCTATATTTATGATTCGGTTTTAATAGATGTTACAAAGAAGGTAATTAATGATGCGATTCAAAAGAATGGCAATGTTATTAAAGAGAGTGAATTTATATTAGGAACTATAAAACCATATTATGAACTATTAAACCAGAGAAAAAGTAAGGCAGAGTCTATAAATATATTGGAGCATTTAACAAAATTAAATTTTGGCGATATTAATCAGTTCCAACTTATTAAAGAAAAAGTAGAGCCAACTACTATATTCGTTGAAATTAATACCGAAGCAGAAGAATTAAGACAGCAGATAGAGAAAGTCATGGCATCCAAAAAATCAATTGAAAGGTGGGAAAATATCTTAATTCTTAAGAAAAAAATTAGCCGATATTGCCTTTCATTACAATGTAATAAAAATGATTCTGAGAGTTTATCATCTTTGCCTCACATACAAGGTTTAAATGACATTAGATATATCCCCAGAAAAGAAATAGCCAATTGGTATAAACCTGACTCCGGATTTAACTTTCATAGCGAACAGTTTATTTAAGCTCTAACCATGCCACCAACTCCACTCCCGCCCCAAACCCGCCTCACAGGCACCCAAATCCAATACTTTATAGTCTGCCCGACAAAGCTATGGCTCTTCTCCCATAAGATAAGCATGGAGCACACTTCCGATATTGTGAAAATGGGCAAGGCTATCCATGAAACAAGCTACAGCCGGGAAAACAAGGAAAAGGTGATAGACTCAAGGATAGCGATAGACTTTGTAAAAAGAGGCGATGCCTTAATACTGCATGAAGTCAAGAAATCAAGGCGCCTTGAGAAAGCGCACAGATTCCAGCTCCTCTATTATTTGTATTACCTTAAGCGCGCAAAAGGCATTATAGCGGAAGGCGTTATAGATTACCCTGCAGAGAGGCATAAGACAGAAGTAACGCTGTCAGAAGAGGCGGAAAATGAGATAGAAAGCACAATACAAAAGATAAACGCCATCATCCAGCAGCAAGAGCCGCCAAAAGCTGAAAAGAAGCGCTACTGCAGGAAATGCAGCTATTTCCAGCTTTGCTGGGCTTAGATTGACGCGTTCAAGTTTCCGTGTGATACAAAATGCTTAAGGTCCCACCAAAGATTTTTTGCTAGGCGGGCAGAAATAGGGCTTGCCAGTGCTTTTGCAATGTTTCTTTTGAATAGCCGCACTGCCTTGGCTTTTGCCTCTTCAACACAATTGCCTTTTATCAAAGATTTCATAAACAGGTTTGAAGGCTCAAAAAACATCCTTGCGCGCTCATCATTAAGCGGCCTGCTAAGCATGGAAGGCATATAATTGAATATAAAATCATCGTCATATCCGGTATAACATTTAGCTCCTGATTGTATGCTTCTTGGCGCCAGTTCTTTTGCGGACATGCAAGATAATGCATACACTATTCTTGATTTTAGGAGCCTGTCGTTAATGCCTCCAATAAGCAAAGGTTCATTCTTGTGCCCAGCAACCAGATTATCACCCCCATGCCCGTTGAGCATTACAAGGCATGGATTCCCAGCATTGATCTTGCCTTCAAATTCAGCCTTAACCGCCCTTTCCCGGTTCAGGTCAATTATTTGAAGCCCATGATTTTCTGCACAGACCATAATCTGCTTTGCCCAGCTTGACAAATAGTGCGTAGTGTCGTCATGCTCTGGCCTTGTAACTAAAAATTTCATTTTTATGCAATAATTCCCTCTTTCATAGCGCGCAAAAATTCCATCTCAATTTCAATTATCTTCTTTCCGATACCAGTTCCTTTCCTGACTTCTTGAATCAACTCATCTTTGCTGAATTCTCCCGATGAGCCTATTGACACTTTCTCGTCACAAGGCATTGTCTCAAGCCTTGCTATTACCAGTTCTTTTATTTCCTTGTCTTTGCTCATATTATCTTCAACTCTCTCAGCTTATTAAGTATAACATTGGATTTCTTTGTATTATTAAAGATTTCTATATAAGCGGCGTTCCATGTCATTGGCTCTTTTTTAAATATAATGATAATCTCTTTTCTGAGCGAAAGCGGCAAATTGGCATAAATCTTTAAGAACTGCTCCTTAAGCCCCGTTTCCATAGTTTTAAGAAGGTGTAAAAGCGATTTAAACCTTTCGGCTGCCGGAATGGAAAGCCATATATAGTTTTTGCGCTAAACCTTATAAATATGAAAGAAAACTATTACATAACAAAGGACGGAATCCTAAAAAGAAAGCAGAATACAGTCTATTTTATCAATAAAGAAATAAACAAGATATTGCCTATAGAAAAAATAAACACCATTTATGCTTATGGCAGGATAACCTTTTCTTCAGGAGTAGTCTCTTACCTTGCAAAGCACGGCATCCCCATACATTTTTTTAACCGATATGGATTTTATGAAGGGAGCTTTTATCCGCGCGAGCAGCTTATCTCTGGGAACATGATTGTAAAGCAGGCCTCTTACTATCTCGACAAAAGCTCAAGATTAAAGCTTGCGCGTGAATTCGTAAAAGGCTCTGCTGAAAACATGATACGAAACCTTGAGTATTACAATACTTCAGGCATTGCATTCTCAGAAGAAATACAAAAGATAAGGCAGTTAATAGAAAAGCTTGAAGAGCAAGGGGATATAAACCAAATACTCGCAATAGAAGGGAATATATGGAGCAATTATTATGGATGCTATGACAAAATATTCCCTGAGAATTTTAAATTTGAGCAAAGAACAAGAAGACCACCGGAGAATATGCTCAACTGCCTAATAAGCTTTGGGAACTCGCTTCTTTACAGCACAGTGCTGACCGAGATATATAATACACAGCTTAATCCTTCTGTTTCATTTTTGCATGAGCCATCTGAGCGCAGATTCTCATTAGCGCTGGACATAAGCGAAATATTTAAGCCGCTTATTGTTGACAGGGTTATATTTAAGCTAATAAATAAAAAAATGATTTCCGAGGAGCATTTTGAGAAGGAAATGAATTACTGCCTCCTTAATGATAAAGGGCGGAGATTGTTCCTTGAAAATTATGAAGAAAAGCTTAAGACAACAATAAAGCATAGGAATCTAGGCAGGAATGTATCTTACCAAACGCTCATACGGCTTGAATGCTATAAGCTTGAAAAGCAATTTATAGGCATAGGGGATTACAAGGCATTCAGGATATGGTGGTAAAATGTATGTAATACTTGTGTATGATGTTGAGGTTGGTAAGGTGACAAAGGTATGCCATTTCTTAAGGAAATACCTGCATTGGGTGCAAAATTCGGTATTTGAAGGGGAATTGACAGATAGCGAACTGTTCAAAATACGCTCGGAGTTGAAAAAGCTTATAAACAATGAAAAAGATAGTATAGTCATATATGGGCTTCCAACGAAGGAAGCCATAAAAAAGGAAGTGATTGGAAAAGAGAAAGTAACACTTACAAAAATAATCTAATGAGCGGGAAGTGGTAATGTCGTGGGTCTTTATAAATACGGAGCAGAATTGCGGAAGCAAGAAGCAATGCATTTTAAATTGCCTTTAAAATGCCGTTTGTTTTGTTTATACGGCGGATTTGAATTGGACTAATATAGGATTGAAACGCAATAACAATTTGTTACTGAAATTAAGTGGTAAATAATTTGAATTGGACTAATATAGGATTGAAACGAAGAA